>CAZBGL010000235.1:0-12778 GCA_964491375.1 uncultured Thermodesulfobacteriota bacterium | reverse complement strand
CCCGGGGGGGGGGGTGGGCGGGGGGGGGGTGGGGGGGGGGGGGGGCAAGCGGGGCTTGGGCGGCCGGGGGGGGGGGGGGAGGGCGATGTGAACATGGTGCAGAGGAGACCAGGGGGAGGGGAGATGTCGATCACCGTGCTCGTGGTGGACGACTCGGCGCTGATGCGGCGGTATCTGCGTCAGATTCTGGAGGCCGAGCCGGATCTTCGGGTCGTCACGGCTCGCGACGGCGAAGACGCCCTGCGCCAGATCGAGGCGCACGACCCGGACGTGGTGACCCTGGACATCAACATGCCGGTGATGGACGGGCTGACGTGTCTGGCGCACATCATGACCGAGTTTCCCCGGCCGGTGGTGATGGTGTCGTCGCTGACCGAGAAGGGGGCGGTGGCCACGTTCGAGGCGCTGGAGCTGGGGGCGGTGGACTACATTCCCAAGCCGGGGGGCACGGTGTCGCTGAACATCAAGGAGATCGGCCCGGAGCTGGTGGCCAAGGTGCGGGCGGCGGCGCGGGCCAAAGTCCGGGGGAAGCGCACGCGGCCGGCGGTGGAAAGGCGGCCGGTCCGGCGGACCCGTCCGGCCGCCGCGGCAGTGGGGCGGGCCGAGCTTCCCGGTGTGGTGCTGATCGGGGTGTCCACCGGGGGCCCCCGTACTTTGGAGGAGATCCTGCCCAGGCTCCCTGGGGACTTCCCGTGGCCGGTGCTCGTGGCGCAGCACATGCCGGCGAGCTTCACCCGGGTGTTTGCGCGGCGCCTGGACTCCATGTGTTCCCTGCGGGTCGTGGAGGTGGACCGGCCGACGCCCCTGGAGCCGGGTATGGTCTTGATCGGGCGCGGCGACGCGGACGTCGTGGTGGGCAGGCGGCTGGGGCGTGTGGTGGCCCTGAGCGTGCCGGAGGATCCGCAGTACCTGTGGCATCCGAGTGTGGACCGGATGGTGTGGGCGGCTCTCGAGCATTTTCCGGCCGAGAGGTTGGTGGGAGTCCAGCTCACGGGAATGGGATACGATGGTGCCGAGGCGATGGCCGAAGTGCGCCGGCGGGGGGGACGGACCGTGGCCGAGTCGGAGGAGACGGCGGTGGTGTTCGGGATGCCCCGGGAGTTGATCGAACGGGGGGGGGCCGAGGTGGTGCTTCCGGCAGACCGGATCGCTGGACAGTTGGTGGCCTGGTGCACGGATGCCTCCAGGACCGCCGTGGCCGCAGGATGAACTTACAACTACAACGACCACGAGGACCGTGGGGCACGGGAGACGGCCGATGGCTTTGGTGAAACGCTCGGCAGAACAAGGACGACCGACCGGGCAATACACCCGGAAGTACAACCGGGACCGCGAGGGGCTCCTCCAGCAGCTCCGCGATCCGGACCCGGGGGTGCGGCGGTGGGCCGCCAGGGACCTGGCGGCCCATCCGGACAGCGTTCCGGAGCTGTGCCGGGCGCTGGAGCGGGAGACCGACCCGGCGGTTCGGGAGGCGCTGCTGGATTCCCTGCTCGCCATCGGCACGCCCGAGGTGGTGGAGGGGCTGGTGGCGCACCTGCGCAGCGAGGATGCCGCGCTTCGCAACGGCGTGGTGGAGGTGTTGCAGGCGCTTCCGGAGCAGGTGGCTCCCCACATGGAGCGGCTGCTCCGGGATCCGGACCCGGACGTTCGGATTTTCGCCCTGGACATTCTGAAAAGCCTGCCGCACCCCCAGACCCCGCGATGGCTGCGGCGGGTGCTGGAGACCGAGACGCACGTCAACGTCGTAGGTACCGCCCTGGACCGGGCGGCCGAGGTGGGGGGGCCGGACCTGTTGCCGGTGCTCGAGCAGGTCAAGCGCCGGTTCTCGGACGACGCCTTCATCCGGTTTGTGGCGGACGCAGTGACCCAGCGGATCGGGACCCGGGGGGAGCATGCGGGCTGAGGCGGCCGGCCGAGCGGAGGAGGTGCGGATCACCCAGGGGGAGTTCGAGCGGTTCCGGGACTACTTCTACCGGAAGACCGGGATCTACTTCGACGACTCCAAGCGCTACTACGTGGACAAGCGCCTCGTGGAGCGGATGGAGGCCACGGGCCACCGGGACTTCCGGTCGTACTTCACGTTCTTGCGGTTCCAGGCGTCCGGGGAGGAGTTCCAGGAGCTGGTGAACCGCATGACCGTGAACGAGACGTATTTTTTCCGGGAAAAGTACCAGTTGGATTGCCTGGTGGACGGTGTGCTGGACGAGGTTCTGGAACACAGGGACGACCCGGCGTCCCCGGTGCGGATCTGGTCGATTCCGTGTTCCACGGGGGAGGAGCCGTACTCGATCGGGATCTACCTGCTGGAGCACTGGCCGCCGATCGAGACGGTGGACGTGGAGATCGTGGGGTCGGACATCGACACCCGGGTGCTGGAAAGGGCGCGGGAAGGGGTGTTCGGGCGGCGCTCGGTGCAGAACCTGCCGCCCCTCGTCCTGGGCCGGTACTTCACGCCCCTGGAGGACGGGCGATACCGGATCTGCGAGGACCTGCGCCAGGCCGTGGCGTTCTGCCGGGTGAACCTCATGAACCCGGCCGAGACCAAGCGGTTTCGCCACTTCGACGTGGTGTTCTGCCGGAACCTGCTGATCTACTTCGACGACGCGGCGCGGCGCCAGGCGGCCCAGGCCCTGTACGACGCGATGCGCCCCGGGGGGTTCTTGTTCCTGGGGCATTCCGAGTCCATGAGCCGGATCTCGTCGTTGTTCCGGGTACGGCGGTTCGGCGACACGATCGTGTACCAGAGGCCCCGGAGGGAGTGAGGCAATGCCACGGGTTCTGATCGTGGACGACGCGCCCACCGTGCGGATGTACCACCGGCAGGTGATCGAGGAGATGGGGGTCGAGGCCGAGGAGGCCGAGAACGGGATCGAGGCGTTGGAGAAATGCCTCACCCGGGCGTTCGACCTGCTGCTGGTGGACGTGAACATGCCCAAGATGGACGGGTACCGGTTCCTGAGGGAGGTGCGCACTCACCCCGAGCTTCGGGCGGTGCCGGCGGTGATGATCAGCACCGAGGCCGGTGAAGGGGACCGGGCGCAGGCGTTCGCCGCGGGGGCGAACCACTACATCGTCAAGCCCGTGCGGCCCGAAGCGCTCAGGGCGTGCGTGCGGGTGCTGGTGGGAGGTGGGCGGAGATGAGCACCTCGCTGCTGGAACAGTTCGTGAGCGAAGCGCGGGACCTTCTGGAGGAGATCGCCCAGGGGCTGCTGGCCCTGGAGGACGGTCCGGCCGACGCCGAGCGGGTGAACGCGGTGTTCCGAGCAGCCCACACGATCAAGGGTTCGTCGGGGCTGTTCGAAGGGGCCGCTCCGCTGACCCGGGTGGTGCACGCGGCCGAGGACGTGCTGGACGCTGTGCGGGACGGGCGGCTCGTCCTGGACCCGGATCTCGTGGACCTGCTGCTCGAGGGTTTCGACCAGGTGAACCAGTGGGTGGACGAGCTGGAGGCCTCGGGTGCCCTCTCCCCGGATGCCGCGGCGGTGGCCGACGCCCTGAGTGGGCGG
Organism: uncultured Thermodesulfobacteriota bacterium; assembly: GCA_964491375.1. GTDB lineage: Bacteria > Desulfobacterota > Deferrisomatia > Deferrisomatales > Deferrisomataceae > CAZBGL01. The sequence continues at coordinate 9,272 of CAZBGL010000235.1, read as the reverse complement.
CTGAGGGGGCTGCTGGGCCAGGCCGGATCGGCCGGGGAGGAAGAAGCCCGTACCGCGGATGCCGTCCCGGCCGGGAGGAGGCCGGCGTGGGTGGACCGGCTCCCGCCGGGTGTGTGCGAGGGGCTGCTGCGCGAGGCGGCCGAGGAAGGCGTGCCCTTGGTGGCCGTGGAATACACGCCGGACGAGAACTGTTTCTTCCGGGGAGACGACCCGTTGCTCACCGTGCGCAACACCCCGGGGCGGGCGTGGGTCGGAGTGGAGCCGGCGGGGGAGTGGCCCTCCCCTTCGGTGATGGACCCGTTCCGGTGCGCCCTGAGGTTCCGGGTGCTGGCCAAGGCGGAACCCGGTGCGGTGAGGGAACACTACCGGTACGTGGAGGACCAGGTGCAGGTGGCCGTGGTGCCGGACGAGGTCGGAACGGCCCCAGGGCGAGAGGCGTCCGTCGAAGCGGAGCCGGACGGGGACGAAGAGGGGGTGCACGCCGCGCGGGAGATCCTGCGGAGCCAGGCGCGCCTGCTGGAGACCGTGGACCCGGAGGTGCGGGAGGGCGCGGTGGCCTCGGCCCGGATCGTCGCGGCCCGGGCGCTGCGGGCGCTGGGGCGGGACGAAGAGGCCGCCTCGGTGGAGCGGGAAAGCGATGGGGCCGGGCTCGCCCAAAGGATCGGGGACGCGCTTCGGGGAACGGAGGCGCACCAGCCGGCCGAAGAGCCCCCTTCGGCGCCTTCCCGAACGGTGCCTGCGGCCGGGGGGGGGCCGGGATCTGCGGCGTCAGCCGAGCCCCGGCGGCTCAAGCACCTCAAGGTGGACCAGGAGCGGATCGACGCCCTCATGGACCTCGTGGGCGAGCTGGTGGTGGCGAAGAACAGCCTTCCGTTCCTGGCGCGCCGGGCCGAGCAGGAGTTCGGGGTGCGGGACCTGTCCCGTCAGATCAAGGCCCAGTACGGCGTGATCAACCGGATCGCCGAGGACCTGCAGTGGGCGGTGATGCGGGTTCGCATGGTGCCGGTCTCGCACGTGTTCCAGCGGTTTCCGCGGCTGGTGCGGGACCTGTCGCGCAAACTGGGCAAGCGCATCCGGCTGGTCATGGAGGGCGAGGACACCGAGGCGGACAAGAACGTGGTGGAGGATCTGGCCGAGCCCCTGGTGCACCTGATCCGCAACGCGGTGGACCACGGGATCGAGCCGCCCGAGGAGCGCCAGGCCCGGGGCAAGCCGGCCGAGGGCACGATCCGGTTGCGGGCGGTGCAGCGGGACGACCAGGTGGTGATCGAGGTGGCCGACGACGGGCGGGGGATCGATCCGGAGGGGATCAAGCGCAAGGCCTACGAACGGGGGCTGATCGAGGAGGAGCGGCTGGAGGGGCTCACGGAGCGGGAGGCCCTGCATCTGATCTTCTTGCCCGGTTTTTCCACCGCGGAGGAGGTCTCGGACGTGTCGGGACGGGGGGTGGGCATGGACGTGGTGCGGGCCATGGTGGAGCGGGCCGGGGGGACGGTGACGCTGGAGAGCCGCAAGGGAATGGGCACCACGGTGCGGCTGAGCCTGCCCCTGTCCATGGCCGTCACGCGGGTGATGATGGTGGATGCGGCCGGGGAAACCTTTGGGATCCCGATGGAGAACGTGATCGAGACCGTGCGGGTGCCGGCCTCGGCGGTGAAGACGATCCAGGGCGCGGAAGCGGTGGTGTGGCGGGAGCGGGTGTTGCCGCTGTACCGGCTTGCGGGTGTGCTGGGGCTCAACGGGAGCCGTCCGGCCCGGGGGGGCAACGGGGCCGAGGTCGAAGAGGCGGTGTTGGTGGCCTCGGTGGGGGGGGAGTTGCTGGGGCTGGTGGTGGACCGGTTCCACGAAGGGGTGGACGTGCTGCTCAAACCCCTGGAGGGCATCATGGCGGGGTTTCGGATGTACGCGGGCACCGCCATCCTGGGGGACGGGAGGGTGCTGTTGGTACTGGACCTGAAGGAGCTGATGGGATGCCTGTGAGGTTGAAGAAGACCGTGGCGGTGCTGGAGGGGGTGTGTTCGGTGGAGGAGGCCGAGCCGTTGCTGGAGTGGCTGGCCGAGCGCCGGGGAGCCAAGGTGAACCTCAAGCGCTGCGACCACATGCACACCGCGGTGTTCCAGGTGCTGCTGGCGCTGCGGCCTCGGGTGTCGGCGCTGCCCGAAGATCCGTTCCTGGCCGATTTGATCCGTTCCACGTTGCACCCGGCAGAGGCTGGGGGAGGTGGCCCATGAAGACGGTGATGCTGGTGGACGACTCCCCGACGATCCTGATGAGCATGGAGTCCATCCTGACCAAGGCGGGCTACAATGTGGCGAAGGCCTCGGACGGCACCGAGGCGCTGGGCAAGCTCCGGGCCGGAGAGAAGCCGGACCTGATCATCACCGATCTCAACATGCCCAAGATGGACGGGATCACCCTGATCCGGGAGGTGCGGAAGCTGCCGGGCACGCGGTTCACGCCGATCCTGGTCCTGACCACGGAGTCCCAGCAGGCCAAACGGCAGGAGGCCCGCAGGGCCGGCGCAACGGGCTGGATGGTCAAGCCGGTCCCGGCCCAGGACCTGCTCAAGGTGATCCAGCAGGTGATCCCGGGCGCCTGACGGGGACAACGAGGAGGTGGGCGTGAGAAGCGTGAGTCGGGAAATGCTGCTCCATCGGGCCGACGGGCTGTGGATCGCGGGGCTGGCCGGGGCGGGTGCCGCGGCCGGCGCCGCAGCGGTCCGGGCCGTGGGGGGCGCCGCCCCCTGGGACATTGCGGCAGTGGGAGTCGTGGGGGCCGTGGTGTGCTGGGCCGCCCTGGTTTGGCGGGGCCGGGCGGGCGCGGCGCGGGCGGCCGAGCGGGCCGAACGGGCGAGGGAACGCGACCGCTTGTGGCAACTGGCCGAGCGAACGGTCGAGAGCCTGGAGGAGTTCGTCAAGGCCCACGGGGTGTTCCGGAGCCAGTTGGAAGGGGTCACGGGCCAGACCGAGCAGGCCGCCATGGAGATCGTCACACGCCTGGACGATCTGGACCGGTCCATGAAGGACCTGCTGGGCTACCTGGCCGAGAGCATCGAGGAGACCGACCGGTTGTCGAGACAGCTCATCGAGCGGCAGAAAGCCGACCGGGAAGCCGTGCGCCGGATGCACGAGTACCTGGAGCACCGAAAGGAAGAGCTGGTGCTCGATTGGGAACGGGTGCAGAACGTGCTCCAGCGGTCCAAGGAGCTGCTGGAACTGACGGAACTCGTCCGGGACGTGGCCGCCCAGACGAACCTGCTGGCCTTGAACGCCCGTATCGAGGCCGCCCGGGCCGGCCAGGCGGGGCGCGGGTTCGCGGTGGTGGCCGACGAGGTGCGCAAGCTTTCCGTGCGCTCGGAGCGGGCGGCCGACCGGATCGAACAGGGGATCCGGCAGATGATCGACACGGTCCAGGCCGAGTTCTCCGGGAAACTGGACGAGGAGGAACGGGCCCGGGAGCGGGACATGCTCGCATCGGTGGATGACCAGTTGACCGGCATGGGGGCCTTGGAGGAGCAGTGCTCCTTGCTCCACCAGGAGGCCCTGCGGGCCATTCAGGAACGGAGCCAGAAGGTGGCGGATCTGGTGCTGGACACCCTGGGCCGGATCCAGTTCCAGGACGTGACCCGCCAGCGCGTGGAGCAGGTAGTGGGGGCCCTGGAGAGGATCGATGCCCACATCGGCCGCCTGGTGGAGGCCATCCGCCGCAGGGATCCGGAGGCGCTGCCCGCGGAGGACGGTTTCTCGGCCGACTCCATGCAGGACTCGTACGTCATGCAGGCCCAGCGCGACACCCATGCGGATGCCGTTGGGGAGACGGCGGTATCGCCCGGCGCCCCGGAACACGCCACCCCCGCAATCGAGTTGTTCTGAACGGAACGAGCGAAGCGCCGCCCTCTGCCCACGTCCCGGGGTCCAACTGCTCCCGGTTACGCCTTTCCCGATGCCTCCCGGTACGGGAGGCGCACGATCACCCGCGTGCCCTTGCCCTCTTCGCTCTGGATCTCGAGCTGGGCGCCGTTGCGCTTGGCCGCCTCGTAGGCGAGGCTCAAGCCCAGCCCCATCCCCCCTTGTTTGGTCGTGAAGAACGGGGTGAACACCTCGTCGATGATCCCCTGGGGGATTCCCGGGCCGTCGTCCTCCACGATCACATCCACAAATCCGGAGAACCGGTTCGTAGCGTAGGGGATCTCTCGCACCCGGAACGTCACGGCGCTGCCCTCGCAGCCCACCGCTTCGAAGGCGTTGACCAGCAGGTTGACGAAGCAGCCCTCCATGTCCTCCCGGTTCACCGTGACAATCCAGTCCTCCGGCGGGAAAGCGAAGTCGGCGGCCACCTCCTTGGGCTTCTTGGCCAGGGCGATGCGAAACGCCGCGTACATGAGGTCCCTGAGACGGACGTCCTCGCTGGACCGAGGCCCCCCGCCCGCCAGGGTCTTCACGGCCTCGACCATGGACTCGATCCTGTGCACCCCGTGCTGGAGGTCCCCGAGCAGGTCCCTCATCTCGCCCAGCACCTGGGGCTCGGTTCCCAGGGCCTTGCGGATCTCGGCGGCGGCCTCGTCCCAGTAGCGCTCCAGCAGCTCTGCGTTCCCCTTGATGAACGTGAGGGGGTTGTGGATCTCGTGGGCCAGCCCGGAAAGCAGCCTTCCCAGGGCGGCCATCCTGCGGTCGCGCTCCTCGCGCTCGCGCAGCGCCTCGATCTCGGCCGCGAGCCGTTCCCTTTCCCGTGCCAGGGCGCACCGGTGGAACGAAGGAGCGAGCTGCTCGAGGAGACCTTCCGGGGTAAACGGTTTTTCGATGAAGTTGGACGCCCCCCGCCGCAGCGCCTCGATCACCAGGCGGGTCTCGCCGAAGCCGGTGATGAGCACCACCTCGACGTGAGGGTCGATCTCGCGGATTTTCTTCAGGAGTTCCAGGCCGTCGATTCCCGGCATCATGATGTCGGTGACGACCATGGGGAAGGGATCCCGGTCGAACAGCATCCAGGCCTCCAGCCCGTCCGAAGCGGTGACGACTTCGTGCCCGACCTCCTGGAGTGTCTTGGAAACGACCTGGCGAACCGAGGGGTCGTCGTCCACCACCAGGACCCGGAGCCCCGTCTGCCCCAAAGGAGAGATGCCGCTCCCCCGAGGAGACCTTTCCGTATCGTGGGCCGCACTCACCGCCCTTGCCTCCTTTGGATGTTAAAGAACTTGAGAAAGCGCCTCCTCTCGTTGTCCTTCAGGTTCTGAAAGGCCGAGGGCGCCACCCACACGTCCCCTTCCGCATCGAACGCCGCGGGTTCGTGGGACACCTTGCCCAGCTTGAGCCCGAACGTATACCACAGGAGCCGGTCCATCCGGTGCCGAAGGGTCGAGCCGGGGCGTACCGGGTTGGAGACCAGCAACGAAACCCGCTTTGCGTCGTCCACGCAGAACGCCCGCAAGGGGCCGGCCTTCTCAGTGTTGAGCAGGGGCTCCAGCCGGGCTGCGATTCTGTGAAGATAACGCCGCTCCAGCGAGAACAGCTGCTCCAGGGGCTCGGCCAGCACGTGGGACCGGTTGATCTCGTACGAATGACGCCCGCCCTCCCGGGTCTGGAGCACGAGTCCCACTGCCATGAGTTCCTCCAAGGCCGCCTTTCCCGACGACGGGGAGACGCCGGCCCGGGCCGAGAGTTTCCGGCCGGATACCCCGTCCTGTTCGTACAGGGCCCTGAGGATCCGGACCCGGGCCCGACTTCCCAGGATCAGATCCACGTTCATGGGGCCTCCCTCTTGAGGGTTCGGGTGAGGGCGGCCCGCCACCGTTGGTAGCGGGCCTCCGCGGCGCGCACCACGCTCACCACCTGTTCGAGGTTCTCGAACGGCTTGGGAAGGAAGTCGGACGCGCCGAGACGGTAGGCTTCTAGAATGCGGTCCACCGAGCTGTACGCGGTCATCACCACCACCTGGGTAAAGGCCCCCTCTTCCCGGAGGATCCGGATCATCTCCAGGCCGTCCATCCCGGGCATGACCACGTCGGTCAAAAGGATGTGGACCGGCGGGTCCTTCCGGAGGCGCTCCAAGGCGGCCCGGGAGTCGGAAAAGGTCTCGCACGCGAACCCTGCCCGCCGGAGGCACAGGGAGAGGGTGCGCAGGATGGACGGTTCGTCGTCCACGATGAGCACGGTCAACGGCTGGGCCATGGAGGCTTCTCCTCCACCCGGGGCGCAGTCCCGGGTCTGCATCCTGTTCGGAAGCCGATGGGCGACCCTTTATGGAATCAGGTGCTTTTTTGACTGGGCGTGTTCGCCAGCCAGAACACCTGCCAGAAGGAGGCGGCTGCGCGCCGTCGAGTAGGCGTCGCACGGGGCAACCTAGTGCTTCTGCAACGGCTAGGCCAGGAGATTTTCGGTCCTTCCGGCCCCCAAGGAGCAGTGCGGCCCGAACACGGCCAGCGCCGTAACCTTGCCACGTTTTCCCGCATCCAAGCGGTGAACGTGCTCGTGAACACAGGCACGAACAGGGTATTTTCCGGATCCTCATCCCATCGACGAGGGAGGTCGCCATGAAGGAACTCGGGCAGGGCCAAAAGAAGTGGCTCCGGGACGTGTTCGGAGACCGGGTCACGTTTGATCCCACCGAGCGGCTGCTCTACGGGCACGACATCGCCGAGATCCCCCGGCTCGTCCGCCCCCTGCTGGGCGACACCCGCCCCGCGGCCGTGGTGCAGCCCGTGGCCGAGGAAGAGGTGGTGCGCTTGGTGGCGTGGGCCCGCCGCGAGCACATCCCGCTGACACCCCGGGGAAAGGCCACGTCCGGATACGGCGGTGCCGTGCCCGCTGGCCAGGGCATTGCGGTGGACTTCTGCCGGATGCAGCGCGTGCTCGAACTGGACGCCGAGGCGAGCACGGCCACGGTAGAGCCGGGGATCACCTGGGAGCGGCTGGACCGGGCGCTGGCCCGCCAGGGCCTGACGCTTCGCCTGTACCCCACCAGTTACCCGTCGTCCACGGTGGGCGGATGGCTGGCCCAGGGCGGAGTGGGCATCGGCAGTTACCGGTTCGGAACGTTCCCCGAGAACGTGGTGTCGGCCCGGGTGGTGCTGGCCGACGGCACGGTGCGCGAGATGGCCGGCGGGGATCTGGATCTCGTGGCAGACGCCGAGGGCATCACGGGCCTCATCACCCGGGTGACCCTGCGGGTCCTGCCCCGGCACGGCGTGGAGGTGGAGGCCCTGGCGTTTCCGGACGCGGCGTCGCTCCAGCGGTTCCTGGTGGATCTGGCCGCGTCCGACCTGCCCGTGTGGTCGGTCACGTTCATCAACCCCCGCATGGCCGAGATGAAGAACCGGGCGCCGGGATCGCGCCACGGCGGGGTGGAGCTTCCGGCCGAGTTCGTGGTGACCGCCGCGTTCCGGGCCCAGGACGCCGGAGCGGTCCGCCAAGGGCTCCGGGCCTCGGCCGGGGTCGCGGGCGGCCGGGCGCTGCCCCGGGAGGTGGCCGAGCACGAATGGGCGAACCGGTTCAACGTGATGGCCGTGAAGCGGCTGGGGCCGTCGCTCGTGCCCTCGGAGGTGGTGGTGCCCCTGGAGCGGCTGAGCGCGTTCCTCGACGAGGTGGCCTCGTCGGTGGGCCAGCCCATCGTGAAGGAGGGCCTGGTGGTGCGCCGCGGCCGGGACGGCCGGCCCGAGGTGGTGATCCTGGGGTTCATCCCGGCCGACCGGAGGGAGTTCACCTACAACTTCGTTTTCGGGCTGTCGCTTACCGTGCTCAAGATCGCCGAGCGGCTCGGGGGGCGCGCGTATTCCACGGGGCTGTTCTTCGCGGACCGGGCCGAGGCCGTGCTGGGGCCGGACCGGGTGGGGCGGCTGCGCCGGTTCAAGGCCCGAACCGACCCGCAGGGGCTCCTCAACCCCCGCAAGGTCCTGGACAACGGCCTCCTGGGCCGGGCGCTCAAGATGGCCGGCACGTTCGAGCCCGTGGCCCGCAAAATGGGCAACGCGGTGCAGGTGGAGCTGGGCGAGCGGCCCCGGGACGGCGAGGTGAAGGGGGTTCCCGCGGACGTGGCGTGGTACGCCTACGCGTGCAGCCAGTGCGGCTACTGCGTAGACGAGTGCACCCAGTTCCGGGGACGGTGGTGGGAGAGCCAGTCTCCCCGGGGCAAGTGGTACTGGCTGCGGGAGTACCTGGAAGGACGGACCGAGTGGGACCAGCGCATGGTGGACACGTTCCTGGCCTGCACCACGTGCGAGCTGTGCGACCACCGTTGCCCCGAGGACCTGCCGGTGGAGCGCTCGTGGATGAAGCTGCGGGGCAAGCTCGTGCAGGACCAGGGCCGCATGACGTTCCCGCCGTTCGAGATGATGGCCGCGGCCCTCGAGGGTCAGGGCAACATCTGGGCGGGCTACCGCAGGGACCGCGCCGGCTGGTTCCCAGAAGACTTGAAAGAGAAGCACGGCCCCGGCCGCCGGGCCAAGGCGGTGTACTTCGCCGGGTGCACGGCGAGCTACGTGGAGCGTGACATCGCCATCGCCAGCGTGCGGCTCCTGGAAGCGGCCGGCGTGGAGTTCACATACCTGGGCGAGAAGGAAAACTGCTGCGCCACGCCCATGCTCGTGGCCGGCAAGTGGGAGCTGTTCGCCGAGACGTTCAAGAAGAACCTGCAGGCAGTGAAGGAGGCCGGCGCGGACACGGTGATCACCTCGTGCCCGGCCTGTGACATGATGTGGCGGAAAGTGTATCCCCAGTGGGCCCGGAAGCTCGGGTTGGACTACGGGATCACCGCGCGCCACTACAGCGAGGTGGTGGCCGAGAGGATCCGGAGCGGCGCGTTCCGGTTCCCCGAGCGATCCCCGGCCGTGGAGACGGTCACCTGGCACGACTCGTGCCACATGGGCCGGGTGTCGGGCGTGTACGAGGCGCCCCGGGAGCTGATCCGGGCCGTGCCCGGCACGCGGTTCGTGGAGATGGCCCACAACCGCGACGAGGCGTGGTGCTGCGGGTCGGTGCTCACCTTGATCAAGGAGCCCGAAGTAGCCGCCGACGTGGGCCGGGCGCGGCTGGAGGAGGCCGTGGAGGCGGGGGCCACCAAGGTCCTGGCCGCGTGTCCGTGCTGCCAGTTCCAGCTGCGGGTGGCCGCCCAGAAGCGCGGTGTGCCCGTGGAGGTGGTGGACCTGGCCCGGTTCGCGGCCGAGGCTCTGGGCCACGCGCTTCCCGACCCCAACCCCGAGGTCCGGGCCCAGTGGGCCGTGTTCGAGAAGATGATCGCCCTCATGACGCCCGAGGGGTTTGCCGAGATCATGAAGACCA
>CAZBGL010000234.1:0-8723 GCA_964491375.1 uncultured Thermodesulfobacteriota bacterium | reverse complement strand
TCGGGATCAAACCCCAGCGGCGGGAGCCAGACCAGGTTCAGCCGTTCCAGGTAGGCCTCCTTGGCGGCCTGGTAGCGGCTTTCAGGCTCCGGGGGGACGGGCAGGCCCAGGCGTTCCAAGGCCCTGGCCGCCCGTTCCACGCCGATGTCCACGTCCCCGTCCACGAGCGCTCGGTGGACCGCGTCCGCATCGGGGAACTCCTGGATCTTGACCGTGGTTCCCGTGCGCTCGTTGATCAGGATCGCGATCACCTGGGCCACCAGCCGTCCCTGGACCGTGGCCTCCGCCCCCACCACCAGGGTCTTGCCCACGCAGGCCGCGGCCGGCCCCGACCCAACCGCTCCCGCAAGAAGCAGCACGGCAGCCAGAATCGCTCCACGCTTCACGTCCCGCTCCTTTTCCGGCGCGCGCCGGAACTTCTCAAAATACCAGAACATCCAGGGCTGTCACGCCGACGCCCCGGGTTCCCAGCACCACCCGGCGGCCCGCGGAACAGGGATCGGACTGTCCCCCCTCGCCCGCCTCCCACACATCCCGTTCCAGCCCGGTGCGCGCATCCAGAAGGTACACCCGGCCAGAAAGGGTGGGGACGACCAGGAGCCCCCCCGGAGCGGCTCCGGGGCGAGCCCGGATTCCTCCGTCCAGCCTTCGGGCCCACACGGTTCGTCCGGTCTCGGCCTCCAGGGCGTGGAGCCGTCCGCGGTCGTCGCCCTGGAACACCCGCCCCTCCGCCACGCGCGGGGCCGCATACCACACCGGCGCCCCCAGATCCCGAACCCACCGGGGCCGGCCGGTGTCGAGGTCCACGGCATGGAGCCGGCCCGGCCGGTCCGCCACGAAGGCGGTGCCCTCGAACACGGCCGCCCCCGACAGGAACGGCCCCGTGCCCCGGTAGACCCAACGCACCCCACCGGTGCGCTCGTCCAGCGCGTAAAGCACGCCGTCCTGGCACGGGGCCAGGAGGATCCCGCGCTCCGGAACGCGCGTCAGCGGGGCCCGGAACGGCCCTCCGGCCTCAAGGGTCCACAGGAGGCCCAACGCGCCCCCCGACGTGTCGAACGCGCGGACCCTCCCGGCCCAGGTCCCCACCACGAGCGTTCGGCCGGCGAACACGGGCCGGGATTGTCGGTGGTCGTCGGCCGGGGACGCCTCCTCCTCGAACCGGCCCAGCACCTCCAGGTCCGGCCGGCTCAGGAGATACACGGCACGGTCCCACGCCTGGGTGGCGAGCACCTTCGGGCCGAGGGCCACCCCGGCATCCACCGCGTCGGGGAGCCTTGCCGCGTCCAGGGTCCGGCCGCTGGCGACGTCCAGCCGCTCCACGGACCCGCTCCAGGCCGCGGCGTACACGCCCTCGGGGGCGCACAGGACGGGGGCGTCCGCAAAGCCGCCCAGATCCGCCCTCCAGGCAGGGGCCCACACCGGCCATCCCCGGGGCCCGGCCCGCTCCACCGCGGCCGGTTCGGTCCGGATCTCCGCGTCCGGGTTGTCCGGAGGGGCTTGCGGGGGTGCCCCCCCCCAGTCGTTTCCCGAGGTGCGGACGGTACCGGCGAAGAAATCCCCCAGGCGCAGGGCCGTACGGTTCGCCCGGAACCAGTTTCCCCGGAAAACCGACCCGAGGTCGGCGGCGAACAGGAAGACCCCGTACCGGTTGTGGTGAAACCGATTGGCCTGCACGGTGTTCCGGCACCGGTGGGCGTTGTAGGCCTTGCCGGGATGCCCGTAGAACAGGTTCCGCTCCACCCGGAGGGCGGAGTTTCCCAGCCGCGTGCCGTCCACGTTCCACCGGAACACCGAGTCCGCGACCCGTCCCCGGCAGAAGTGGGCGTGCAGCCCCCGGGTGCTCCCCTCGATCACGGCGTACCGCACGTCCACCGTACCGAAGTCCACCCGGATCTCGCCCCACCGGCCCGGCCGGACCGGCTCGTCCTCCGGCGTGAACCGCACGGGCTCCGAGGCCGTACCCCGCACCACCAGATTCCCCTCCACCCGGACCGACGCGTCCCCCCAGCCGTCGCCGTCGTCGTCCCGGAAGGCGAACACCACCCGGGTCCCGGGTTCCACGACCAGGCGTTGGCCCCGGGGGATGCGCACGTCCCCGCGGACCCGGATCGTTCCGCTCCACACCACCGTGTCCACGGGCGCGGGCTGGGTGGCCGGGACGCACCCCGCGGGCAGGAGGAAGAGTATGGGCAGGAGCCAGGCGGCGCGCATCACGGCCCCCCGGGCACGACCACCAGGAGGTTCCCGACCCGATCTCCCGGCCGGATGCGGATCCGGGCTCCCTGGGGACCGCGGTAGAAACCGACCCGCTCCCGGGGGTCGGGCGGGCCGCCCAGGCGCTCCCGGGCTCCCAGGTACAAGACGCCGGCGGCCGAGGTCTCCAGCACGAACCGGCCGTCGTGGCCCGTGGGCTCGGAGAACGCCTCGGGCCGATCGAGCATCTGGGGTGAGCGGTACAGGCAGGCCCTCATCCCGGCCAGGGGCCGGCCGGCCGGGTCCACGATCCGGCCGGAAAGGCGGGCGGTTTCGGCGCGAAACCGGGCCATGCGCTCGGCCGAGGGCAGTTCGACGGTCTCCACGGCCACCCGGATCCTCTCGCCCCGCCCCAACCGCACCGGAAGATGGGGCAGCACCCCGAAACGGTCTCCAGGGTGAAGCGCCCCCACCCCGGGACTCCTTCGGCGCCGGGCGGCCAGGAAATAGGTTCCGGGGGGCAGGTCCAGCACGAACCGGCCGTCGGCCCCCGTGGGCTCCGAAACCGCGTAGCCCGGCCCCCTGAGGCCCCCTTGGGGATCCAGGTAGACGAAGACCCGCGCCCCGGACAGGGGCCCTCCGTCGGCCAGCACCCGGCCCTCGATCCCCTCGCGCCCGGCGGGGACCCGGGCCCGCTCCAGGGGGTGCGCCGGCACCAGGGGCAGGTGGAGCCCGGAAAGCCCCCGGAAGAGCCGCACCGGGTTGCGGCCGAAATAGGCGAACCGACCCGGTGTGCGGGCCACAACGAGATAGCGGCCGGCCGGCGCCTCCAGCACGAACCAGCCGTTCTCCCCGGACACGGCTCGGCCGACGGGCGTCCAGTCCGCTTCCGGCCTCCAGGTTGCGGGATAGAGCAACACCTCGGCGCCGGACACGCCCTTTCCGGACACAGAGACCTTCCCTTCGATTCGTGGTAGGGCCGGGCCCGGTCGGGGGGGGGTGGCGCACCCCACGAGGCCAGCCAACAGGAGGAAGAGGAAGGGGAACCCCGGGCTCATGGGGCCGTGACCACCCACCGCGCCAGACCCAGAACCACCGAGCCGGCCAGGCCCAGCCCCAGGTACACGACCACCACCCGGGGCTTGAACATGGCGGCCAGCGCCGCTGCCGCCGGAATGCTCGTCACCGGCCCGGCCAGGAGGAACGCCAGATCCGGCCCGGAGCCCAGGCCCTTGGCCTGGAGGCCGGCCAGGATCGGCACCACCGGAACCTGGTGGAGCGGAAGGGGGAGGGCCACGGCCGTGGCCGCCAGGATCCCCGCCGGGCCCGTCTGGCCCACGAGCCACGCGAGCCAGTTCACGGGCACGAGGACCCGGATGGCCGCCTCGAGCAGGATCGCCACGCCCACCCAGGTCCCCACGAACACCCCCACGTCCCGGAACCGGTCCAAGAAGAACCGGAACCGGCTCTCCCGGGGCACCACCGTCATGGTCCGGATCCGGAACCCGTTGGCGCAGGCGATCTCGTAGGCCGGGGCCAGTTCCCCCTCGGGCGTGAACACGGGCCGCATGCGCAGGAGATCCCCCGCGAGCACGCCGGCCCGCTCCAGGGCCAACGCCCCGAACCCGGCCGCAAGCCCCAGGAACACCGCCCCCCCGAACTTCCACCACGCCAGGGCCTGCCCCACGCCTCCCCATGTGAGGGCAAAGGAGGCCGGGTCCATCACCGGGCTCGTCACCAGCAGAGCGATCAGGGGGGGGAGGGGCACCCCGGAGAGCGCCATGGGGATGACCACCGGCAGGATCCCGCAGGAACACAGGGGACTCAGGGTGCCCACGGCCGTTGCGATCAAAACGCCCCATGCACCCGACCGAGCCACGTACACGCGCACCTTGCGGTCCAGTTCATAGGTCTTGATCAGCGCAGCCACCACCACGCCCAGGAGGGTGAACCACCCCATCCGCATGGCCTCGGCCCAGGCCACCCGCGCGATCTCCGCACCCACGGCCACGAGGCTCATCGTTCCACCTCCAGCACCGACACGACCCGTTCATCCGGAGCGGTCTCCAGCACCGCCAGCAGACGCTCCATCCGCTCTTCGATCCGGGCCCGTTCGGGTGAGCCCTCCGGGAGCCGTTCGGCCTCCTTCCGCAACCCCGCGTACGTCCGGCCCTGCTCCAGGGCCCAGGGGGTGAGTTCCACCAGGGCCCGCGGCCGTCCCGCCTCCGCGGCCAGCAGCAGCCGGTGGCGGCCTCCGTCCGCCACCTCGATGTTCCCGTTGCCCAGGGTGCACCCCGTGGTCACCTGGATGCCGTCCAGGGCGCACGTGCGGTGTTCGTACCGGGCCCGCAGCCGCGCCCCGGGAGGGAGCGAAAGAAGGCCATGGGCCACCAGCCCCAGCCGCGCCCCCAGGATGGACATGGGACAGCGGTGGCCGTGGAGGCGAAGCAGGGTGCCGTACGGTTCGGAGGACCTGTCAGAACGCATAGTGGTGGGGGCAGTCCCTCCGGTAGATCTCCCAGTAGCCCTCGACCATGTCGGGGGTGAGCCACGGGGTGATCCGCTCCAGCGCCCTGTCAAAGTCCTCGGGCAGGACCTCGTCCCGGCCCGCCTTGGCCGCCTCCAAGGCGGCCCGCTTGCACAGGTTCTCGATGTCCCACCCCACGAACCCCTCGGTGCGCCGGGCCAGTTCGTCCGGGTCCACGGCCGGGGACAGCCGGGGAATCCGGGCCAGGTAGATCGCCAGCATCTCTCGGCGGTCCCCCACCTCGGGGGGCGGCACGAAAACCTTGCGGTTGAATCGCCGCTTCTCCTTGATCAGGGCCTGGTCCACGGTGTCGATGCGGTAGCAGGAACCGATCAGGGCCACCCCGTCCACCTGCTGGATCCAGTCCACCTCCTCGAGGAACCGCCGGGTCAGGCCGGGATCCGCAAGTGTGGGCGGCATGCCCCGCAGATTGCCGGGTGCCCATTCGTACGAGCACCCGGCCCGGGGCGCGAGCCACTCGCAGTCCGAAACGAACAGCACGCACGGGGCCTCGTGGGCCGCATCCTCGAAAGCCCGGTGGATCTCGTCCGGACGCCCCAGCATCTCTTGCCCGGACACGTACACGAACCCGGCCCCTGCGGCCTGCGCAGCGGCCTCCGCAAGCATGGTGATCCCCACCCCGAGGGGCCCCCACAGCATGACCCCGGCCGGCGGGGTCAGCCCCAGCCGCCGGAGGCGCTCGCCTTCCCGCAGCGGGAGGCATACCATCTCCTCCAGGGTCTCCTTCACCGGCCCGTAGCCGCCGATGTCGTCCCAGGTCAGACGGGGTTCGCGAACCTCGTAGAATACCCGCTCCAGCTTGCGATGCATGGAACTCCCTGCCTTGACACGCACACTCGCCTGCCGTACGGTGGCCCCGCGGAGGAGGCGGTGATGGGTTGCGGTTCGGACGAAGCCTTTCGCGCGCTCATCGGGCTCACCGAGGAATTCGTTCGCCTGTTCGACGAGCCCCCCGGCGGGGCCCGCCACGGCCGGGTTTCGTGCCAGTGGACGCCGGCCGTGGACCTGTACGAGGACGCCCGCGCGTTCGTCATGGTGGCCGAGATCCCCGGCGTGGATCAAGACGCCATCCGGCTGGAGATCACCGGCGACGTGCTCGTGCTCCAGGGCGAACGCCGCCTCATACGCCCGGCCGCTGCCCGGAGTTACCACCGCCTCGAGCGGCCCAGCGGGGTTTTCCGGCGAGCGTTCCGACTGCCTGCGGCGGTGAATCCGGAGGGGGTGAAGGCCACGTACCGGGAGGGCGTGCTCCGGGTTATTCTTCCCAAGGAAGATCCGGGGCGGTCCGTGCGGGTGGAGGTGGAGGGGTAGCCCGCGGACCGGCCGGGGGTCCCAGCAGCCGGAGCAGCTCCGTCCGGTTGCCCACCCCGAGCTTGCGGAAGGCCACGCGTAGATGGGTCTTGATGGTGTGGGGGCTCACTCCCAGCCTCCGGGCCAACTCCCGGTTGGACAGTCCCGTTTCGTGCAGCATCCGGATCACCTCGAGCTCCCTGGGGGTCAGCCCGTGGGTGCGGGCCAGATCCTCCCAGTCCGGTCCGGGAAATGAAAGGGGGCGCTCCAGCGCCCGCTCGAGGCTGAGGAGGAACTCTTCCACCTCGAAGGGCTTGATCAGAAAGTCCACCGCCCCCTTCCGAAGACAGTCCACGGCCACCTCGAGGCTCGCGTAGGCCGTGATCACCACCACCCGGGTGACGATGCCGTGCCGGGCGATCCGGTCCATCAGCTCCGGCCCGGCCAGCCCCGGCATCCTCAGATCGGTCACCACGACGTCGTACCGGGCCTGGGTCAGCCGGTCCCACCCCTCGCCGCCGGAATCGGCCGTGTCCACCGCATATCCCCGGGCCCGGGCCGCGGTGGCCAGGGTGTGGAGCAGCGGAATCTCGTCGTCCACGATCAGCACCCGGTGGTCTCCGTCGCTCCGCACGCCGCGCCTCTCCAACGCCCCGTGTTCCTAAGGCCGTTTCGGGCCGCTTCCCCACGGGTGGTGGAACGTGGCTTTGGCCTTGTCGTGGGGGGGGCCGGGAGAGCGGTGGCACACGAAACAGCGAATGCCCGTTTCCGGGTCCCCCACCTTCTCGGGTGGCGCCCCGGCAGCGTATACCGCCAAGCGTGCAGCAGGCACCTTGTCGTGGCCGGGGACCCGAGTCAGCCCCCTGAGCACCACGTCCACGTCCTCGGGAATCCCCCCTTCCCGGCCCAGCCGCGCCGGGGCCAGCACCACCTCCCAGCTCCCGGCGATCCGGTGCCGGTGACACCGGTCGCACCCTCCCGGAGGGGGGATTTCGCGTGCAAGGTGGGCGCTCAAACACCCTCCCGCCACGAGGAGTCCAAGCGTCAATGCCAACCTAGGGCTCATCATTCCCTCTTCGCAAGAGTACTGGCTCGGGCGGCCGGTGTCAAAAACACCCCTTTGAGAACCGTAAATCCCGCCCGACCCGGTTGTTCGAGGCCCTGTCCCCGGACGGGCCCTAAAGCCCAAAGCGGCGAGCGTCGATCTCAACACCGTCCCCGTCCGAGACCAGGAGGTGACCATGGCCCGGTCGGCCGGCGTTTCCGCCCCCCGCCCCCGGCGGAGGATCCTGCTGATCGAGAAGACTTTCCAGATTCGTTTCATCGCCAAGATGACCGCCCTCATCGTGTTGGGCACGGCCCTGACCGGAGGGATCCTCTACGTACTGGCCAACCAGGAGTTCGGCCGAGCCTTCTACAGCGCCCACTACCAGGCGAGGAACAGCTGGGAACTGCTCCTGCCGGCCGTTCTGGTGGCGTCGTTCGTCTCCATGGCGCTGGTGGCCGCGGGGGCGGCGGTGGTGACCCTCCGGGACAGCCATCGGATCGGCGGGCCCCTGTACCGGTTCCAGGCCAACCTTCGCGCCATCGGCCAGGGGGACCTCACGCTGGTCACCCGTCTGCGGGAGGGGGACGAACTCCAGGGGTTCACCGACGCCATGAACGAGATGACCCGCAACCTCCGCGAGCGCATCCACCGGGTGAAGACGGCCGAGGAGGCCCTCAGGGTGGCCCTGGCCGAGGCCAAGGGCGTGCTCGAGGCGGGAAGCCTTCCCGGCGAGTCCCTGATCGGACGGATCGAACGGGCCGAGGCCGAACTGCGGGAGGCCCTTTCGGTCTTCCGGGTGTGATCCCATGCGGAGACGGATCCGGGGACTGGTACTGGCCGGGGGGCTCCTGGTGTGCGTCTCCCTGGGCGCGGGAGCCGCGGACAGCCCCCACAGCCTCCTTGCGGATCCGGCCCGCTGCACCCACTGTCACGAAGACCCGCCGCGACCCGGCCAGCAGGGGCCGTTCCGGTTCCGCAAGGACGTGGTGAGCCTGTGCCTGGAGTGCCACCAGGAAAAGGAACTGGATGCCGTGCATCCCGTGGACATCCGCCCGGGCCCCCGGGTTCCCCCGGACCTCCCGCTGGACGAGCACGGCACCATGACCTGTGCCACCTGCCACGACCCCCACGCCCCGGCCGAGGCGGACGAACCGTACGTGGCCGAACCGATCGCCCGGAGGCTCCTGTCCGTGCTTCGAGGGCGGAAGCGGCACCGCACCTATTTCCTCCGGCGGCGCAACGACCGGGGTCAGTTGTGTCTGGCGTGCCACGACCGGAACCGGCTGGCGTCCGAAGGCTTTCACATGAAGGAGGCCAGCGTGCTCGACCGGTACGCCGGATCGGAGGCGTGCCGGCAGTGCCACCCGGCGGTCTACAGGGCCTGGAAGATCACGCCCCATGCGCGCATGACCCGGGATGCGCGCACAGCCCCTGAGGCGGTGCTCGGGGATTTTTCCCAGAACCCGCCCTTCCCGCTCGACGCCGTGGTCTATGTGCTGGGGAGCCACTGGACCCAGCGCTACGTGGTGCGCAAGAAGGGCTCCCTCTACGTGAAGGCCGCGATCTGGTCGATTACCGAGAGGCGGTGGGACCTGTCCTACTGGATCGACAAACCGTGGATCCACTACTGCGCAGGATGCC
>CAZBGL010000233.1:0-5079 GCA_964491375.1 uncultured Thermodesulfobacteriota bacterium | reverse complement strand
CATCATCATGCCGCCCCCCTGCATCATCATCCCCCCCTTTGCTCCCCCGGCCTTGCCGTGACCCTCCATGGCGGCGGCCGACACGGCCAGTCCCAGTCCCAGAACCATCGCGGTCAGTGTCCGGTTCCGTTTCGTCCTCATGGCTCTTCTCCTTTCGATTCGGTTTTCGTGATCCATCGGGTTGTGTCGCGTCTTCCGGGTGCGTCCGGCAACCCGTTTCCAGCACCCCCGGTCGATCGGCTGGCGGCCCTCCGCTGACGTTTGCCCGTTCTCCGCCGGTCACGACCCCTCACAACGCCTCCACGCTCTCCTGGGCGGTCCGGATCTTGACGAGCCGGTTGATGTTCTGCACGGCGATCACGCCGTCGCCCGGTTGCCCGGTGCAGGCGCCCTTGCGGATGAGCTCCGCCATGCGCTGCTCGTCCTTGTCGGGGCAGATGAGTTCCAGTTTCACCATCCGGTTCACCCGTCGGCCGAACTCCAGACTCACCCGGCTCGCGTCCGGATCCAAGTTGGGGCCCACGGCCAGCACGTGGGTCAGGGTGGCGTTCAGGATGCCCGCCTGGGCCAGACCCTCCAGCACCTCGTCCGCGCGCTCGGCGCGAATGTACGCCCGGATCAGTTTCATGCGTTCTCCTCCTCGGCTTCGATGTCGGTCCGCGGACCGTGTGCCAGCACGGCCCGGTACTGCCAGCGTTTCCAGATGTCGTAGACCGCCGGGATGATCACCAGGGTCAGGATGGTGGACGAGACGAGTCCCCCCACCATGGGCGCGGCGATCCGTTTCATGACCTGCGAGCCGGTCTCGTGCCCCCACATGACCGGCAAGAGACCGATCAACGTGGTGGCCACGGTCATGAGCTTGGGCCGCACGCGCTCCACCGCGCCCTCGATGATGGCGGCGTGAAGGTCCCCGGTGGTCTTGAGGCGGCCGTGGGTGCGCCGGCGCTCGAACGCCTCGTCCAGGTACACGAGCATGACCACGCCGGTCTCGGCCGCCAGACCCGCGAGCGCGATGAACCCCACGGTCACGGCCACCGAAAGGTTGTAGCCCAGCAGGTACAGGA
Organism: uncultured Thermodesulfobacteriota bacterium; assembly: GCA_964491375.1. Taxonomy (GTDB): domain Bacteria; phylum Desulfobacterota; class Deferrisomatia; order Deferrisomatales; family Deferrisomataceae; genus CAZBGL01. The sequence goes on along the minus strand of CAZBGL010000233.1, from coordinate 4,012 downwards.
GCCAAACCCCCCCCACCAGCGCGAACGGCAGGCTCGCCATGACGATCGTGGCCTCGGTCACGCTGTGGAAGTGCACGTAGAGGAGCAGGAAGATGACCACCAGGGTGACCGGGACGATCACATTGAGGGTCTTGCGGGCCCTTTCCATGTACTCGTACTGGCCGGACCACACAATGGAGTACCCGGGCGGCAGGTCCACCTGCTCGTTCACGATGCGCTTGGCCCGCTCCACGTAGGTGCCCACGTCCACGCCCCGGAGGTCTACGTAGATCCAGGCGGTCTGGCGGGCGTTTTCGCTCTTGATGCTGGGGGGGCCCTTCCGGATGCGGAGGTGGGCGAGTTGCCCCAGCGGCACCTGGGCGCCGGTGGGTGTGGGCACGAGCACTCGCTTGAGCTTTTCGATGTCGTCCCGCAGTTCCCGGCTGTACCGGAGGTTCACCGGGTAGCGCTCCAAACCCTCCACCGTGTAGGTTACGTTCATCCCGCCGATGGCGGTCACGATCACGTCCTGGACGTCGGCCACGGTGAGGCCGTACCGGGCGATCTCCTTGCGGTCGATCTCGAAGTCCACGTAGTTGCCGCCGGTCACCCGCTCGGCGTAGGCCGAGAGAGTCCCCGGGATATCGCGCACCACGGCCTCGATCTGCGCCCCCAGGTCCGAGAGCACCTGGAGATCCGGGCCCATGAGCTTGATGCCCACCGGGGTCTTGATGCCCGTGGAGAGCATGTCGATCCGGGTCTTGATGGGCATGGTCCAGGCGTTGGTGAGCCCGGGGAACTGGATCGCCCGGTCCAGGTCCTCCACGAGTTCGTCGATGGTGATGTAGCGCTCCTCGGGCCAGATCTTCGCCAAGGGCTTGCGGACCCAGTCCGGCCAGCCCGAGAAGAACCGCTTCACCTTCTTCTTCCGCCATTCGTGGAGCACCCGGCCCTTTTTCACCTCGGGCCAGATGAGGGTCAGGGGTTTCTTGAGCCACCCGGGCCAGTCCGAGAAGAACCGGCGCACCGGGATCCTCTCGTACTCCACCTGGGGCCGGAGCATGATCGTGGTCTCGATCATGGACAAGGGCGCCGGGTCGGTGGCCGTCTCGGCCCGGCCGATCTTCCCGAGGGTGTGGTGCACCTCGGGGAAGCTCTGGATGATCTTGTCCGTCTGCTGGAGGAGTTCCTTGGCCTTGGTGATGGAGATCCCCGGCAGCGTGGTGGGCATGTACAGGAGGTCCCCCTCGTTCAGGGGCGGCATGAACTCGCTGCCCAGCCGCGAGAGGGGAAACCACGTGACCACGACCACGACCAGGGCCAGGAGCACCGTGGTCTTGCGCCACTTGAGCACGGCCCGGATGAACGGCAGGTACAGCCGGATGAAGAAGCGGCTGATGGGGTTCCGGGCCTCGGGGATCATCCGCTGGGGCACCAGGCACACCGCTGCGAACGCCGAAACACCCAGGGCGGCCAGCAGGCTCCAGTCGGGCAGTTCAAGCCCGCTCAGCCCACCGGCCACCACCAGGAGCGGAGGGCCGGCTACGGCGGCGAGCCAGGTCCCGATGCGCCGGCGACGGCTGGTTCCGGGGGAGAACGTCTCCTCCCGCACGAAGAAGGTCATGAGCACCGGGATGATCGTGATGGCCAGCACGGACGAGGCCGCCATGGCGAACGTCTTGGTGTAGGCCAGGGGCTTGAACAGGCGGCCGGACTGCTCCTGGAGGGCGAACACCGGCAGGAACGACACCGTGATGATGAGAAGGCTGTAGAACAGGGCAGGGCCCACTTCCTTGGCCGCTTCGATCATGATCTCGATGTGGGGCCGTCTCCCCCGGTCCCGCTCCAAGTGCTTGTGGGCGTTCTCCACCAGGACCACCGAGGCGTCCACCATGACGCCGATGGCGATGGCGATGCCGCCCAGGCTCATGATGTTGGCGTTGATGCCCAGGGGGTACATGATCAGGAACGACATCAGGATCCCCACGGGCAGGGTGAAGATGGCCACGAACGCCGAGCGGAAGTGCAGGAGGAAGATGACGCAGATCAGGGCCACCACGGTCATCTCTTCGAGGAGCTTCTTCTTCAGGGTGTCGATGGCCCGAAGGATGAGGCCGGACCGGTCGTAACCCGTTTCGATGACCACCCCCTCCGGGAGGCCCTTCTCCAGTTCCTTGAGTTTCTGCTTGACCCGACGGATCACCTCGAGGGCGTTCTCGCCGAACCGCATCACCACCACCCCGCCCACGGCCTCGCCCTCGCCGTTCCACTCCAGCACCCCCCGGCGCAGTTCCGGTCCGATCTGCACGTTGGCCACGTTCTTGAGCAGGATGGGCGTTCCATAGGCGTCTACGCCCACCACGATGTTTTCCAGGTCCTCGATGGACTCGATGTATCCCAGGCCCCGGACCATGAACTCGGTCTCGCCCATCTCGATGAGCCGCCCCCCCACGTCGTTGTTCGAGCGCTGGATGGCCCGGCGCACTTTCTGGATGGGCAGGTTGTAGGCCAGCAGTTTGTTGGGATCCACCTCCACCTGATACTGTTTGACGTATCCGCCCACGCTGGCCACCTCGGCCACACCCGGCACGGCCGCCAGTTCGTAGCGCAGGAACCAGTCCTGGATGCTGCGCAGTTGGGCCAGGTCGTGTTTGCCCGTGGTGTCCTTGAGCACGTATTCGTAGATCCACCCGACGCCGGTGCCGTCCGGACCCAGGCTCGGCGTCACCCCCTGGGGGAGTTTGCCGGCCACGAAGTTCAGGTACTCCAGCACCCGGGAGCGGGCCCAGTAGAGGTCGGTCCCGTCCTCGAAGATGATGTAGACCAGGGAGAAGCCAAAGAAGGAGTACCCCCGCACCACCTTGGCGTAGGGCACCGCCAGCATGGCCGTGGTGAGCGGATAGGTCACCTGGTCCTCCACCACCTGGGGCGCCTGTCCCGGGTACCCGGTGTAGATGATGACCTGCACGTCCGACAGATCCGGGATGGCGTCCAGGGGCGTGTTGGTCATGGCCAGGATGCCCCCCAGGATGGTGAACACCGTGGCCAGGATCACCATGAACTTGTTGTTGATGGACCATTCGATGATCTTCTCGATCATGGTTGCGTCCTTCGGTGTTTCGACGTGGCCTTGCCCGTTGAGGATCGCGGCTTCCTTCCGTCACCCGCGCGCCCAGGGCCCGGGTCACATGTCGTCGAAGAAGTCGTCCTTGGTCTCTTCCGCGGGCTCGTCCATGTCCTCGAAGAAGTCACCGCCCGTTCCGGTGCCCTGGGCCTTGGGTCTGGCCATCTTGGCCTCGAGCATCTTCTGCACCGCCTCCTTGAGCTTGGACTCGGAGTCGAGCAGGAACTGCCCGGAGGTGACCACGAGTTCTCCGGGTGCCAGACCCGAGAGCACCTGCACCCTGCCGCCGTCGAGCTCGAGCCCGAGCTTGACCTCCCGCGGCATGAACTTGCCGTCGCCCTTGACCACGAACACCACGTTGCGTTCGCCCGAGCGGATGACCGCCTCGGAGGGAATCATGAGCCCCTGGCCCGCCACCGCGGTCCTGAGCACCACGTCGGCGTACATGTCGGGCTTGAGTTCCAGGTCGGGGTTTTCGAACTCCAGGCGAATGACCACGTCCCGGGTCTTGCGCTGGAGGTACGGGTACACGTAGGTCACCTTCCCCCGGAACACCTTGCCGGGCAGGTACGGAAGCGTCATCTCGGCCTCTTGGCCCACCTTCACCCACGGCAGTTCGTACTCGTAGATGTGAGCCTCCACCCATACCCGCGACAGGTCGGCGATCTGGTACACGGGCTGGCCCGCCTTCACGAACGCACCTTCCACGGCGTTCTTGTGGGTCACCACCCCGGTGAACGGCGAGCGGATGAGCAGCGTCCGGCGCACCTCGCCTCGCCGTTCGATCGCCCGGATCTGGTCCGCCGGGATGTCCCAGTACTCCAGGCGCCGGCGGGCGGCTTCCAGCAGATCCGCTCCGCCCTGGACGTTCCGAAGGCTCCGGTAGGCCACCAGGTACTCCTCCTGGGC
>CAZBGL010000232.1:0-16694 GCA_964491375.1 uncultured Thermodesulfobacteriota bacterium | reverse complement strand
CGGGAAGGCCGGGCTGGCCACCCTCCACATCCGGCCCGGCTCGTCCGACCAGCCCCTGGCCCGGGTCCTGGGCTGGGCCTACGAGGGCCTGTTCTGGCTGGGCGTGGCCGGCGCCACGCTGTTCGTGCTGTTCATCGGGTTCTCCAGCCTCTACCGGCGGGACGACGGCTGAGGAGCCGAGGGAGGAGGCGCCCCCATGTCGAAGACCCGGTACGGATTCCTGATCGACCTCAGGCGCTGCATCGGCTGCCGCACCTGCCACGTGGCGTGCAAGGCCGAGAACGACGTACCCCTGGGCGTGTACCGCACGTGGGTGAAGGAAGTGGAAAAGGGCAGCGGCGGCCGTTCGCGCCGCCACTTCATCCCGATCTTGTGCAACCAGTGCGAGAAACCGGCGTGCACCACGGTGTGCCCGGTGGTGGCCACGTACAGCCTGCCCAACGGGATCGTGTACATCGACCCCCACCGGTGCATCGGGTGCCGGTACTGCATGGCGGCCTGCCCCTACGCGGTCCGGTTCATCCACCCGGAGCGCAACGTGGCGGAGAAGTGCGACTGGTGCTGGCACCGGGTGCGCGACGGGTACGGCCCGCCCGCGTGCGTGGCCTCCTGCCCTACCGGGGCCATGGTGTTCGGGGACCTCAACGACCCGGCGAGCGAGATCTCCCAGATCCTCGCCAGGGAACCGGCCGTGGTGCTCAAACCCGAGACGGGCAACGGCCCGCGGGTGTACTACATCGCCCTGGACGACGACGCGGCGCGGTTGGTGGAAGCGGGCGGGGAGGAGTAACCCATGGAGATGACGCTGCTGTACCCGGTTCCCCACCAGGAGGCGTTCGGTCTGGCGATCGCCATCTACTTCTACCTCACGGGCCTTTCGGCCGGCTCGTTCATCATCTCCACCCTGGCCTACGGGTTCGGCATGGAGAAGTACAAGCCCCTGGGCCGGGTGGGCGTGGTGTTGGCCACGCTGCTCCTGGTGGTGGCCCCCATGTTCCTGCTGTTCCACTCGGGCCGGCCGCTGCGCGCCTGGCACCTGTTCGTGTACCTGCACGGCACGAGCCCCATCTCGTGGGGGTCGTTCCTCCTCACCATCTACCCGATCAACTGCATCATCTACGGGTACTTCATGTTCCGGGGCAACGCCAGGCTCACCAAGGTGTTCGGGCTGATCGGGATCCCGCTGGCGATCATGGTGCACGGCTACACGGGCTTCATCCTGAGCTTCGCCAAGGCCCACGCCCTGTGGCGTTCGAGCATCATGCCCATCCTGTTCCTGACCTCGGCCATGGTGTCGGGCGTGGCCATGATGATCCTGGTGACCATCATCAAGGACAAGTTCTTCTCGGAGAAGGGGGAGGTGAACACCGAGGTGGTGTTCGGCCTGGGCCGGATGCTCCTGTGGTTGCTGGTGTTCGACCTGTTCCTGAGCTTCTCGGACATCGCGGTGCACTACTTCAGCGAGGCCGAGTCCATGGAGGTGGCGCGGATGCTCCTGGTGGGCGCGTTCGCCCCCACGTTCGTGGGGATCGAGACCGTGCTCGGGAAGCTGGTGCCCCTGGTGCTCGTCTCCAGCCCGAGGATGCGCAAGGTGGCCGTGTACGGGTTCGCCTCGGTGCTGGTGATGGTGGGCATCTTCTTCATGCGGTACAACGTGGTGCTCGGCGGCGAGCACATCCCGCTGCTGTAAGGGAACGACCATGGTCAAGCTGACCCGCAGACGCTTTCTCGCCCTGGGGGGAATGGGCGCGGCCGGGCTGGGGCTGGCCGGGCCGGCGGGCGGCGTGCTGCAGCCGCCCCGGCGGCCCCATCGCGAGTTGCGCAAGTACCGGGACCCGGTGCCCACCGCGTGCACCGCGTGCGGCGGCGTGTGCTCGATCGTGGCGTACCGGGAGGCCGGCCGCCCCGTCCAGGTGGCCCCCAACCCCGAGGCCGGGGGGTTTGTCGGTGTGTGCCCGCGGGCGTACGAAGCCCTGGAGGCCGTGTACGACCCCGACCGGGTGCTGACCCCGCTCAAGCGCCGCGGGCCCCGCGGAAGCGGCGAGTGGGAGCCCGTAAGCTGGGAGGAGGCGGTGGACACGATCGCCCGGGCGCTGGCGGAGGCCCCGGACCGGGCGTACGTGGACGTGGGCCGGCCCGATCCCCTGGCGGCCGAGATCCTCGACCGCCTGGGGGTGAGCAACCGGATCGCCCACGGCGAGAGCCGCCGATGGGCGGCGGTGGAGGCCCAGCGGGCCGTGTACGGCGCGCCGCTGGCCCCGCCGGACCTCGGCCGCGCCCGGTTCGTCCTCCTGGCCGGGGCGAGACCCCTGGACGAGGGCCCCGCGTTCGCCCGGGTGGCCCGGGCGCTGGTGGAGGCCCGGGCCCGCGGCGCGCGGATCGTGGCCCTGGGCCCGTACCAGGGGGCCACCGGGAGCCTCGCGGACGAATGGATCCCGGTGCGGCCCGGCGCCGAGTGCCTGGTGCTTCTGGGCCTGATGCGGGTGGTCCTTTCCCAGGGGTGGTACGACGAGGCGGCGTTCCGCCGGGCCGTGGCGACGCCGCCCGAAAAGATCCTGGAGGCCCTGGTGCCGTACTCGGTGGACCTGGTGGAGGCGGCGTCCGGGTTGTCCGCGCTCAAGCTCGTGCGGCTCGCCCAGGAACTCCGGGACCGCCAGCCCGCCCTTTGCTGGGTGGACGCGGCCGGAAGCCCTCAGGCCGAGGCCCTGGAGGCGGCGGCCGCCGTGCTGAACGCCCTGGGCGGCGATCCCGAGCGGGCCGGTGTTCGCCTGGCCCACCCCGTGCGCTGGCTTCCCGCCTTCGAGCCCACGCTTCCGCGGGTCCGGGCGGTCAAGGACCTCCTGGCCGGGGGCGAGCGTGCGTCCCTGTACCTCGCGTATCGGGCCAACCCGGTCTACTGGAGCCCGCGCAGCCGGTCCGTCCGGCGGGCGTTCACCGAGCCCGACCGCATCGGCCTGGTGGTGGCGTTCGACACCCACCTGCACGAAACGGCCCAGGTGGCCGACCTGGTGCTGCCGGCGGCCGCGGACCTGGAACTGTGGAACCTCCTGGGTGGCTACACCCCGGAGGGCAAGCCCTACGCCGTGCTCCAGCAGCCGGTGACCCGCGCGCGCGGCGAGGCCGCGTGGCTCCGGGATCCCGGCACGGAGCCCGGCTCCCTGTTCGACGGTCCGCCCCGGGGGCCCCGCGGCCGGGCGCGCCAGTTGGGGGATCTGCTGCTCGACGTCGTGCGGCGGGTCGACCCGGCGGCGGCCGAGGCGTTCCCCTTCGGGGACGTGGGGGTGTACGTCCGGAGTCTGGCCGACACCGTGCCGCCGCTCGCCGCGGCCGGAGGATTCGAGTGGCTGCGGCAGAAGGGCGTGTGGACGGGCCGGACCGCGTCGTACCCGTGGGCCGCCGAAAGGGGGTTCCCCACGGCCTCGGGCCTGGTGGAGGTGGAGCACCGGCTCATCCATCGCATGCCCCGGAGCCTGCGGCGGTTGTCGGGCGGGGACTTCGCCCTGGTGGTGCTGAACCACCCGGAACTGGACCCGGCGTTCGCCAACACCCGTTGGGGTCGAGAGCTCCGGCACCGCAACCCGGTGTACATGAACCCCGAGGCCGCCCGCCGGCTCGGCCTCTCGTCCGGCGACCGGGTGCGCCTGAGGACACCCGTGGGGGAGGCCGAGGCCCGGGTGGTGCTGGTGCGGGGGATCCATCCCCAGGCCGTGGCCGTGGCGGCGGACTTCGGCCACTGGGCCGGCGGCCGGGCGGCGGCGCCCGAACACGGGGCTGCCACGCCCTGGTGGGCGGAGGAAGGAAACGGTTTTTCGGTGGAGGCCTTGAGCCCCTTCCGCTCGGACGCCCGGGGCGGGCAGGCGTGGAAGGGGCTGCGGGTGACCGTGTCGCCCGCCTAGAGCCGGGAAGGAGCAGGAACCCATGGGATGGCTGATTCGGCGAGTGCAGCGGATGAGCCGGGGCGGCGTGGCGGGCTTCCTGGCGGTGGTCGCCCTCGGGGGCGTGGCCGTGTTCCTGTGGGGCGCCCGGGTGATCAACTCCACCCCGTCCCAGTGCGCCACGTGCCACCCGGTGCTCACGGAGATGTGGCGCGCCAGCCAGGGGCACCCGGCGGACCGGGTCACCTGTTACCAGTGTCACGCCCGGCACGTGGAACTGCCCGAGTCGCCGAACCTGCTGGGATACGTGCGCGATCGGATCATTCCGGAAAAGTATGCCGCGTCCGACGCGCGCATCGAGTCCCGGTGCGAGGGGTGTCACCCCGCCATCCGGTCGGCCACCGAAGAGCGCCGGAAGGTGGTCCGGATCAACCACAAGGTGCACCTGACCGGAAAGGACGCCCAGGGCCGGTCCCTGGACCTGGGCTGCCTGGACTGCCACCGGTCCATCGCCCACGACAAGGCCGAGGTGCCCACGAACCGACCGCGCATGTACGGCTGTTTCACCGGGGACTGCCACCGGAAGGACCGGAACAAGGACAACTGCACCCGCTGCCACTACCAGCGCCTGCTGGAGCCGGGAACCACCCTGTTGTGAGCGCCCGGGCGGAGCGCCCTGTGCACGGGGCGGATTTTGTCGCAGCGGGCGTTCCAGTTGACGTAAACTGTCATGCTCGGAGGAGCCGATGGAGTTCGCGCTGACCGACGAACAGCGGATGGTCCAGGACATGGTGCGCCGGTTCGCGGAGAACGAGCTGGCGCCCATCGCAGACGAGCTGGACCGGACCGAGCGGTTCCCGGAGGAGACCTTGCGGAAGATGGCCGAGCTGGGCCTCATGAGCATGCTGGTTCCCGCCGAGGCCGGGGGCACGGGCATGGGAGCGGTGGCCTACAGCTTGGCGCTCATGGAGATCGGCCGGGTCTGCATGAGCCACGCGGTGACCACCTCGGTCACCAACATGGTGTGCGAGGCGATCTACCGGTTCGGCACCCCGGAGCAGCGGGCCCGGTACATCCCCAGGATCGCCTCGGGCGAGTACGTGGCCGGCGCGTTCGCGCTGACCGAGCCCAACGCCGGGTCGGACGCCGGAAGCCTGCGGGCCACGGCCGAGCGCCGGGGCGACGAGTACGTTCTGAACGGAACCAAGGTGTTCATCACCTCGGGCACGTACGCGGGGGTGGTCATGGTGGCCGCCCGCACGGACAAGGAGGCGGGCAAGCGCGGCATCAGCGTGTTCCTGGTGGAGCGGGGCACCCCCGGCATGAAGGTGGCCCGCCGGGAAGAGAAGATGGGCCAGCGGGCCTCGGACACGGCCCAGCTCGTGTTCGAGGACTGTCGCGTGCCGGCCGGGAACCTCCTGGGTCGCGAAGGGGACGGGTTCAGGATCATGCTGGCGAGCCTCGACGGCGGCCGCATCGGCATCGCGTCCAACTCGTGCGGGCTCTCCAGGGCGGCGCTCGAGGCGGCCCGCGACTACGCCCGCGAGCGCAAGCAGTTCGGCCGGGCCATCGCCGAGTTCCAGGCCATCCAGTTCAAGCTGGCCGACATGGCCACCCGGCTGGACGCAGCCACGCTCCTCACGCTGCGGGCCGCCCACAGGAAGGAACGGGGCGAGCCCTACACCCGCGAGGCCAGCATGGCCAAGGTGTACGCCACCGAGACGGCCCAGTGGATCGCCCGCGAGGCCGTCCAGATCCACGGCGGGTACGGATACGTGCGCGAATACCCGGTGGAACGCTACCTGCGGGACGCCATGGCCCTGACGCTGTACGAGGGCACCAGCGAGATCCAGCGCCTGGTGATCGCGCGGCACCTGGTGGGGCGCTGAGGCGAGGGGAGCCCTCGGTCGGCGGTGGCCGGCCGCTGTGGACGTGAACCGTCCCGTGGGGGCCGGGGCGGTCCAGCAGGTCGAGCGTGCCAGCTTTCCAGCCTCCCAAGGGGGCAGCGACGGAGGGAGACATCATGGCGGACGTTGGCAGCGGGGATGCGATCCGCAAGGAGCAGGAGCAATGGGAGCGCCAGGTCCGGGAGGCCGTCTCCCGGTGGCCCGAGCGCCAGGAGGAGTTCCGGAGCCTCTCCGAGATCCCGATCCGGCGGCTCTACACACCCCTGGACCTGCCTGATTTCGACTACCTGCGAGACCTGGGCTTCCCCGGTCGGTACCCGTTCACCCGGGGGGTCCAGACCACCATGTACCGGGGGCGGCTGTGGACCATGCGCCAGTTCGCCGGGTTCGGCACGGCCGAGGAGACGAACCAGCGCTACAAGTATCTCCTGGAGAACGGCCAGACCGGGCTTTCGGTGGCTTTCCACTACCCCACCCTCAAGGGGGTGAACTCGGACCATCCCCTGGCCCGGGGCGAGGTGGGCAAGTGCGGGGTGGCCGTGGACAGTCTCCGGGACATGGAGATCCTGTTCGACGGGATCCCCCTGGACAAGGTCACCACCTCCATGACGATCAACCACCCGGCCCCGGTGCTCCTCGCCATGTACCTGGTGGTCGCCGAGAAACAGGGGGTGAGCTGGGACCGGGTGGGGGGCACGGTCCAGAACGACCCGCTCAAGGAGTTCTTCGCCCAGAAGTCGTTCATCTGGCCCCCCAAGCACAGCGTGCGAATGCTGGTGGACACCATGGAGTTCTGCATGAAGCACGTGCCCAAGTGGCACCCGGTGTCCATCTCGGGTTATCACATCCGCGAGGCCGGCAGCACGGCCCAGCAGGAGCTGGCCTTCACCCTGGCGGACGGCATCGCGTACGTGCAGGCGGCCGTCGAGCGGGGGCTCGACGTGAACGCGTTCGGGCCGATGCTGTCGTTCTTCTTCGATGCCCACATGGACTTTTTCGAGGAGATCGCCAAGTTTCGGGCGGCCCGCCGCATGTGGGCGCGCATCATGAGGGAGCGCTTCGGCGCCACCCACCCCAAGGCCCTGTGGATGCGGTTCCACACCCAGACGGCCGGGGTGAGCCTCACCGCGCAGCAGCCCCTGAACAACATCGTGCGCACGGCGTTCGAGGCCCTGGCCGCCGTTCTGGGCGGAACCCAGAGCCTGCACACCAACTCGTTCGACGAGGCCGAGGCCCTGCCCACCGAGGAGGCGGTGACCGTGGCCCTGCGCACGCAGCAGATCATCGCCCACGAGACCGGCGTGGCCAACACCATCGACCCCCTGGCCGGCTCGTACTTCGTCGAGGCCCTGACCAACGAGATGGAGCGGGCTGCCGAGGAGTACATCCGCAAGATCGACGACATGGGCGGCATGATCGCGGCCGTGGAGATGGGGTATCCCCAGGACGAGATCATGCGGGCCTCCATGGAGTTCCAGCGGGCCGTCGAAGAGGGCCGGAAGGTCATCGTGGGCGTCAACAAGTTCGTCATGGAGGAGGAGAAGCCCATCCCCATCCTCAAGATCGACGAGGCCGTGGAGCGGGCCCAGATCGCCCGGATCGAGGAGACCAAGCGCAACCGGGACAACGCCAAGGTGGAGCGGTGCCTGGCGGAGATCCGGGACGCGGCCCGCTCGGGCGACAACGTCATGTACCCCATCCTGGAGGCCGTCCGGGAGTACGCCCTGCTCGGCGAGATCTGCGACGCCCTCGTGGACGTGTTCGGCGCCTACGAGGATCCGGCGGTGTTCTGACGGGGCGGCGTGCGGTTCGGCTTGACCGGCGGTTCGCGTGTTTTCCCTTGCTGACACGGAGTGCACGGCCATGAAGCAGAAAAAGATCCGCGTGCTGATCGCCAAGCCCGGCCTGGACGGGCACGACCGGGGGGCCAAGGTGGTGGCCCGGTTCCTCCAGGAGAACGGCTACGAGGTCATCTACACGGGGCTCCACCAGAGCCCCGAGCAGATCGTGAACGCGGCCATGCAGGAGGCCGTGGACGCCATCGGGATCTCGGTGCTCTCCGGGTCCCACAACTACGTGTTCCCCGAGGTCATGCGGCTGCTCAAGGAGCGGGGCATGGACGACGTGGTGGTGTTCGGGGGGGGCACGATCCCCGAGGACGACATCCCGCCGCTCCTGGCCACCGGGGTCAAGGCCCTGTTCCGGCCCGGCACCCCGCTGGAAGACGTCCTGAAGTTCATGAAGGAACACGTGGGCTGATCCGCCCCGGGAGGCGGCAAGGAGACGGAATGAACTACGTGGAAGAGGCCCTGAAGGGCAACCAGCTGGCCGGCGCTCGGCTCATCCGCCTGCTCGAGGAGGGCGACCCGGAGGGCGTGGAAGCGCTCAAGGCGCTCTACCCCCACACCGGCCGCGCCTTCATCCTGGGGCTCACCGGCCCCCCTGGCGCGGGCAAGTCCACCCTGGTGGACCGGATCATCGGCGAGTTCCGCCGCCGGGACAAGACCGTGGGGGTGGTGGCCGTGGACCCTTCGAGCCCGTTCACGGGAGGGGCCATCCTGGGCGACCGGGTTCGGATGCAGCGCCACGCCACCGATCCCGGGGTGTTCGTACGGTCCATGGCCACCCGGGGGCACCTGGGGGGGCTGAGCCGGGCCACGGGCGAGGCCGTGCTGGTGCTCGACGCCATGGGATACGACGTGATCCTCATCGAGACCGTGGGAGTGGGGCAGGACGAGGTGGAGATCGTGGACCTGGCCCACACCACGGCCGTCGTGTGCCTGCCCGGCATGGGGGACGACATCCAGGCCATGAAGGCGGGCATCCTCGAGATCGGGGACCTGTTCATCGTGAACAAGGCCGACCGGCCGGGTGCCGACGAGCTGGTCAAGCAACTCGAGCTCATGCTCGAAATGCGGGACTTCCCCGAGGGCGCGTGGCGGCCCCCGGTGCTCAAGACCGTGGCCGTGAAGAACGACGGGGTGTCCGAGGTGGTGGACGCGTTTCTGGCCCACCGGGAGCACATCGAGCGCTCGGGGGTGCTGGCCCGCCGCATGGCCGAGCGCGAGATGCACTTCTTCCGCGAGCTCGTCAAGGAGATGGCGGCCGAGCGGATCTTCTCCTCGTGGGAGGGAACCGACGCGTTCGCGCAGATGGTGAGGGACCTGGCCGCCCGGCGGATCGACCCCTATTCGGCGGCCGAGCGCCTGGTGGACGGACTGCGCTGCCGGGTGGAATAGGCGGCAAAGGGAGGGGGCTCCCTTGTCCGGCAGCCGCCGGGTTTTGACGAAACCCTCCCGGGGCTGGTAAAAAAGCCCGGATCGCTTCGCGCGGCCGGGTTTTTTTCGTGGGCGGGAGGGAAGCGTGCAGGCCTTGGACCAGCAGGTGCTACGGGTGGACGCGGCCGGGATCCCCCTGGAGTGGATTGACTACCAGGAGGCGGTGCGCCTGTACCACCTGGGCCGGGTGGTGTACTCCCTCGGGAGCACCGTGTACCGGATCCGGGGCGGGGTGAACGCCCGCACGGGCCGGCGGAGCGAGATCGCCGTGGCCTCCATCGTGGCCACGGCCTCGGACAAGCGGGCCATCGCCAAGGCCCTGGCGCGGTACACGCCGCCACTCACGAACGCGGCGCTGTTCAAGCGCGACGCCTACCTGTGCCTGTACTGTGGCCGCCGGTTCTCCCGCCGGGATCTCTCCCGCGACCACGTCACCCCCCTGAGCCGGGGCGGCACGGACACCTGGAACAACGTGGTCACGGCCTGCAAGCGTTGCAACCACCGCAAGTCGGGCCGCACGCCCGAGGAGGCGGGAATGGAACTGCTGGCCATCCCGTTCACCCCGAGCCACGCGGAGTACATCTACCTTCAGGGCCGGCGGATCCTGGCGGACCAGATGGAGTTCCTCCTGAGCCACATCCCCCAGACCAGCCCCTTCCACGAGCGGCTGTCCTGGTACCGGCACTGACAAAACGAGGGGCCGCCCCGCGGAGCGGCCCCTTGGCCAGATCTCACGGTTTGCGGGCCCGCTTTCGGGCTCCCCCGACCAGGCCCGCCAGTCCAGTCCCCAGAAGGAGGAGAGTGCCCGGTTCTGGCACGATGCGAACGTTCAGTTCGGTCATCTGCCACGAACTCGTTCCGGAGTCGCGGATCCGGACCTGCCCCAGAGCAAACGTCTGATAAGCGAACACTTCGGCACGCAACGCGTCGATGTCGGCCTGGTCGGTCTCGTTGTACGGGTTTCCGTCGGAATCGTAGGGAGCTGCCAAGTTGTCGTAGGCCCACCAAGCGAACCCGAAGGTGCCGATCACGCCGTTGTTGTAGTCTTCCCATCTGGACGGCTGTACCCAGCCGTTGTCCGGAGTCGCCTCGACCAAGGCATAGCTGTTCCAGTCGTAGGTGTACTCCTTTCCGCCCCAGTCCACGATCCAGCGCACCTCAAACCGGTCTTCCAGGGAGTCGGTGGATTCCCCTGGGACCCAGTAGATCCAATGGAGCCGCTTTCCGAGATCCCCCGTGCTGTACACGATCTCGTCGTACGGATCCATCCAGTGGTGGCCGGGGAACGTGCCGGTACGCATGTCCGTGAACGTACCAGCCACCACGTCCGCCTTTGTCTGGGCCCACCACGGCGCCCACTCCGGGGAGCCGTAGGCGTTGGGTGCGGAATCCGCAAACAGGTAAACCGTGGCGGACAAGCCCGCCGTGGCCCAGAGTGCCGAACACGCAATTGCCACAATGACGAGAATCTTCCTCCCCATCGCCCGCCTCCTGTGTCATAGAAGGGTTTGTTGATTGATCCGATGCCAAGCAAGGTTTATTCCGGGATCGATCGCGTAAGAACGCGGTCCCCAGGGAAGGGGGATCCAAGCGGGGTGAAACGAGTTTCCCAAAAAGAGAACTTTCTTGCCCGCGCCGGTTCAAAGGTGCATCGAAAGGTGATCGAGTTCCCCGGATCGCTTGCACGGGCTGCTGCGACGAGCCCCGCCTTTTCCTCCGGCTCGGACTGCCACGGAAAAGCGCGGCCGCCAGGGCGTACGGGCGACCCGGGGCCTGGGCGAAGGGGGGACCCCCTGCCCGGGATCCTCACCCCACGAGGTCCTTGAGCCAGCCGAAGGCCACGAAGGTGCCCAGGGCGCTCCCCAGGTTGGAGAACAGGAACACCAGGAGCGCCCGGGAAACACGGTTCCGCCACCACCCCCGCCAGTGGGCCAGGTCGTCCAGGAGCTCCTCGGCGTCCCGCACCCGGGGCTTGGCCGCCCACGCCTGGACCAGGCCGGTGACCATGCCGGCCCCCACCGTGGGGTTGAGGGAGGTGAGCGGCGCGGCCACGAACGCCGAGAGGATCGCCAGGGGGTGACCCAGGGCCAGCGCCGCGCCCAGGGCGGAAAGGCCGCCGTTGGCCAGCACCCACGCCCACGCCGCATCCCGGAGGGCCCCCGGGTCGCCGAACCAGAACCCGGCCGCGAAAAGCCCCAGAACGAGCGCCGGGACGGCCCAGGGCACGAGCCGGCCGATCGCACCCCGGGGAGGGACCACCTCCAGTTCGGTCGTGTCGGGGGGGTGGTCGCCGGTTTCCAGGCGCCGGGCAATGCCTTCCAGGTGCCCCGCCCCCACCACGGCCAGCACGGTCCCACCCCGTGAGGCGGCGATGCGGGCGGCCATGTAGGCGTCCCGCTCGTCGAGGAGCACGCGCTTCACGGGGGGAAAGGCCCGGCCCATCTCCTCGAGCAGGGCCGAAAGCGTGTCCGTGCTCCGCAGGCGCTCCAGATCCTCCTCGTCCAGGCGCTCGGACTCGCTCACCGAGGCGAGGAGGGCTCCGACGAGCTTGGCCCTATCCCACAGGGACGCCGTGCGCCAGGCCCGAAGCAGGGTGGCCCGGATGGGCCGGTCCACGAGGTCCACGGGAATCCCGTGCGCCTCGGCCTCCTCCACGGCCGCGAGCAGTTCCGCGCCGGGCCGGACGCCGGTCGTGATTCCGAGTTTCTTCTGGAACGCGGCCAGGGCCAGCCCGGCCAGGAGGTACGCCCCCCTGCCCTGACGGAGGGCCTTGACCAGGTCCGTGCGCTTCCAGCGGTCGGGGCGTCGTAGCGCCTCCAGGCGCTGGGGATCCAGCTCCACGCACACCCGGTCCGGGCGCACCGCCCGTACCGCCTGCCGCACCTCCTCCACCGACCGGGCGGAGACGTGGGCCGTGCCCACCAGAACGAAACGAACCCCCGAACGAAACACTTCGAGCGCGTTTTCCGGAACCGTCACGCCGGGCTGTCCAATGACTATCGGGGGGGTGAGGCGGGACCGGGCCCCGGGAGCGCGGTCCCGGAATCCACAGGAAGGGCGGACGAAAAGAGGATTGCCCCAGCACCCCGTTGAGCCCGAATCGGCAAACGCCGGCACGGAGCCCCCGAGCGCGAGGTTCCACCGCAGCGGTGCGAGATCCGGCTCACCTCAGTACCGTACCGCCGGGTTGTGGAGGGTCCCGGATCCGGGTGAGGGGGGCTCCACGAACACCCTCCGGCCGCGCATCCGGAGCCGGCCCTCGGCGAGGTACTGGAGGGCCTGTGGGTAGATCCGGTGTTCCTCCCGCAGGATGCGGGCGGCCAGCGCCTCGGGTGTGTCGTCGTCGCGCACCGGCACCACGGCCTGAATGATGATGGGGCCGGTGTCCATGCCCTCGTCCACAAAGTGCACCGTGCAGCCCGAGAACTTGACGCCGTGGGCCAGCACCTTTTCGTGCACGTGCAGTCCCGGGAACGCCGGCAGGAGCGCCGGGTGGATGTTCAGCACCCGGGCGGGGAACGCCGCCAGGAGCACCCGGCTCACGAGCCGCATGTACCCGGCGAGGGCCACGGTGTCCACCCCGTGCTCCCGGAGGGCCCGAAGGACCCTGCGGTCGTGCTCCTCGCGGGTGGCGGATTCGCCGAACGGAATCACCACCGTGGGCACCCCGTGGCGGCGCGCTCGCTCCAGCGCATACGCCTCGGGGTTGTCGCTCACCACCACGGCCACCCGGGCGTCGAGCCGCCCCTGCTCCGTGGCGTCCAGGATCGCCTGGAGGTTGGATCCGCTTCCCGACGCGAGCACACCCAGCGACAGACTCATCCCGTCCACTCCAGGGCCGGACCGTCCGGCTTGCGCTCCCGGATCTCCCCGACGAGCCAGGCCTTCTCCTCCAGAGCCCGGAGCCGGTCGAGCACCTCTTCGACCTCGTTCCCGGGCACGATCACCATGAGGCCCACCCCGCAGTTGAACGTGCGGAACATCTCGTCTTCGGGGACCCGGCCGATCTCCTGAACCAAGCGGAACACCGCCGGCACCTCCCAGGTGCTCCGGTCCACCACGGCGCAGCACCCGTGGGGCAGGATCCGGGGAAGGTTCTCCGGAATGCCGCCCCCGGTGATATGGGCCATGCCCTTCACCGTGAAGTCCCGTACCAGATTGAGGGCCGTGCGCACGTAGATGCGGGTGGGGGTGAGCAGTTCCTCGGCCAGGGAGCGGCCCAGTTCCGGGAACACGTGATCCAACCGGTACCCACCGTCTTCCAGGAGCACCTTTCTCACCAGGGAAAACCCATTGGCGTGGAGCCCCGATGACGCCAGCGCCACGATCCGGTCGCCCACCGTGATGCTGGATCCGTCGATGAGCCGTTCCCGGTCCACGATCCCCACGCAGAACCCCGCCAGGTCGTACTCCCCCTCCGAATACATCCCGGGCAGTTCCGCCGTCTCCCCTCCCACCAGGCTACAATGGGCCGCTCGGCAGCCGGCCGCGATCCCGCGGATCACGGCCTCGGCCACCGCGGGATCCAGGCGCCCGGTGGCGAAATAGTCCAGGAAGAACAGGGGCTCCGCCCCCTGGACCACCACGTCGTTGGCGCACATGGCCACGAGGTCGATCCCCACGGTGTCGTGCCGGCCGGCAAGGAACGCGACCTTGAGCTTGGTTCCCACCCCGTCGGTGGAACTGACCAGAACGGGCTCCCGCACCGGAAACTCGCTCAAGGAGACGGCCGCTCCGAACCCGCCGATGTCGGTCATGACCTCGGGCCTGAGCGTGGGCCTGACCAGTTCGCGGATACGCTCCATCAAGCTGGACGCGGCCCCGATGTCCACGCCGGCGTCCTTGTACGTCGTCACCTTGATCAACGCGCTCACCTCCCGAACGGAAACAACGGATCACCGGGAACCGGACCAACGAGCCTATCGGAGCCCCTGCAGGGTGTCAATCGCGCCGTGAGGGGAGCTTGTGTCCGCTCCCGCCACGCCACTACAATACATCCGCCTTTTTCCCGTCACCGCGTCTTGTCTCCCAGGAGGCCGTCCCATGGTACAGGTTTTGGTCGCCTACTCCAGCCGTTCCGGCAACACGGAGAAGCTCGCCCGGGCCGTGGCGCGGGGGGCTGAGCAGGCCGGTGCCCGGGTCGTGTGCAAGCGGGCACCCGACACCACCCGGGAAGACCTAGTGGAAGCGGACGCCATCGTGCTGGGCAGCCCCGTGTACTTCGGCTCGGTTACGGCCGAGATGAAGGACCTGATCGACCGCAGCGTGGCGGTGCGGCGCAAACTGCGCAACAAAGTGGGTGCGGCGTTCACGACCGCCGGGCACCACACGGGCGGCAAGGAGACCACGCTGCTCACCATGCTGCTCGCGTTCCTCATCCACGAGATGGTGGTGGTGGGCGATCCCATCGAGACCGGCGGACACTACGGGATCGCCTGCCTGGGCGCGCCAGGGCCCGACGACGAGCGCGCCGGGGAACTGCTGGGGGCACGGGTGGCCGACGTGGCCCGTCGGTTGAAGGGGACGTGATTCACGGCTCTTCGGGTTCGCCGACCCCCTGGAGGATCCGTCCCTTGAGGGTTCGGTAGGTCTCGGGAAACGAGGGGTCCCGGGCCTGGAGGTAGCACCGGGCAGCCTCCACGGGCAGCGGGAGGCGATCCAGTTCGAGCCGAAGCGCCACCTCTTTTTTCTGGGACACCTGGTCGGCGAGGATGCCGATTTCCTTTTCGCACAGGCGGATCTGTCGCTCGCTCCAGATCTCTGAGGTCCTTCATGATGGCGTGGTCGCTCGGTTCTCCGGACGAGGGTCCGACCCCAACAGAGCCCCGTGGCAGCTCAACCGGCGTGCGGGTGGTGACCGTGGGTACGGGCACCGGGGTGCCCCGCCTGGATCGGAGGGGCCCGTGCACCCTGATCGAGGCCCCGGGATGCCGGATGGTGATGGACCTGGGGCTGGGGGCGCTCCATGGGCTGCTCGCCCTGGGGATCAGCCACAGGGACGTGGATGCGGTGGTGTTCACCCACCTCCACCCCGACCACACGGCCGAGTTCGTTTCCTTCCTGTTCGCTGCGCGCTACGATGAAAACCCCCGCTGCCGGCCCCTGTCGGTCGTCGGCGGCCCGGGCACCGGCCGGTTCCTCGAGGCCCTGTCCGGGGCGTACGGCCGGTGGATCGAACCGGCCGGGTACCGGCTGTCGGTGCACGAACTGAAACCCGGAGGAGCCGTGGACCTGGGTCCGTGGCGGTTGCGCGCGGGTAGGGTGGCGCACACCCCCTCCAGCGTGGCCTGGCGCGTGGAGACAGCCGGTTTCGCCCTGGGAATTACCGGGGACACGGGGCCATGCCCGGCTCTGGGCCGGTTCGTGCAGGGGGTGGACCTGCTCGTGGCCGAGGCCAGCCTCCCCGAAGGGGAGGAGTTTGAGTACCACCTCACGGCCCGGCAGGCGGGGGACCTGGCCCGGGAGGCCCGGGCCGGCCGGCTCGTGCTCCATCATCTCTATCCGGCCTCTGACGCCGCGGACCCCGGCCGCCATGCGGCCGAGGCGTTCGGGGGGGCGGTGGTCGTGGCCCGGGACGGGATGACGGTCTGGCCGGGATGACGGTCCACTTCGCCGGGTTCACATCGGCGCAAACGCGCCGTGGTTGGACGTGAAGCCCCACGGGGTGCGGGCCAGGATCTCTCCGACCGCCGGGTCCCTCCGCAGTTCCGCCAGGAAGGCGCGGACGGCCCGGCGGGGCCACACGCCGCTTTCTCGGATGGGCCGGTAAAGGGAGAGGTCCGCCCCGTCGTGCGGGCCCGTTGCTGCCCATTCCTCCTCAAGGGGGCCGCCCCGGGGCAGATGGAAGAGGGCCAGGTTGAGGTACGTGATCCAGGGGGCGTGTTCCCGCGCCCACCGGGCCGTGGCCTCGGCGTCGGGCCGCGCCTGGCCGGGGAGCCCGAACAGCAGGTACACGTGGGTCCGGATGCCGGAGCCGGCCAGGGCTCGCACGATGGGACCCGCGTGTTCCGCACGGGTGCCCTTGCACATGCGTTCCAGCAGGCCCTGGCTCGTGCTCTCGACCCCCAGTTGGAGCATGGCGCACCCGGAGCGGGCGAGGGCCTCGGCCAGGCACGGATCCACGAGGGGCCGCTCGGGCCGGACGAACCCGTACCAGCGCACCGGCCCGAAACGGTCGCCGTGCGCCAGGGCCCGGAGTGCGGAAGGGGGGATCGCCTCGTCGGTGAAGTGGACCCACCGTGCGCCCAGGCGTGCGGTCACGGGCTGGATCCAGCGGGCCAGTTCGCCCGGGACAGGGGCCCGAAAGGCCCCGCCCCGGATCGCCTCCGGGCAGAAGCGGCAGCGTCTCCAGTAGCATCCCCGGCTGGTCGCCACCGGCACCACGGGGCCCGGGGCCAGGTATCGTCCCCAGGGCGCGCCGTGCCCGTACCGTTCCGCAGGGGGGAGGACGGCCGGAGGGGGGGAGGGTCCGGGCCGCCACACGCCGAGGCCCGGGGCCAGCACGCCCGGGGCGTCCGGGCTCCCGCTGAGCACGGCCTCCAGGGGACGCTCGCCCGGCCCGGCGATCCAGGCCTCCCATGGGAGCAGGGCGGGCGAGCCTGGAGCGATCCGCTGGCTCCAGGCCGTGGCCAGGG
>CAZBGL010000231.1:0-3135 GCA_964491375.1 uncultured Thermodesulfobacteriota bacterium | reverse complement strand
GTGGAGGCCCTCTTGGAGGTGCGGGACACGGTGTCGGCCTGCCAGCGGGTCCTGGACTATCTGGAGGACGCCGCGGCCGAGGGATCCCTCCTGGGAGAGTACGCCGGCCGGATGGAACCCCTGGACGACCTGGTGGACCGGTTCGAACGCACCTTCGGCCCCCGGGGCGAGATCCTGGACACGGCCAGCCCGGAGCTGGCCGGCATCCGCGCCGAGTTGCGCAGGCTCCGGGAACGGGTGCTGCGTCGGCTGCGGGCCATCCTGCGCGACGCCTCGCTGGAGCACGTGGTCCAGGACGACTTCGTCACCCTGCGGGACGGCCGGTACGTGATCCCGCTTCGAACCGACTTCCGGGGGTACCTCCGGGGCATCGTGCACGACCGTTCCCGCACCGGGGCCACGTTCTTCGTCGAGCCCCTGGAGGTGGTGGAGGTGAACAACCGGATCGGGTCGGTCATCGAACGGGAGGCCGAGGAGATCCGGAGGATCCTCCAGGCCCTCACCAGGGAGGTGGGACGCACGGCACATGCCATCCGGGCCAACGTGGCGGTGGCGGCTCACCTGGACGCCCTGGGTGCTCGGCTGGCCCTGGCCCGCAGGCTCCGGGCCGTGCCGCCGGAGCTGGCGGCCGACCCCGTGCTGGACCTGCGGGAGGCCCGGCATCCTCTGCTGGAGCTGCAGGAGGGGGGGGCGGTCCCGGTGGACCTGCGGGTGGGCGGTGGCAAGCGGCTCCTGCTCATCACCGGGCCCAACGCCGGGGGCAAGACGGTGTCGCTCAAGACCGCCGGGCTTCTTTCCGTCATGGCGCGGGCGGGTCTGTTCGTGCCCGCGGCCGAGGGGAGCCGGGTGGGATGGTTCGAGCCCGTGTTTGCCGACATCGGCGACGAGCAGGATCTCGAGCGTCACCTCTCCACGTTCACCGGCCACATGGTGAGGGTGCGGGACATCCTGGCCGGGGCCGGCCGGGGGAGCCTGGTGCTCCTCGACGAGTTGGGTGCCGGCACCGACCCTCGGGAGGGGGCGGCGCTCGCCCTGGCGATCCTGGAGGCCCTGTTGGAACAGGGCGCGGTCGTG
This sequence comes from uncultured Thermodesulfobacteriota bacterium, assembly GCA_964491375.1. Classification (GTDB taxonomy): domain Bacteria; phylum Desulfobacterota; class Deferrisomatia; order Deferrisomatales; family Deferrisomataceae; genus CAZBGL01. Next base: position 2,061 of record CAZBGL010000231.1, on the reverse strand, counting down.
GTGGGCACGACCCACCTGGAGGGCCTGAAGGCGTTCGCGTACGCCCGGCCCGATGCGGAGAACGCGGCCGTCGCGTTCGATCCGGACACCGGCCGCCCCCTGTACCGGTTGGTCTACGGCCGGACCGGCCGGTCCAACGCCATCGAGGTGGCGGCCCGCACCGGGCTGCCCGAGCGGGTCATTCAGAGGGCCCGGGTGTATCTGGGGGGCGGAGACGAGCCCGGCGCCGACCTGCTGCGCGACCTGGAGGCCGCCCGGGAGCGGGCCGCCCAGGAGGCCTCGCGGGCCGAGGCGCTGCGCCGTGCCTACGAAGGTCGTTTGGCCGAAGCGGAACGCAAACTCCGAGAGGCCGAGGAGGAGCGGCGCAGGGCCCGCGCCGAGGCCCTGGCGGAGGCCCGTCGGGAGATCGCCGCGGCCCGGCGTCAGTTGAGCCAGGTCATCCGCCGCCTGGCCGAGGGGCGGACCGGACAGCGGGAGGCTGAAGAGGCCGTGACCCGGGCCCGCGAGCGCCTGGAGGAGCGGCTCGCCCCGCCTCCCCAGGAGGAAGAGGGCCCCCCGGCCCTGGAGCCGGGCGCAAGGGTCCGGGTGCGGAGCCTGGGCCGGGAGGGGCGGGTGGTCGAGGTGTCCGACGGGAGGGTCCTGGTGGACCTGGGCGGGATGCGCGTGACGGTGCGGTCCGCGGACCTGGGGCCGCCCCGGTCCGGGGGGCCTGCTCCGCCCCCGGATCAGGTTCCCTGTTTCCGGGTGGAGGCGGAGGGGGGCGCTGCGGACGTGGTGATCGTGGGGTGCCGGGTGGCCGAGGCGTTGGCCCGGGTGGACCGGGCCCTGGACCGGGCGTTGCTCGCGGGCGTGTCCTCGTTCCGGGTGGTGCACGGCCGGGGCAAGGGCATCCTGCGCCGGGCCGTGCGGGAGCACCTGGAAACCGAACCCCGGGTGCGGGCCCTGGTGCCCGAGCAGGACGGGGCCGCCACCCGGGTTGAACTGGCCTGAGGAGGCCTCGTGCGTTTCCCGGACCACGTACTCCAGGAGATTCGCGAGCGCACGTCGATCGTCGAGGTGGCCGGCCGGCACGTGGCCCTCAGGCGCTCGGGCAAGAACTGGAAGGGGCTGTGCCCGTTCCACGACGAGCGCACGCCCAGCTTCGTGGTGAACGACGAGCGGGGCGTGTACCACTGCTTCGGGTGCGGCGCGGGCGGGGACGTCTTCCGCCTCGTGATGGAGTTGGAGGGGCTCACCTTCCCCGAGGCGGTGGAGCGCCTCGCCCGGGAAGCCGGGGTTTCCCTTCCCCGCACGGAGGGGAGCGGTGGAAGGGGGGCCGACGAGCGGGCCCGGCTGCTGGACCTGCTGGAGTTGGCGGCCCGGTACTACCGGCACCATCTGGTGGAGGGTCGTGCTGGAGAACGGGCCCGTGCCTATCTGGCCCACCGGGAGGTCCCGGCGGGGACGGCCGAGCGGTTCCGTCTGGGGTGTGCCCCTCCGGGCTGGGATCCGCTGGTCCGGTATCTCCGGCGCAAGGGGATCCCGCTCGAGCGGGCCGAGGAGGCCGGGCTCGTGGTGAAGCGGGCCGGCGGGGGTTACTACGACCGCTTCCGTGACCGGCTCATGTTCCCCATCGCCGATCACGCGGGGAGGGTGGTCGGGTTCGGTGGCCGGGTGTTGGGCGGAGGGGAGCCGAAGTACCTGAACGGGCCGGAGACGCCGGTGTTCCAGAAGCGGCGTCTCCTGTACGGGCTCCACCAGGCGGCCGACGCCCTTCGCAGGACTCGGCGGGCGCTCCTGGTGGAGGGGTACATGGACGTGGTGAGCCTGCACGCCCGGGGGGAGGCCGCTGCGGTGGCCACCCTGGGTACGGCCCTCGGGCCGGATCACGTGCGGGCCCTGCGTCGCCGGGCCGAGCGTATCGTTCTGGTGTACGACGGGGACGAGGCGGGCCGGCGGGCTGCGTTCCGGAGCCTGGACGTGTTCCTGGCCGAGGGGGTGGAGGCCCGGGCCGTTTTCCTCCCGGCCGGCCACGACCCGGACTCGTTCGTCCGGGGAGGGGGCGATCTGGGGGCGATGATC
>CAZBGL010000230.1:0-4686 GCA_964491375.1 uncultured Thermodesulfobacteriota bacterium | reverse complement strand
TGCGCGGCGAGCGCCGCGAGGAGAAGGAGCACGAGGAGGGCGACTACCACTACCGGGAGACCTCGTACGGCTCGTTCCAGCGGGTGATCCCGCTGCCGGGCGAGGTGGTGGCGGACAAGGCCAAGGCCAAGCTCAAGGACGGGGTGCTCACCCTGGTGCTGCCCAAGGCGCAGCCCTCCAAGACCAAGGGCGTCCAGATCGAGGTGGAGTGACCCCCGGCCCGATGCGGTTCGAAGGAGGCCCCGCAACGGGGCCTCTTTCGTTTCTCCCTCGCCCCGGCGCCCTCCGTCTCCGGGGTCGGGGGCCGGAGGACGAGCTCGGGAAACGATTCCGCCCCCTGAACCCCGGCATCGGACTCACCCCTCCTCCACCGAGCGACGGGCCGCTTCGCGCACGGCCTCGAGCGCGGCCTTCACGCCCGGGGTGGGCACGAAGGCGCAGCCCTCGGCCGGGCTGACCCGCCAGCCCTTGCGGTCGTGCACGATCTCGACCCAGAGCTGCTGGGTCAGGTTCGGCTCCACCACCACGGCCCGCACCATGCCCCAGCGCCTGTCGGCGTCGTACAGGAACTGCTTGAACGCCACGGTGACCTCGCCGCGCACGGGTTCCGGCCGGAACCGGCGGGGGTCGAAGCCTTCTACCGGGTAGGCGATCACGTCGGCCTCCTCGGGCGGGGGAATCCGGGGATGTTCCCGTTTCTCGAACCGCACCTCCCAGAAGGTGTGCCGGCCGGTGCCGAGCCACTTCTCCTCGAACCGGGTGCCGAACCCCGGCCCCACGGCCCTGCGCCGGGCCGAGAGGCCGGTTCCGGCCGCCTGACCCTCCACCCACTCGGCGAACGGTGCGTGGTCCGTGACCAGGTACATGTGTCCGCCCCCATCCAGGCGGGACGCGGCGAGCCGGAGGAAGGCCCGGTCGAACAGCCGGCGCTTTTCGTGGCGGTCCTTGGGCCAGGGATCCAGGAACAGGGCCACCACCTCGCGCACCGAGCGCTCCGGAAGGAGCCGGTGGAACACGAACCGGGCGTCGGCCAGCAGGCCCCGCACGTTGGGGAGTCCGGCCTCCTCGGCCCGGCGCAGGGCCCGGGCGAGACGCCCCCACTTGAGTTCCAGGCCCAGGAAGTTCCACCCGGGCCGGTTCCGGGCCTCGCGCACCAGGTTCTCGCCCGTGCCGACCCCGATCTCCACCGTCAGCGGGGCGGCCCGGCCGAACCGGCGGGGCCAGTCCACGGGCCGTTCCAGTTCCCACCACGGCAGAAAGCCCCGGGGTACGGGAAAAAACGTCCGGCGCGTTCCCATGGGAACCCCCTTGGTCCGGGCCTGTCCGATCCCGCCGCTCCGGTGCGGGGGCGGGTTATGATAACGTATGGTCCGGTTTTGCCCAAAGGAGCGTTGCCGGAGGAGAAGCCGTGAGGGCCCTCGACGCAGCGTACCGCGAACGCACCCCCCGCTCCGCCGCGCTGGACGCCCGCGCCCGGGCGGTGTTCCCCGGGGGGGTGTGCCACAACCTGCGGCGTTTCGACCCCTACCCCCTGTATGCCGTGCGCGCCGAGGGGGCCCGGATCACCGACGCGGACGGCCGCACCTACCTGGACCTGTGGATGGGGCACTACGCGCTCATCTTCGGGCACGGGTTCGGGCCGGTCCGGGAGGCCGCGGAGAGGGCCCTTGGGCGCGGATGGCACCCGGGGATGCCCCACCCGGACCAGGTGGAGTTGGCCGAGCGGCTGCGCAAGGCCGTTCCCGTTCTGGAGTCCATGCGGTTCTGCACCAGCGGCACCGAGGCCACCATGTACGCCGTGCGCCTGGCCCGGGGGTTCACCCGGAGGCCCTGGATCCTGAAGGCGGCCGGCGGATGGCACGGAGCGAGCACGGACCTCTCGTACGCCGTGAAGGCCCCGTTCCGGGGTGCCGAGGGGCCGGGACTCCCGGAGCCCGGGGAGCAGGGCGTGGACCTCCTGGTGTACAACGACGTGGAGGCCAGCGAACGGGTGGTGCGGGCGCACCGGGGCGAGATCGCCGGGATCATCGTGGAGCCCATGCTGGGCTCCGGCGGGTTCGTCCCGGCCGAGCCGGAATACCTGAGGTTCCTGCGGGAGGTGTGCGACCGGGAGGGCGCGGTGCTCATCTTCGACGAGATCATCACCGGTTTCCGGTTCCGGTACGGCGCCCTGGCAGACGCCTACGGGGTGAAGCCGGATCTGATGACCCTGGGCAAGATCGTGGGCGGGGGGTTTCCGATCGGGGTGTACGGCGGCCGGCGCGAGATCCTGGACGCGGCCGACCCCCTGAAGGCCCGGGAGCCGGACCGTCCGGTGCTCGTGGGGGGGGGCACGTTCAGCTGCCATCCGGTGAGTGTGGCCGCGGCCCTGGCCACCCTGGAGGCCCTGGAGCGGGCCGGTGAGGACCTGTACCGGCGGCTGGAGGCCCGGGGCGAGCGGCTGCGCCGGGGCGTGGAGGCGGCGTTCGCGGCCGCCGGGATCCCGGCCGCGTGCACCGGGCGCGGAAGCCTGTTCATGACCCACCTGCTCCGGGGCGAGGACCGGGCTCTCCGGAACCCGGGCGACATCGCGGCCAAGACGTACGCCGCGGCCAAGGACCGGGAGCTGCGGCTGGCGCTGCTGGAACAGGGGGTGTTCGCGGTGCACGGCGGGGGGGCGCTCTCGGCGGCCCACGGCGAGGCCGAGGTGGACGCCCTGCTCCAGGCCTACGGGGCCGCGGCCACCCGGCTCAAGGAGTTGGGGTTCCCGGCGTCCGGGGCCGGGTCGTCATAACCCAGCACGGCGCCCGGCGCGGGGTTTGCCCCCACCCGGGGAGCCCTAGCCTTCTAGCGTCCCAGCATTCCATTGATCCGGGAAAGGAGCTGCCGATGACCCTGGAGGAGTTCTACCGCAAGGCCGTGGAGGTGGGCATGGACCGGGACCTGCGGGGCCGCGGGGAGGCCGAGGCCGACCTGGAGCGGGCCCGGAAGGCCTACGAGAAGATGTCGGACGACGAAAGGGAGGGGTTCGATCCCGAGGGGCTGCGCAACCCCTACCCGGACACCCGCATCCTCCACGGCGACCCGGCCACCGAGTTGCACCGCCTGTTCGTGGCCGTGGACGTGGACGAGGGGGAGATCCTGCTCGCCGACCGCCTCCGGGAGAGGGGCCGGGGGCCGGACGCGGTGGTGTCCCACCACCCGCGGGGCCATGCGCTGGCCCAGCTCACCGGGGTCATGGGGATCCAGGCCGGCATCCACGCCGGGCTCGGGGTCCCCGTGGGCCAGGCCGAGAACGTCCTGGCCCCCCGGCTCCGGGAGGTGGCCGACCGGATCCACCCCCTGAACCACCAGCGGGCCGTGGACGCGGCCCGGCTCCTGGACGTGCCCCTGGTGTGCGTGCACACGCCCGCAGACAACTGCGTGGCCCGCCACCTCACGGACCTGTTCGACGAGGAGAGACCGGCCACCCTGGGCGACGTGGTGGACCTTCTGCTGGAGATCCCCGAATACCGCGACGCCCGCAGGCTCCAGGCCGGGCCCGTGATCGCGGTGGGCGAGAAGAAGACGCGGGCCGGCCGGATCTTCGTGGACATGACCGGCGGCACCGAGGGCGCCAAGGCCATGTACGAGAAGTTCGCCCAGGCCACGGACGTGTCCACCATCGTGGGCATGCACCTGTCCAAGGAGCACGTGGAAGAGGCCAAGAAGCACCACCTCAACGTGGTCATCGCGGGCCACATCGCCTCCGACAACCTGGGCATGAACCTCCTGCTGGACGCGGTGCTGCCCCGGGAGGTCGAGGTGGTGGCCCTGGGGGGCTTCCGCAGGGTGGACCGGGGGAGCGCGTGAGGCGATGCCTTGACGCCCCCCGGGGGGCCCCCTAGAATCCCGGTGGTTCCCGGGGAGTCTGCGGGAGGGGTCCCTCCATGAAAGCCCTGGCTGCCTGGTTCGTGGCGCTGCTCTGCTGTCTGCCCGCCGCCGCCCAGGACCACATACGGGTGGTGACCACCCTGCCCGACCTGGCGGACTGGGTGCGCCAGATCGGGGGCGACCGGGTGGAGGTGCGGAGCATCCTCCGGGGGTTCGAGACCCCCCACACGTACGAGCCCCGGGTGTCGGACGTGAAGGCCCTGGCCGGCAGCCGCGTGCTGGTGCGGGTCGGACTGGGGCTGGAGGAGTGGCTCGACGGCCTCATCCAGAACGCCCGCAACAGCGAGCTGCTGGTGGTGGAGGCGGCCCGGGGCGTGCCCCTGAACCCGGAACGCAATCCCCACGTGTGGCTCGACCCGGGCCGGGCCGCGCTGATGTGCCGGAACATCGCGCGGGGGCTGGAGGAGGCCGACCCCTTTGCGGGGGACTATTACCAGCGGCGCCTCGAACGGTACGTGGAACAGCTCAAGGCCGCGGCCGAGCGCATACGCCGCGAGGTTGCTGCCCTGCCCGACCGGCGGTTCGTCTCGTATCATCCGGCGTGGCCGTACTTTGCCGAGGCCCTGGGGTTCGACCTGGTGGCCGTGGTGACCCCCATCCCCGGGCAGGACCCCTCGGCCCGGTCCCTGGCGAGGCTGGTGGACCGGATCCGGGCCGAAGGGGTCCGGGTGCTGGTGACCGAGCCCCAGCTCGCCTCGGAGATCCCGGAACTCCTCCACCAGGAGACCGGGATCCGGGTGGTGAGCCTGAGCCCCCTGCTGGGCCTGGGGCCGG
>CAZBGL010000229.1:0-4290 GCA_964491375.1 uncultured Thermodesulfobacteriota bacterium | reverse complement strand
AGGAGGGGTACTTCCGCGTCCGGAGCGAGGATCAGTTCTTCGACATCGACGTGGCCACGTTTCCGGTCCGCAGCGGCGAGCAGGTGATCCTGGCGTTCCAGCAGCCGTTCTCCAAGGAGGAGCTCCGGCTCGAAAACCTGGGCATGACGCCGGAGCTGCTGGAGCGGTACCGGCAAGTGGTGGCGGCCGAGCGGGGCCTCGTGCTCGTGGTGGGGCCGCCCGGGAGCGGCAAGACCTCGACGATCTACGCCACCCTCAATGCGCTGAAGAGCCCCCACAAGGCCACGTTCACCTACGAGAACCCCATCAAGAACCGGCTCTCGGACATCAACCAGGCCGAGCCCAACGAGCGGGCGGGGTTGAGTTACGCCGGCGGCCTGCGGGCCCTCATCCGCCAGGACATCGACTATCTCATGGTGGGCGAGGTGCCGAGCCTGGACGTGCTGTCCACCGTGGTCGAGGCGGCCATGGGCAAGACCCTGGTGCTGGCCCGCATGGTCTTCAACAGCACCGTGGGGGTGATCCCCCACGTGTTGGAGCAGGGGATCCCGCCGTTCATGCTGTACTCGGCCCTGGCCGGGGTTCTGGGGCAGCGGCTGGTGCGGAGGCTGTGTCCGGAGTGTCTCGAATCGTTCGAGCCGCCGGAGCCGGTGAAGGAGGAGCTCCGGCAGGCCACGGGCCGGGAGAACCCCCACCTGTACCGGGCCGTGGGTTGCCGCAAGTGCGCGGGCACGGGATACCGGGGACGGCTCGGCGTGTTCGAGCTCCTCGTGCCGGACGATCGCGTCCGGCAGCTGATCCTGGCCGGCGCGGACCGTGGCGCCCTGGAAGAGGCGGTGCGGGCCAACGGCTTCCGGAGCCTCGTGGACGACGGGCTGACCAAGGCGGTGGAGGGGCTCACCACCTATGAGGAGGTAAAGGCGATCAAGTGACCGCCGGGACGCCTTCCCCTCGCCAGACCAACATCCTCACCGTGGACGTGGAAGACTACTTCCACGTCTCGGCATTCGAGAGCGTCTGCCCTCCGGAGACGTGGGATCGCCGGACGCTGCGGGTGGAGCGCAATACGGAGCGCGTCCTGGAGATCCTGGGGGAGGCCGGGGTGCGGGCCACGTTCTTCGTGCTGGGATGGGTGGCGGAGCGCTGTCCCGGCGTTGTACGCCGGATCCGGGACGCCGGCCACGAGGTGGCCAGCCACGGGTACGGACACCGACGTGTCTCCACCCAGGACCGGCGCGCCTTCCGGGAGGACGTCCGGCGTGCCAAGGGGCTGCTGGAGGACCTGACCGGAGCCCCCGTGCTGGGTTACCGGGCGCCCAGTTATTCCATCTCGCCCCGGTCCCTGTGGGCCTTTGATGAACTCCACGAGGCCGGCTACCGGTACGACTCCAGCGTGTTCCCGGTGCGCCACGACCTGTACGGCCTGGCCGAGTGGCCACGGTTTCCGTTCCGGATCGAGCGGCTCGACGGAGAAGAGGAGGGCAACTGGGTGCCCGTGGAACGGGCCCCTTCCGGCCGGCCCACGCTGCTCGAGGTCCCCATCACCCCGGTGCGTTTCCTGGGGCGCAACTGGCCCGTGGCGGGGGGGGGCTACTTTCGGTTGTTCCCCTACTGGCTGACCCGCCGGGCCCTGCGGTTCATCGAACAGAGGGACCGAAAGCCCTTCGTGTTCTACTTCCACCCGTGGGAGATCGACCCCCACCAGCCCCGCGTGCACGGGGCCGGCCTGAGGAGCCGGTTCCGCCACTACGTGAACCTCCACCGGACCGAGTCCCGTCTGCGCCGCTTGCTCGCGGAGTTCCGGTTCGCGCCCCTTTGGGAGACCTGTCGCGGGATGGCCGTCCCATGAACGGATCGCCTCCCCGGGGTGGACACGGGGGAACGGAGCCCTCCCGGGGGAGGACCCTTTTCGTCACCGGGGGAACGGGCTTCGTTGGGGCGCGGCTCGTGGAGCACCTTCGGAGCCGGGGCCACCGGGTGGTGCTCCTGGTCCGCCCGGGGAGGACCGGCGGCCTTCCGGAATGCGACGACGTGGTGGAGGGCGACCCCATGCGCTGGGGGCCGTGGTGGGGGGAACTGCGCCGGTGCGACGCCGCGGTGAACCTGGCCGGGGAGCCCATCCACGGCCGGTGGACGCCGGACAAGAAGGCGCGCATCCGCGACAGCCGGGTGCTCACCACCCGCAACCTGGTGGACGCCGTCCCTCCGGGCAGGCCGTTCACCCTGTTCAGCGCCTCGGCCGTGGGCGTGTACGGCGACGCCGGCGAGCGGGAGCTGGACGAGGGGGCTCCGCCCGGGGAGGACTTCCTGGCCCGCGTGGCCAGGGAGTGGGAGGAAGAAGCCCTGCGGGCCCGGGACAAGGGAGCCCGGGTGGTGATCGGCCGGTTTGCCGTGGTGCTGGGTCCTGGAGGAGCGCTCCTCCGGATGGACGAGATGGCCGGGAAGGGGCTCGCCGGCCCCCTGGGGGGCGGCCGCCAGTGGGTTTCCTGGATCCACCGGGAAGACGCCGTGCGGGCGGTGAGTTTCCTCCTGGGACGGAGCGACCTGAAAGGCGTGTTCAACCTGGCCGCCCCGGAGCCGGTGCGGCAGGCGGAGTTCGTGCGCACCGCGGCCGAGGTCTCGGGCCGCCGGAGGGGAGCCCCGGTGCCGGCCTTTGCGGTGCGCCTGGTCCTGGGGGAGGCGGCCTCCGTGGTCCTTTCCAGCCAGCGCATGTTACCGAGGCGGCTGCTGGAGGCTGGCTTCGTGTTCCGGTTCCCGGAGCTCAGGCCGGCCCTGGAGGACGTCCTCTCACGGGGGTCCCCAACCGGCGGCGGGCCGAGCCCGTGACCCCGGACCGCAGAGGGACGAACGTGGAAGAACGGAAAGCTCGACATCCGGTGCCGGACGGGCTTCCGGTGCTCTACCAGGACGAGGCGTGCGCCGCGGTGGGCAAGCCCGCGGGCCTCCTGGTCCACCCGAACCCCCGGGCCCGGGAGCGCGACTCGGTGGTGCGGCGCCTGGCCCGCCAGTTCGGGCAGAAGGTGTACAACGTCCACCGGCTGGACCGCGCCACCTCGGGGGTGCTGCTGGTGGCCCTGGACCCGCCCTCCGCCCACCGCTTGTGCCAGGCGTTCCGGTTCGGGGAGGTGGAGAAGCGCTACCACGCCGTGGTGCGCGGCTACACCGATTCCGAGGGCCGGATCGAGCGCCCCCTGCGGGACTGGGAAGGCACCGAGACCCGGGAGGCCGTGACCGAGTACCGTACGCTCGCCACGGCCGAACTGCCCATCCCGGTGGGCCCGTATCGGACTGCTCGATACAGCCTGGTTGAGGTGCGGCCCCTGACCGGACGCACCCACCAGATCCGCCGGCACCTGTCGGGCATCGCCCACCCGGTGGTGGGCGACACCACCCACGGCGACGCCAAGCACAACCGCATGTTCCGGGAACGGTTCGGCATCCACCGGCTCCTGCTCCACGCCACCGAGCTCGCCTTCACCAGCCCGGCCACGGGCGAACGGGTATGCGTGAGAGCCCCCCTGGACGACGCTTGGCGACGGGCGCTGGAGGTGCTGGGCTGGACGGGGATCCTGGAAGAAAGGGCGGGGCCGATCGCATCGGGTGGTGGGTCCCCGGCCCCTCCCACGTTCACGACGTAGAAGGGGCCGGGTGTGCTCCACACCCGGCCCCGAGGCAGGCAGGGGCGCAGACCGCTTCCGGTCTCACTTCCGCCGACGACGGTGCAACCACACGCCGGCCAGCCCCGTGCCGAAAAGCACCATCGTGGCGGGTTCCGGCACGGGCTGGACGGTCACGGTGAGCAGGTAGTCCCCGGACTCCGAGTGCAAACCCTGGAAGTCCCAGTCCGGGTACCCGGTGACAGCCAGCCATACGGTGCCGTCGGACGGCACCACACCTTCGAGCCTGGAAAAGAACTGGAAGCCCCCGTCGTCGTCGTATTCCAGCAGGTTGCCCAGGCCGTCGAACCAACCGAGCATCGTGTCCAAGTCGCTTTGATTGCGGGGCGAAGTCTCGGCGACGAAGCGTGTTCCTGGGGGGAGGTCCACAAAAGCATAGTAGTCCACGTCGGCCCACCCCGTGACCCCCAGGGCCACGTAAAGGGTATAGGCACCCTCTTCGTCGTGCGATCTTCCATTGAAGAAGTTCGGGTAGCCCGTGACCCCGAGATGGATCTCGCCGTCCGAATCCGCCTGGCCCACAAGCCCCGAAGCCAACCCGTTCCCCACAGGGCCGGAGTCGTCGTCCACATCCAATAGGTTGCCGGCCTGGTCGAACCATCCGAGCACGGTG
>CAZBGL010000228.1:0-3735 GCA_964491375.1 uncultured Thermodesulfobacteriota bacterium | reverse complement strand
GGGCATGGGTTGGGTGCTGCCCCCGGGGCGTGCGTTCCGGGATTCGTGCCTTTGCTGCGCCTCGGGGGTGGGCCCGGGCGCGCGCGAGGCGTTTTCCCTCTTCGCCCGTCGAGGGGGCAGGACCGAGGCGGAGGGATCTGGCCTTCCGGCCGCGTGCGCGGACCCGAGCCCCGGGCCGGCTCGACGAACCCCTGGAGCGCCCGGGCCCGGGAGGGCCCCTTGCGAGGCGCGGGCGCGGCTCCGACAGTCGCCGCGGCTCTATCGTTTTCGGGCGGCGTCGGCGCGCCCCGAGGGTGCTCACCGGGCGCGTCCGAGCGGCGGGTTGCCGCGGCGAGGTCGCATATTGCGTGTTCGCGCCCGCCCGAGCCCGGGGGCCCTTCCGGGCCTCGGTGACCCAGCCCGGGGGCCCGTTTCCGCTTCGGGGCCACGGCCTCGGAGATGGTGCTGGGGAGCTGGAGTGCCGCTCGCGTGCACGATGGGTGGGCTCGGGAGGCGACGGCGTTTGGCCTTCCGGCCGCCTGCGCGGCTCCGGCCCCCCGGGCTGGGTGACAAAGGGCCTGTTCGGGCCGCCCGAGCCCGGGGGCCCTCCCGGACCTCGGTGACCCAGCCCGGGGGGCCCGTTTCCGCTTCGGGGCCACGGCCTCGGCGGTGCGGCTCGGAGGCCGGCGTGCCGCTCGCGTGCACGGTTGGAGGGCTCGGGAGGCGGCGGCGTCTGGACTCCTCAACCCCTGCGCGGACCCGGGTCCCGGGCTCGGGAATGCCATTCGCCGATAGCCGTTGGCCGATCGCTGTCCGCCGCTCAGGTGGCAAGTCACTTGGAAGTGGCCTGAAGAGGCCGAGACGCGGTCAAAAAGGAGAACGTGAACTCGTGAGCGAGGGAAGCGTCGCTGAAAAGGAAGACAAGAAGCGCGGGCTTCTGGGGCGCCTGTTCCGTCGCCGCCCGAAAGGGGAATCCGAGCCGGCTCCCGAGGAGCGGCCCCCTGAGGTGGAGGACCCAGGAACGGAGGCGTCGTCCTGCGGGGAGGCGCCGATTGAGGCCTCCCATGAGGAGCTGAAATCCGAAGCCGAGCCGGAAGCCCCGGGCCCCGGCGAACCCCGGGCCGGGCCCGGAAGGCCGGAGCCGGAAGCCGGGCCAGAGGAATCCGGACGCGGGGGGCTGCTCGCCCGTCTCCGCCGGGGCCTTTCGCGCACGCGCCAGGGTTTCGTCCAGAAGGTGGACCGGGTGCTCTTCGGAAAAAAGGAGATCGACGCCGAGACCCTGGACGAACTGGAGGAGGCCCTGGTCACGGCCGACCTCGGGGTCCACACCGCCACGCAGCTCGTGGACGAGATCCGGGAACGGGTGAGCCGGAAGGAGCTTGCGAGCCCGGAGGCCCTGCGGGCCCATCTCAAGCAGGCCATCCTGGAGATCCTGGAGATCCCGGCCCCCGAGCCCGCGCCCCCTCCATCGCCGTGGGTGTGGATGGTGGTGGGGGTGAACGGCGTGGGAAAGACGACCACCATCGGCAAGCTCGCGGCCCAGCACCGGCGGGCCGGCCGACGGGTGATCCTGGCGGCCGGCGACACGTTCCGGGCGGCGGCCATCGAGCAACTGGAGATCTGGGGCGAACGGGTGGGGGCTCAGGTGGTGCGGCACCAGCCGGGCTCCGACCCGGCTGCCGTGGCGTACGACGCGGTGGAGGCTGCCAAGGCCCGGGGGGCCGACGTGGTCATCGTGGACACGGCGGGCCGCCTCCACACCAAGCACAACCTGATGGAGGAGCTCAAGAAGGTCCGGCGGGTGATCGGCAAGGCCCTTCCGGGTGCGCCCCACCGGGTGCTGCTCGTGCTCGACGCCACCACCGGCCAGAACGCCGTCAGCCAGGCCCGCCTGTTCCACGAGGCCGTGGGCGTGGACGCGATCGCGCTCACCAAGCTGGATGGGACGGCCCGGGGCGGCGTGGTCGTGGCCATCTGCAACGAGCTGCGCATTCCGGTGCGGTACATCGGCATCGGCGAGGCCGTGGACGACCTCCGTCCCTTCGATCCCAGGGAGTTCGTGGACGCGCTGTTCTAGAGGGCATGGCCGGCCGGGCTTTCCCTGCCCCGCGCCTCAAGGTTCGGCTCCGGCGGCCGAAACCTAGGAGGGCGGCTCTTGCGGGCGCGGCCGGGGGGATTCGTTGGATTGCCGTTGGGTTGAGAGTGCGCGGAGCGGTCTTTCTCGGCAGGGAGGTTTGTTCCCATGCGCATCAGCGGCCGGAACGTGATCCTTTGGGCTGGCCTGGGCGTGCTGTTCGGCGCGGGGCTGGCCTGGGCGTCCGGGGGGGAGGGGGGCGGGTCCTCGCTGGGGGCCGAGCTCGGCCTCCTGTGGGGTGTTCCGTTTGCGGGGATCCTGCTTTCCATCGCGCTGTTCCCCCTGCTGGCGCCGCGGTTCTGGCACCACCATTTCGGCAAGGTCTCGGCCTTCTGGGCCCTGTGCCTGGCGGTTCCCTTTGTGCTCCACTACCGGGGCGAGGCGGTCCACCAGATCATCCACATCTACCTGGCGGACTACATCCCGTTCATCATCCTGCTCTGGTCGTTGTACACCGTGGCGGGAGGGATCCTGGTCACCGGGAGCCTGTCGGGCAGCCCCCTCGTGAACACGGTGCTTCTGGTCATCGGCACGGCCATGGCCTCGTGGGTCGGCACGACCGGGGCGGCCATGCTCCTGGTGCGGCCTTTCCTTCGGGCCAATGCGTGGAGGAAGCGCCGGACCTACCAGGTGGTGTTCTTCATCTTCCTCGTGTGCAACATCGGCGGTTCCCTCACCCCCCTGGGCGACCCCCCGCTCTTCCTGGGCTTCCTACACGGGGTGCCGTTTTTCTGGACGTTCAAGCTGTTCAAGCCCATGCTCCTGGTCTCCTTGGTGCTCCTCGGGCTGTTTTACGCCCTGGACGCGTACTACTACCGCAAGGAAGAGGGCAGTCCCCCGGAGTCGGACGGGACCCGGCTCCGGGTGGAAGGACTGCACAACCTGATCTTTCTCGCCGGCGTGGTGGGTGCCGTGCTGATGAGCGGCCTGCTGCACCTGGGGGAGGTGACCATCCTGGGGGTGCACCGGCCCGTGGCGGACCTCCTGCGGGACGCGATCCTGGTGATCATGGGGATCCTGTCCCTGAGGACGACCAAGCGTTCGATCCGGGAGCGGAACGAGTTCACGTGGTTCCCGATCCAGGAGGTGGCCTACCTGTTCGCCGGCATCTTCGTGACGATGATCCCCGTGCTGGAGATCCTCAAGGCCGGTGTGCACGGCCACCTGGCGTTCCTGATCGAGTCGGTCAAGGAGCCGCTCCACTACTTCTGGATCACGGGGAGCCTGTCCAGTTTTCTGGACAATGCGCCCACCTACCTGGTGTTCCTGAACACGGCGCTCGGCAACTTCAGCCCCGGCGTGCCGGAGAAACAGGCCATCATGGACCTGATCCGGAACAACGAGATCTACCTGGAGGCCATCGCGGCCGGCGCGGTGTTCATGGGGGCGAACACCTACATCGGCAACGCCCCGAACTTCATGGTGCGGTCCATCGCCGAGGAGGCCGGCGTGGAGATGCCCAGCTTCTTCGGCTATATTGTGAAGTACTCGCTCGTCATCCTGGTCCCGACCTTCGCGTTGGTCACGTTCGTGTTCTTCCTGTGAACTCCGGAGGAGCCCATGGACGCCGTCCGGAAGATCCTTTTCCCCACCAAGTTCGAGGACCTGGCCTTCCGCTGCCT
>CAZBGL010000227.1:0-13361 GCA_964491375.1 uncultured Thermodesulfobacteriota bacterium | reverse complement strand
GTTCCCCCGCATGCGCGGGGATAGGCCCGCGCAGCCAGGTGGTCGAGATTCCCTCCGCCAGCCGCAACGAAAAGACGCCCCCTGCGCTTGCTGGCGTGGACGATGGACCGCACGCTTTCGGTCACCCCAAGGAACTCCTTCACCGTGAGCTCCTCGGGGCTGGCCACCCGGTTCGTCTCGTCCAGCACCCAGGGCGACACGGTGATGTCCACGCCCTCTTCCTCCATGGCCTCGATCCACTGGGCCGGCGTGAGCGCCTTGAGCTTTTCGTCCTCGGTGGGTTCCACTTGCTCCGGGGTGTACCGGGAGGGAATCCCCAGGCGGTCGAGCAGCCGCACCACCTGGCGGACGGCTTGCGGGTCCATCCGGGCCAGGGCCTTCTTGGTGCCGAGCTTCTGAAGGGCCTGCCGACCCTTGCGCACCTCCTCCTGTCGTTCCAGCGCCTCCCGGATGACGTAGTAGTGGAAGATCTCCTGGCGCTTGTGTTCGGCGGCCTCCTCCAGGCGGCCCTCGGCCAGGGCCTTTTGGGCGGCCTTGCGGGCCTTCCACTCGGCCCGGCGCCACCTGCTCAGACGGAAGAGCGCTTTGATCTTGCCCGGGTTTAGTGGACACGGCGCAGAGGATAGGGCTCCCGATCGAGCGGACAGCAGTGTAGCCCGGAGGAGCCCCGCTCTTGCAGAGAGGGGAGCGAGGGTACGTCTCTGAGCATGCGCGTAGAAACTGGTCGTCCTGTGCGCGCCCCGGCCCGTTTGGGTCGGCGCCTCGGATCGCAGGGGCTCGACCTCTAGGGGGTAAGCGCAGATGGGGATCGGTCCCGGAAGCCGGGCTCTCCCGATGGACCCCCTGCGGAGGTGGAGGAGGGGGCGGCCCGGATGTGGGAAGGGGGAGGAGGCTTTGGATGTGCGCCGCAGCGCCCACAGGGGAGGAGAACCCCTGCTCGCATGCTCAAAGACCTCTGCCCCTCGTGCCGGTCTTCCGGATCGCGTCCAGCATCCACAGTGCGAGGCTGTCGTACACTTCGGCAGCGGCCTCCTCCACATGGGGCAGCAGGCACTCGCCGAGCACGGCCTCCAGGTACGCGGCCCACGCACGGGCCAAGTGCATCCGTAGCCAGGCACGGCGGGCCGTTCTTCCGGCCTGCCCTCCGCGCCGGCCAGCCAGCACCCGGCCCATCCGCAGCCACGAGGGGCCCGAGCCCCCGGGGGCCAGGGTCCCCGCGGCCCAGCGGGCCCGGAACAGGGGAATCCGCCGCGTGGAGGCAATGGCCCTCGAGAGGAGCACCCGGTCCGGCGGGTTCCCGGGCCCGTCCCCGGCGTGGGTGAGCGCTTCGGCCGCCTCCCGGGCGAGCGCTTCGCCCGCGCGGGCCAGCTCCCCCCGGGCCTCCAGGGCCAGGTTCCGCACCGCGTTGACCCGCAGGGGCTCGGTGGCGGCGAGTACGGCCTCCACCCGGCGCCACCCGTCCGGGTCGGCCGGATCCACGCCCTCGATCCCGCGGGCCCACGCCCTGCGCTGGGGAGCCCACCGGGACCGGAACGACCGGTGGAAGGCCGCCTCCAGGTCCCCGCGGACCCGGTGTGCCTCCTGGTCCATGCGCCTGCGCAGCCACTCGAGCAGCGCGTCGGCCGTGTCGGCTCGCTGCGCGGACCGCCCGGCCTGCGAGGGCATTCCCTCGCGGGCCAGCACCCGGCCCGCGCCGGCCACGGCCCGGCGCAGGTCCGCCCGAGCCCTGGCGGTCACCAGCCGCCCCCATTCCCGTCCGGCGGCCTCCCACAGGTCGGAGCGGAACGTCTCGAAGGCGTCCCGAAGCTCCGAGGCAAGCCCGCCGGCCGCGGACTCCCACGCCTCCCTGAGCCTGCGCTCGCCCGGGGCCACGGCCCCGGGGGACACCAGCACCCGGGCGTCCAGGAGCGAAAGCAGGGCCGACACGAGCACGGGCCGGCCGGGGACCCCGGCGCGCCCCAGGTCCGATTCCGTCCGGGCCCTCACCCGCTCCAGGTCCGCCGCCGTGCGGATCTCGCCCAGGTCCACGTTCAGGACGAACCGGGTGAGCTCCAGGAGCCCATACTCCCGAAGGGCCCCGAGGAACCGCACGTCGGCCTCCCTCAAGCCCACCCGGCCGGAGACCACGTACACCAGGGCGTGGGCCCCCAGAACGGCCTCGTCCAGGGCGCTTCCGTGCGCGGCGTTCCAAGCGTCGCACCCGGGGCAGTCCAGCAGGTGCAGGCCTTCGGGCACGCCCGGGGCGGGCACGGCGGCGCGGAGCCCGGCCAGGTACACAGCCGTATACTCGCGGGTCGCCCAGGACCACAGGTCGGGTGCGCCGACCACGCGCTCGGAACGGGGGGCCTCGCCCACGCGGTGCGCTACTGCGCCGAACCCCTCCAGGAGGGCCCGCAGGGGTTCGGCGTGGGGCGAAGGGGGGACGCGCCGGAGCAGGCGGGCCGCGGCCTCCCGGTGCTCGGGACGCCACAGGTCCCATTGTTCCCGCACCCCCAGGGCGGCCGCGTGGAATCGGAAGAGACGGTTGACCTCGGCCCGGGACCGCCACGTGACCTCCAGCCACGGGCCGGGGGCCTTCACCACTTCGGTCACCTGGGCCGTCAGGATTCCCGACCCCCGGGGGAGCAGGTCCTCGCCCAGCAGCGCGTTGACCAGCGTGGACTTGCCCGACTTCACCGCCCCCACCACGGCCACCCGGGCCCCGCGGGCGTCCAGCGCGGCGGGCACGGCGGCCAGGCGCTCCCGCCAGGGCCGGAGCGCGCCGGCCAGTTCGGGCCGGCGGGCGACCACACGGTCGATCCAGGCGAGGGCCTCCAGGGCGGCGGCCCGGACCTCCTGGCGGGTCCGGAGGTCCCGCCTGAGACGGATGGGATCGCTCACGGGGTGCCCCCCGGGGCCGGCGGCTCCTCGGGGGCCACGAACTCCACCCCCATGCCGGCCGCCGCGTGGGGCGCCGATGGGTCGGTACGGGGCCGGACCCACCGCACGATCCCCTCCACCCGGACCGTGCGGGTGGGGGTCTGGAACCGGAGCCGAAGGCGGGTGCCTGGGGTACGGACCCGGGACGTCATCAGGAACGCCCCGGCCACCGAGAGGTCGGTGGTGAGGGCCCAGGAACCGCCGGGCTCCACCCACACGAGACGGCGGACGGGGATGCGGAACCGGCGCCGGCGCTCGCTCATGATCCGAGCGGGGGAACCGGGGAGCCCTGGGTGAAACGTGCCCGGACGGCCCGGGTCAGTCGGGCATCCGCACCCGGTGGAACGCCTCGGCCAGGCCGTATCCGGTCCCCTGGGCGTAACGCCGGCAGCGCTCCCGGAGCCACGCCTCCACGTCGCCCAGTCGGAGCTCGGGGAGCTGGCTCCGGTGGCACCGCAGGGCCTCGAGCTTGAGGTCGAACGTCTCGGTGATGTCCACGCGCAGGTTGGGTTCCTCGGCGGCCCAGCACCACACCTCCTCCACCCGGTGGGGCTCCAGCCCTTCCTGGAGCAGTTCGGGGAACGCCAGGTGGTCCCGGGCAAAGGGGAACACGGCGTCCAGAACCACCTGGCCGGTGATCCGGTGGTCCCGGTGCCAAAGGTACCGGCGGTAGGGGTCGGGGGCCAGCACGATCCGGGGCCGGAAGGTGCGGATCCACCGCACGATCTCCCGCCGGAACGCGGGCGTGTCCTCCAGGCCCTGGTCCGGCATGCGCAGGAAGACCACCCGCTCCACCCCCAGCACCCGGGCGGCGGCCTCCTGCTCGCGCTCCCGCAAGACCGCCAGGTCCGCCGGGTCCACCGTGCGGTCGCTGGTCCCCTTCTCGCCGCTGGTGCACACCACGTACACCACCCGGCGGCCCTCCCGGGTCCACCGGGCCACGGTGCCGGCGGCGCCGAACTCGGCGTCGTCCGGATGGGGCGACACGACCAGGGCGTGCACCCCTGGGTTCAAGGGGCCCCCTCCCCGGCCGCGGCCCGCAGGGGCTCGCCGGACGGGTGTCCGCCGCCCACGAGGGCCGCGTATTCCCCTTCCACCGCGGCAGCCACCGAACGCCACGAAAGCCCACGCACCGAGTCCCGCACCACCCCGGGCGGGCAACGCCCCCGGTCCAGGACCCTGCGGATGCAGCGGGCCAGCTCCCCGGGCGATGCGTCGGCCGCGATCTCCCCCGTGAGCCCCGGCCGGACCACCTGCTCCACCGCCCCCACCGGGGTGGTCACCACCGGCGTGCCGCAGGCCAGGGCCTCGAGCACGACCAGGCCGAAACTCTCGTACAGCGAGGGGAGCACCAGGACGTCGGCGGCCCGGTAGTACGGGGGAAGGGCCCGGTGGTCCACCCGCCCGGCGAACCGCACGCGGCCGGCCAGGCCCAGGTCCTCGGCCAGGCGCGCGAGCCGGTTCCTTTCGGGGTCTTCCTGGCCGTCCCCTCCCACGAGCACCAGGCGCACCTCGGAAGGCAGAAGGGAGACGGCCTGCACCAGCCGGTCGATGCCCTTGAGCTCGGCGAACCGCCCCACGTAGAGCACCACCGGCACCCCGGGCGGAAGCCCCAGGGCCCTGCGGGCGGCGGAGCGGTCCCCTGGACGGAACCGATCGAGGTCGACGCCGCAGGGGATCACCGCCACCCGCCCCCGGTCCACCCCGCAGTGGGCCGCCAGGTGGCGGGCCTCGCGGAGCGACGGCACCACGATCCGGTCGCACCGCCGGGCGACCTCGGCCTCGCACCGGAGCCGCACCCCGGGTTCTCCGCCCCCCAGGGCTGCCTTCACCGCCCCCAGGGTGTGGAAGGTGACCACGTGGGGCGCGCTCCAGGCACGGGCCGCCCATGCCCCCACCACGGCCGACAGCCAGTAGTGGCTGTGGACCAGGTCGTAGCCCGTGCCCTCGGCTAGGCGACGATCCTCCACGGCGTCCCACACCGCGGGGAGCAGGGGATAGAAGGCGTCCTTGGAGGGCGGCGGGCCGCTCCACGGCGTCACCTGGACGATGCGCACGCCCGGCCGCAGGACCCCCGCGCCCGGGGACGGGGCCGCCGTGTACACGTCCACCCGGTGCCCCCGGTCGGCGAGCCCGGCCGCCAGCTCCGTCACGTAGACGCTCATCCCCCCGGTGTCCCGCGTGCCCAGGCGCCCCAGGGGGTTGGAGTGGAGGCACAGCATGGCGATCCGGAGCCGCCGTCCGGTCACGGCGTCCCCCCCGTCACACACCGCACCAGGGGCACCTCCCTTCCCCCCAGCCGGAACTTGTAGGTCTCGGTGCCCTTCAGGAACTCGTACCGGGCGGCCCCTTCGGCGATGGCATCCCGAATGTCCCATACCTTGCTCACGATCCCGATGCTCAGGTTCCGGAACTCCGGATCGAACCCGTTGTTGTAGAGGTAGCGCACCCCTCCGCACTGGAACGACAACACGGCCGCGGCCGGCCGGCCGTCCAGCTCCACCACGGACAGCCGGAGCCATCCGGCCGCCGCGGTCTCCCGGGCCAGTGCCCGGAAAAAGGCCTCGCGCGGGGGGGTGAGGAACGCCGCCTTGTCGGGCCGGCTCCGGCGGAACAGGTCCAGGAACACCGCCAGCGCGCGGTCCACATCGGCCGGCCCTGCGGTGTACCGCCGGACCGTGCCGGACCGCTCCACCCGCCGGATCTTCCGGCGGACCTCGTGGCGCTCCTTCCGTCCCAGGCGCTCCAGGTAGTCCCCCCAGCCGGCGGGCAGGGGCATCTCGACCGCGGCCCCGTCGGGGAGGACCCGGAACCCGGGAAGCCCCGCCGCGGCCCGCGCCACGACCGAGTCCTCCCGTACCGGCCCCAGGTCGAGCCCGGAAGCACCCCGGGCCCGCGCGTGCTCCACCACGGCCCACAGTACGTCGGTCTCGTCCCCGGGGGCCGCAGCCAGGTCGAAATAATCGCACACGTCCGGACTCCCCAGGAACCCGACACGGGCGCCCCGGCGGGCCAGGACGGCCACCCCCGCCAGGCGCCCCCCCTTACGGACGGAGAGGATCCACGGCTCTACCGCCGTCCCCAGGGTGTGCCGCCACGCCCGCACCCAGGGGGGGGACACGAACGGGCAGCCCCACCCGAGGTGTTCCCGGGAGGCCCTCCACAGCCCTTCCAGGCTCCCGAAGGGCTCCTCGGCCGCCGTCGGCCGGTCTACGCCAGCCTCCACCGGGTTCCCTCCGGCGTGTCCTCCACCACCACCCCGGCGCGGGTCAGGGCCTCGCGCAGGGCGTCGGCCTCGTGCCACCGGCGCCCGGCCCGGAACCGGGAACGCACCTCGAGCACGGCCTCCACCAGGGGTGCCAGGCACGCCTCGCGGCTCGGAGGCCGCGCCTCCAGGTGCGCCCCCATGAGCACAACCATCTCGCGAAGAACCTCCCGGGCCTCGGCGACGTCCGCCTCGCTCCGGAGTCCGCCGTGGGCCTCCCAGATCGCGGCGTCCAGCGTGAGCACCGCGTTGGTGGCCTCCCTGGGGTCGTGCTCCTCCAGGGCCTTCTGGAACGCGCGCTCCAGTTCGTGGACCCGCTCCCAGAACGGGTCCTCCCGGGGTCGTGCAGGAGCGCCCGCGCCGGTGGAACCCGTCCGGTGGCCCCCTCCGGAGGGTCCTGCGCGAAGGGCGCTCAAGGGATACGGCCCGCCGGGGCCGAACACCTGCTCCTCCCCAGCCTTCCGCAGGGTCACCCGCCCCAGGCCGCGGACCTCGAACCGGTCTTCCCCCAGTTCCAGCACGCAGGCGGTGTGCTCGTCGAGCCCCAGCACGGCCACGTCTCCGGGGAGCATGGCCTCGAGGGCCCGGAACCGGGGCTCGCCCATGTAGCAGAACCGGGTATCGTGGGTCCCCCCCTCGGCGTTGTTCCAGTGCGGCACCACCACCAGGGGGAGCCCGAACCGTCCCAGCAGGTCCAGGCCCTCCACCCAGTGGGGATCCTCGCCCACCTTGTAGATCTCGTACACCGGCAGGGTGAACCGGCCCACCGTGAGCGCGGCCGCGCTGGCGGCCGCCAGGCACGCCCCTGCGGCGATGCGCTCCGCCAGGATTCCCGGAACCGGGCTCTCCTTCCACTGCCTCAGGGCGTAGGTGGGGCTGCCGGGCCCCACCAGCACGTAGTCCGCCTCGCGGAGGGCCCGGAACGCCCGGGCCGCCTCGGCCGGGGACGTGGTCCGGGCCGACCGGAACGAGGCCACACCCAGGGGGTGGCCCACGTGCCGGCGGAAGAAGTCCGCGGCACGGCGGGCGATCTGGTCCGCGTTGAGCTGGAACCCCGCGGGCGTGTCCAGGAACACCGCACGGGGCGAGGGGCCGAGGCGCGCCAGCAGGTCCTTGTGCACCTGGACCATGGTGGCCGTCAGCTCCCCGGAACCCATGAGAACGATCGTGCCCTTCGGCCGCTCCATCCCGGGTCTGTTCCTCCTGCCCCCGTCCTTCCGGTCGGGCGCCGTACCCCGCCAACCGCCGTGAAACCTTACACCATTCGGGGGGTGTCACCAACGAGGCGGTTCCGTGCTACGGCCTCTGGGGTCCGGCTGGAAGGCCGCTCCCCTTACACAAAGTCTGTGTCCCGCGAACAGGCCGGCTGGCTTCCTCCCACGGTCCCCTCTCCCGCCGCCATCCGATGGCAGGTGGCGGAAGCGCACGCTCAGCCCCTCGGCGAGGGCGTCTGTGCGGGCCGAGCAACCGAACGTGTCCCCAAAGGCTTGAGCTGCCCCTTCCCCGGATGGCTGGGTGCCGGGCCCGGCCTAGGAGGCCTCCGGGCCGCCGGCCCGGGTGGCCCAGAGCACCCCGGCCACCACCAGGGCCATGCCGGCCAGGGCGGGGGGCGGCACGGTCTCGCCGAACAGGAGGTATCCCAGGACCAGGGCGTACAGGGAACCCAGGTACGTGAAGTGACTCACGTTGGCCGCCCGTTCCAGGTGGAAGGCGCGGGTGAGGTGCACCTGGGCGGCCTGGGTGAGAAGCCCCACGGCCACGAGCCCGATCCACTGGAGGCCCCGGGGCTGGACCCAGTGGGCGAGGGTGTACGGGCCCACCACCGGCACGGTCACCAGGGGAAAGTACAGCACCACCACGAGGGGATCGTCGGTGTCCCGGAGCTTTCGCACCAGGTTGTACGCCACCGCCGAGAACCCCGCTGCGGCGATGCCCAGGCCCAGGTCCGGCAGCGACACCCGGGGGTCAAAACCCTTCATGAGGGCCACCCCGGCAAAGCACACCACGAACCCGGCCCACTGCCCAGCCCGGGCCGCCTCGCCCAGCGCCAGCCCGGAGATCAAGATCGTAAAGATGGGGTTCAGGTACTGCACGGTAACCGCCGTGGCCAGCGGCATGGCCTGCAGGGTGTGGAAGAACAGGAGGAGCGCGGCCGTTCCGGCCGCGCCCCGGGCCAGCAGGAGAGGACGGTTCCGGCCCCAGGGGCTCATCCGGCGGCGCCGGATCGCGACCCAGCACGCCGCCAGCGAAACCAGTGCCCGAAAGAACACCACCTCGTGGGCCGGAATGGGCCTCAGGAGCTTCACCAGGGCCCCCATCAGGGAGAACAAAAACGTGGCCGCCAACATGTGGCGCTGGCCCGGAGACAGCAACGTACCCTCCTGGAACGGGTCCGGGACGGGAGCGTCCCGGGGATCACGATCTTCGAGCTCCCGGTCTGGACGGGCGGGGTCGTCCGCGACCGGGCAGACGGCGTCATGGGTCCGTGCCGGCCCGTGTGGGGGGGCGCACCGGCTCCTTGCGCCGGCCGTCCAGCAGGTGGAACAGGGCCAGCACCGGGTGGCGCCAGAGCATGCGGGGGCCGGAATACCGCATCACCTCCCGCACCTTCTCCCGCATCGAGGGCTTGTAGCAGTGGACCGGGCACTTGGCGCAGGTGGTCTTGCCCTCCTGGAAGGGGCACCGGTCCAGCCGCCGGAAGGCGTAGTCGAGCAGTTCCGCGCACCCGGGACAGAGACTCCGGCCCCCGCCGTGGTGATCACGGCAGTACAGCCGGATCATGGCCTCGATGGTGCGGCGCTCCCGCTGCATCCTCGGGTGTCGTTCTCCCATGATCCCTCCTCGGAAGCGTGCCCGCGGGCTTGCCCGCGATCGGTTCGGTTAAGACCCTCTATGCCGGACAGCGGACCGAAGGACCATGACGTGGATCACCCTTCGGCACCCGGCCACGGGGGGCTCAAGTTTTCGGGCACCCGGCCGATCCGAGGAAACGGCTTGTTCTCGTGTTCGACGCGGGGAGGAGGTTCCCATGCGCATCCGGTTGACCTATCGGCGTCGTTGCGGTTTGGCCGTCGTCGCGGTGGTCGTTTCGCTGACCGTGGTGGTTCTGGGTGCGGTGAAGACCCTCAAAGGCCAAGCCGCTCGAGCGGCCCAGGTCCAGCGCCTGGAGGACGTCCACGATCAGCTCGTGAACCTCCAGATGGAGATCCTGTTCCTCGTCGAGGACCTCCACGAACTCAACGAAGAAACCGTGGTCTCCGTGCGCAACGGCCTGAGGCGCCTGCGCACCGAAGGGCCCCGGATACTCGACCACATCGGGCAGGGTCTTTCCGGCGACCTAGTCCAGCTCTTCCAGAGCATGAAGACCAGCCTGGAGGCGTTTTGCGCGGCCAGCTCCAACTGGGTGAATCAACGGGCCAAGGTCGGTTTCTCCGAAGACGAAGGGTTCCGAGGCGTATTCCGCCAAGCGGCCCACGAACTGGAAACCGGACTCGACGGCGGCCGCCTCATCGAGTCCCTGCTCCTGGTGCGCCGTTGGGAAAAGGATTTTTTCCTACGCCACGACAACGCATCCCTCGCCAAGCACCGCGAGGAGCTCCGGCGGTTCCGGGAGGCCATCGAGAACCTCCCCTATGGGACGGGGGAGCGGTTCCTGCCGCTGGTCGACCGATACGAGCGCGCCTTCCAGGACGCCGCCCAAGGGATCCTCGCCAGCCTCCGGGCCAGGGAACAGGCCGACCGGGCCTTGGCCGAGCTCAATCGGGTATCCGCGCAGGCCTCTTCGCGCCTCGAGCGAGAGCGGCAACAATACCGGCAAGCCGCGAACCGGGCCACGGAACGGGCCCAGGAGATCTTCGTGGCCGTGGCCATCGCCAGCGGGCTGCTGGTGGTCGGACTCCTGGGGTGGATCGCCGTGGCCATGTCGCGCCGGCTGAACCAGACCGTGTCTGCCCTGAAGGATCTGGCCGCCGGCGAAGGCGACCTGACGCGGCGCCTGGCCGTTCGATATGTGACCTGTGCCCGCGTGAAGGAATGCGGCCACGAGGAGTGTACCCTCTACGGACAAGCCGACGCATGCTGGAGCAAAGTCGGTTCGATGCAGCTCGTCAAGGAGAAGGTACAGTGCCCCACGATTCTATCCGGTAAGCTCGAGGACTGTTCCGAGTGCGAGGTATTCCAACAGGCCCAGCGGGATGAGTTCGACGAGCTGGCCATCTGGTTCAACGTGTTCGCGGACAAGCTCCGGTTCATCATCCAAGAGGTCAAAGAAGCAGCCGGTGAACTGGCCGGCACATCGGAAGAGCTCTCGGCCAGCACCTCCCAGATCGGTTCCAGCAGCAACGAGATCGCGGAACGCACACAGCTTCTGGCCGCCAGCGGCGAGCAGATGGGATCCACCGTTCAGGAGGTGGCCCGAAACACTTCAGAGGTATCGGAGGCCGCCGACGCCGTGCGGCACCTGGCTGCCGACGGCTCGCAGGTGGTTCGGCAGACCGGCGAGGCCCTGCAGGAGATCGCCTCGGTGGTGAGTCAGGCCGGCGAGGTGGTCCGGGGGCTAGGAGCCGAGGCCGAAAAGATCGGATCGGTCGTCCGGGTGATCGAGGACATCGCGGACCAAACGAACCTTCTGGCCCTGAACGCCGCCATCGAGGCCGCAAGGGCCGGCGAGCACGGCCGGGGGTTCGCCGTGGTGGCCGACGAGGTCCGAAAGCTCGCCGAAAAGACCGTCAAGGCCACCGGCGAAATCGGCGAGACCATCGAAGGCATCCAGTCCCAGGTACGCCGGGCCATGGAGGCGATGGAGCAGGGGATCGAGGCCGTGGAACAGGGGAGAAGCCTCGGGGAGAACGCCGCCCGGTCCATCGGAGAGGTCGAGGACCGGATCGGCGGGGCCGCCACCCAGATCCAGCAAATCGCTGCCGCCACGGATCAGCTGGCCACCACGGTGCAAGACCTGGTCGGGAACCTGGACCAGATCGCCCAGGGGGTGGCCGAGAACACCCGGGCAGGAGAGGAGATCGCCCGGACCGCCGACATCCTGGCCCGACAGGCCGAAGGCTTGCGGGATCTCACGGCCCGATTCCAGACCTAGCTCCTTCCGACCCCGCGGCTGCGGACGGCTCAGTCCATCCCCATCTCTCGCTCCAGGCGCCGGATCTCTTCTTCCAGCCTGCGGCGCTCGTCGGGCGTCAGGTCCTCCTGCTCCAGGCGGCGCCGCAGGCCCAGCAGCCGCATCTCTTCCCGGTAGTCGCTGCACGTATAGCGACGAAGGGAGGAAGGCTTCATCGGTGCGTCCTAT
Organism: uncultured Thermodesulfobacteriota bacterium; assembly: GCA_964491375.1. Lineage (GTDB taxonomy): Bacteria > Desulfobacterota > Deferrisomatia > Deferrisomatales > Deferrisomataceae > CAZBGL01. Next base: position 1,878 of record CAZBGL010000227.1, on the reverse strand, counting down.
TTCCCGTCCTCCGCGAGCAGGGCTTCCACGGTCTCGCGCACCTCGAGTGCCGTCCAGTCGAACGGCCCGATCACGGTGCGACGCAGGATACCCCTGCGATCGATGAGATGGGTCTCGGGGACACCGGTGGCCCTGTACAGGTTGTAAACCCTTTTGTCCTCGTCCATGAGCACCGGAAAAGGAATCCCGTACCGCAGGATCGCTCGGCGCACCGCCCCCACGTCGCGGTCCTCGGACACCGCGAGGATCTCCACCCCTCGCCCATGGTATTCCTGGTAGAATCGGACCATGCTGGGCAGCTCCTCCCGGCACGGGGGGCACCAGGTGGCCCACAGGTTCACGAACACCACCTTGCCCCGGAGGTCGCTCAAACGATACTGGGTACCGTCCAAGCCCCGGAGCACGAAGTCCGGCGCAGGGGAGCCCACCTCCACCTTCGAAGGGGAGGATCCGGGCGAACAGCCGATCACGACGACCGCTACAACAACTAGGACCAGTGAGAAGATCCGGCCCCGGCGGATGGTCTCCCTTGCCTGCATCGCCCTCTTCCCGAAACGGGGATTCCACCTCTGGCACGCCCCGGTTCTCCAAGCGAGGCCGGTAACCCTACCCCTTGTGGCCCACAGCGGTCAACTCGATGCTCGGAACGGCGGTTCGGGGAGAGACGGCCCCCGCCACCGGGCGCCCGGCGCATGGCGCTCCGGTGAGCGCGGGGTACCCTGGACGGGCACCCCGGCGAGCCTCCTGCGCCCCAACGAAAGGAGAGTCGTGGACGGGTTAGAAGCCGTCGTGCAGGCGGTCTACGACAGCATCGGCACCAATGGCTCCGAAGCCCCCTCGGCGCTTCCGGTCGCCACGGGCCCGGATCTGGCGCTGGCCCTGGGGTACTCCCCCGGGGACCTGGAGCGGGTGCCCCAGGGGGTGCTCGCCGCCTTTGTGGGGGCGGCACCCGTCGCGAAGTACGTGGAAGGACCCGGGCCCGTGGCCGATCTGGGGTGCGGGGCCGGTCTCGACGCCTGGCTCCTGGCGCTCCGCGGCTACCGGGTGGCGGCCCTGGACGCCTCGGCCCCCATGCTGGCGAGGCTCCGGCAGGGGGGGCCACCCCCGGGGCTGCGTTGCATCCGCGGCCGCTTGCCCCGCGTGCCCCTCAGGGACGGGTGGGCCGGCTGGGTCCTGCTCAACGGGGTGGCCAACCTGGTGCCCGACCGGCCCGCGCTGCTCCGGGAGATCCACCGCATCCTCCGGCCCGGCGGAAGGGTGTGCATCGGCGACCTGGTGCGGGTGGCTCCCCTCCCCCCGGGCCTCGCGGACCTGCCCGAGGCCTGGGCGTGGTGCGTGGCCGGGGCCGCGTCGCCGGGCGGGTGGCACCAGGACTTGGAGCAGGCTGGCTTCCGCCGGGTGCGCGTGGAACTACTGGAGACGATACACCCCCTGGCCCGGGCCGTGGTCCACGCCTCCAAACCCGGATGAGCACCCCCCGCGCAGAATGGGGGTGCCCGCAGGGCCCGGGTCACGTCCAGTCGATCCGTACCCGGCGCGCCGGCCGGGTGTACACGGTACCCTCCGACCTCGTGGTCCATCCGCCCCGGCACGGCGGGGCGTGAGCTTGGGCCCCGCCGGCGCGGTCTGCTAGAATCGCCCCCGGGAGTTCCGCCTTCACCTGAGGTCCGGGGAGGGCCCGGACCCCGGCCGGAGGGCTGGCACATGGCCCGAGGATGGACGCTGGCGCTCGCCGCAGCCCTGGGCCTGGTGGCGCTGGGGCTGTGGCTCGGCGAGGCGACGCAGGTTCTCATGACCGCGGCCTCCGTGTGCCTGGCCTGCATGGGGATCGGCTGACCCATGCGGCGCCTCGTCCAGACCGCGGCCGCCCTCCTCCAA
>CAZBGL010000226.1:0-5951 GCA_964491375.1 uncultured Thermodesulfobacteriota bacterium | reverse complement strand
TGGACGACCGGTCCGGGGACCGGGGGGACCCGGTCGGGAAGGGAGGGGTGTGTGCCCAAGACCAGGGGGGATCCCCTGCTCGGGCCTGCTCGGGAGCGCGAGGCTCCAACCGGTTCTTGTCGATCGATCTTGAGGAGAGGGTTTGATGGCGGAAAAGACAGCGATGGTGATCTTCCAACCCTCGGGGCGGCGCGGGGAGGTGCCCACCGGGATCAACCTGGTGGAGGCGGCCCGACGGCTCGGCGTGGACATCGAGGCGCCCTGCGGCGAGAAAAAGGTCTGCGGAAAGTGCAAGGTGCGGATCGAAGAGGGGTTTTTCGAGAAGTACGGCATCAAGTCGAGCCGTTCCCACGTGAGCCCCTGGCAGGAAGAGGAGGACAAGTTCTTCACGGCCAAGGACAAAGAGGAGGGATACCGCCTGGCGTGCGTGGCCAAAGTCCAGGGCGACGTGCTGGTGTTCGTGCCCGAGGAGGCCCGGGCCGGGAAGCAGGTGGTGAGCAAGGCGGCCCGTGACATTCACATCGACCTGAACCCGGCCGTGAAGTCCTACTACGTGGAGGTGGAGAAGCCGTCGTTCGAGGACCCGACGGGTGACTTCGAGCGGGTGTGCCGGGAACTGGAGGCCCGTTACGGGCTCAAGGACCTGCGCATCGACATCTACGCGCTGCGGGCCCTTCCGGATGCGCTGCGCCAGGGGGACTGGAAGGTCACGGTGAGCGTGTGGATGGATCGGGAGGTGATCCGGGTCAAGCCCGGACGGTACGAAGCCCACTACGGGTTGGCGATCGACGTGGGCACCACCACGGTGGCCGGTTACCTGTGCGACCTTCAGACCAAGGAGGTGATCACCACGGCCTCCCTCATGAATCCCCAGTGCAAGTACGGCGAGGACGTGATGGCCCGGATCACGTACCACATGACCACGCCGGGCGGACTTCAGCGGATGAGCGACGACATCATCGAGGGCCTCAACTGGCTGATCGACCAGGTGGTGGCCGCCACCCACCCGCCCAAGAAAAAGGTCAAGAACGAGGCGGGGGAAGAGGTCGAGGTGGAGGCCCCCGAGGAGGGGAAGACCTACCTGCGGCTCAGCCGGGACGACATCGAGGACATTACCATCGGGTGCAACACGGCCATGCACCACATCCTGCTCCAGCTCAACCCCGAGTACGTGGGGCACGCGCCGTTTCCGCCGGTGGTGCACCACAGCCTGGACATCAAGGCCCGGGATCTGGGCCTCCGGATCAACCCATCGTCCTACGTGTTCGTGCTGCCGAACGAGGCCGGGTTCGTGGGGGCCGACAACGTGGGCGTGCTGCTGGCCGAGGAGCCGTACCGTTCCGAGGAGATCCAGCTCATCATCGACATCGGGACCAACGGCGAGCTCGTGCTGGGCAACAAGGACAAGCTCATCTCCTCGTCCTGCGCGACCGGCCCGGCGCTGGAAGGGGCCCAGATCACCTTTGGGATGCGCGCCGCCCCCGGGGCCATCGAGCGGATCGAGATCGACCCGGACACGCACGAGGTGGACTACAAGGTGATCGGCCGGGAGGCCTGGCGCAGCCAGTCCAAGCCCGAGGAGATGAAGGCCAAGGGGATCTGCGGGTCGGCCATCCTGGACGTGCTGGCCGAACTGTATCGCTCCGGGGTGATCCTGAAGAGCGGGGTCTTCAACAAGAAGAACCAGAAGTCCAACCGCTTCCGGGTGAACCCGGACAACCGCCAGCCCGAGTTCGTGCTGGCCTGGGCGGAGGAGACCGCCATCGGCAAGGACATCGTGATCACCCAGAGGGACATCCGGCAGATCCAGCTCGCCAAGGCCGCCCTGTACGCGGGTTGCAAGCTCATGTGCCGACGGATGGGGGTCCAGAACCCCGACAAGGTGAAGATCGCGGGTGCGTTCGGCACCCACGTGGACCGGAAGAAAGCGCTCATCATGGGGTTGTTCCCGGACTGTGACCTGGACAAGGTGGAGGCCGTGGGCAACGCGGCCGGAGACGGCTGCCGGATCGCGTTGCTCAACCGGGACAAGCGCGACGAGGCGAACTGGGTGGCCCGGAACGTGGAGTACATCGAGCTCACCGTGGAGGAGGGATTCCAGCAGGAGTTCATGGAGGCCATGCAGATCCCTCACATGAAGGATGCGTTCCCCCACCTGAAGGGGCTCGTTCCGGACGAGATCCTGAACCAATAGCACCCGCTCCGGAACGCCGCGGCCCGGGACCCCACGGTCCCGGGCCGCGGCCGCCCGGAAGGGAGGCAGCCGTGGCCCATCCCGAGTTTGGCCGGGAACATCGCGTGTGCGCCATCGAGCCGAAGCGGCGAGAGAGGGAGATCCTCGAGGCCTTGGAGGAGCAGGGCAGGAGGTACGGGATCGAGGAGATCATCCCCGTTCGGACCCGCGACATCGTGGTGGCCCGCTGGGTCCGGTTGAAATGCAAGTACGGATGCCGGAAGTACGGCACGAGCTGGTGCTGCGCGCCCGAGACGCCGGGTCCGGACGAGACCCGGGCGATCCTGGCCGAGTACTCCCGGGCCTTGATCCTGCGAGCATCGGTGTGGAACGACCAGTTCTACCGGGAGAACAGCCGGAAACGCCGGACCCAGGTGAGCGTCTGGAAGGGCGTGGTGGCGCTCGAGCGGTTTTTGTTCCTTCACGGGTACTACAAGGCGTTCTCCCTGGTGGCCGACCGGTGCGCCCTGTGCAAGGAGTGCCTGTATCCCGAGACCTGCCGGTTTCCCATGGACCGGCGACCTTCGGTGGAGTCCATGTGCATTGACGTGTTCCAGACTTTGCGGAATCTTGGACGTGAGCCCCGTATCGTCGAGGACGTAACGGATCGGTACGACTGCTACAGCATCATCCTGCTGGAGTGACCCACACCCGGAGGTGGCCGTTGACCGAGCGGAACCGGGCCTGCAGCTCCCCACCGATCGCGATCCTTTGCACCTGCCCCAAAACGGACTGCCCACGGCACGGACTGTGTTGCGCGTGCGTGCGGTCCCACCGGGACCGGGAACACGAGCCAACGATCAAACGCCTGCCCCATTGCCTGCGTTTCCTCGTGGCCGACCCATCGGCCTAGGAGGCCGGGACCGTGGCGGGTACGGTGTGGGTGGTGGGGGCGGGGCGCTTCGGCCGGCGTGCCGCGGAACATCTGGCGGGGCGGTGGCGGGTGACCGTGGTGGACCCCTCGGCGGCTGCACTGGCGGCGTTGGACGATTTGCCACTGGACCGGGTGCAGGAGGACGGGGTGGAGTTCCTGGTGCGGGAGATGGCCCGTGGGTGCCGGCCCGACTGGATCGTTCCCGCGCTACCCCTCCACCTTGCTGCCGAGTGGGTTCTGCGGGGCGACAACCGGGGCCGGTGGCGCCGGGGGGTGGTGCCTCCCTCGCTGAGGCAGGCCCTCCCGAACCCCATGGAGGGGGCGAGCGGGGACGTGTACGTGACCCGTGCCACGTTTGTGTGCCCGGAGGATTGTCCGGAACCCGCCGGCCGGTGCCCTCGGACCGGAGAACCCCGGGGCACGGACCTGTACCGTCGGATCGCCGAGACGACGTCTGACTCGCTGCCGGTGCGGGTGGTCCGGAGCCGGCAGCTCGGCCCCGGCATCGGGGGATATCGGCCGGAGGCGCTGGAGCGGTTGGCCGAAGGGATGGCCGCCGTCACCGACCGGGTGGCGGTGGCTACGGCCTGCCGGTGTCACGGCGTGGTCACCTGCCTGGAACGCGCGGGGAACGAGGAACCGATGTGATCCCCGTCCGGGATCTGCGAGGTTACTTCGACTATGCGGCCTCCAGCCCGCCCCATCCCGAGGCGCTGGAGGAATACGCCCGCGTGTCGGCCGAGCGGTTCGGAAACCCCTCGTCCGCCCACCGCCGCGGCATGGAGGCGCGACAGGTCCTGGAACACGCCCGGGCGCGGATACGCCGCGTGCTGGGGCTTTCCGAAGACACCGCGGTGATCCTCACGTCGGGAGGAACCGAGGCCAACAACTTCGTTCTGGAGTCGTTCCTCGGTGCCGGTGAGGCCCGGGTGGCCGTGGCGGTGGACGCCCATCCTTCGGCTTGGTACGTCACGCGGGTGTTCCCCGACCGGGTGGACGTGGTGCCCGTGGACGGGCGTGGCCGGATTGTCCCCGAGGCGCTGGAGAGGGTGCTGACCGAGTCCCACGGGCTCGTCAGCGTGGTCCACGCCAACAACGAGACGGGCGTAGTCCAGGATCTGGCTGCGTTGTGGGAAGTGTGCCGGCGGGCCGGAGCGGCCCTCCACGTGGACGGGGTGCAGGCGCTGGGGCGCATCCCCCTGGAGCTGGGCTCGCTCGAGGGTGTCTTCGTGACGTTTTCGGCCCACAAGTTCGGGGCCCCCCGGGGGGTGGGCGGGGTGCTGACCGCATCGCCGGAGCGGCTCCGCCCCAGGATCCACGGAGGGCGTCAGGAAGGGGGGCTGCGGGCCGGTACCGAGAACGCGGCCGGCTTGGCGGCCTGTGCGCGCGCTCTGGAGATCACCGTCCGGGACCGTCCGGCCGTGGCCCGGAGGCTCCGGGGGTTCTGGCACCGGATCGCCGATGCGGTGCGGGCGCGTTTCCCGGAGGCCGTGGTGAACTCGACTCCGGAGGGGTTGCCGGACATCGTCTCCCTCTCGGTGCCCGGGATCAACGGGGCCACCGCCGTGACGGAGTTGGCGATGCAAGGGTTCGACGTATCGGCGGGTGCGGCGTGCCACGCGGGCGCGGCCGAGCCGTCGCGGGTGATCCGGGCCATGGGCCGGGACCGGGTCACGGCCCTGGGCACGCTCCGCATCTCCATGGGATACGCCACCACTCCGGAGGACGTGGAGGCCCTGGTGGATGTCCTTCTCGGAGTGATCGAGCGGGGGTTGGAGGTGGGATGACATGGCCGCACGCGAAGCCTTTCCCCAGGTGGTCGAGCGCGTCGATGTGGACCGGGTGTTGCCCGTCCTCTCGCGGATGGAGGACGAGGACCTTTTCGGGATCACGCTCGCGTGGGATGAGGACGCGGTGGTGATCCGGGCCTGGCGCGGAAAGACGGGGCCTTGCTACGACACGGGCCGGGAAGCCGAGTACGTGGGGCCGCTGCTCGCCGTGGTGGACGACGACAATCACCTCCTGGCCGGCCGTTTGAGGGTGTGCGAGAAGACCGCCCGGATCTATGCCTCCGAGGCCTATGCCGGCGCGTTGAGGGTGACCCCCCCGGACCCTGCCCTGCTGGAACGCCTGGACACGGACCCGGTGCCTTTCGACTGCGACACCCTGGCCGAGGATGCGGCCCGCATCGCTTCGGCCGTGGCTCCGTCACGGGAGGAGGACGGACGTGTGGTGGTCTATCTGGGCCCGTTCCGCTATGCCGTGGCCCGGGACGGCACCCTGCTTCACCGGGGCGTTCCCGCGGAGGTGCCCGTTTCGCTCGCCGAAAGACTGGCTGCCGGGGAGTGCGCCAGGACGCTGACGTTGCGGGCCCCTCCGGCGCAGCGTTTCCAGGACCTGTACGGCCGGTACGGACCCCTGTTCCTGGTGGGCCGGGGTGCCGGCGAGGCACCGGCCCGCATGCCGGACTTCGGGGCCCTGGACGGGATCTCGGAGGGGCTCCGGGCGAAGCTCCGGCGGATGCTCGAGCGGGAGGACGACTACCTGATGGTGCAGGGTACGGATCCCGCCCAGGGGGGCTGCTGCCCCCTTCCCCAGGTGGGCGAACTCAACCGCCTGGTCCGGGCGGGGCTGCTGGACTCGTGGGTCTCGCCGTTGTCCGGCGAGTGCCCGGTCACGGTGTACGCTCCGGCCGGCGAGATCCGGGTCACCGACGGACCCATGCCGAATTTTGGCCGGAACGACCTCCTTCGGGCGGGGCTGAAGGCGGTGCTCTGCACTGCGCAGCGTTGAACCTGCGTCTCAAACCGCCTTGGGCCGCTATGCGCGCTTGCTCGCAGCCCG
>CAZBGL010000225.1:0-14008 GCA_964491375.1 uncultured Thermodesulfobacteriota bacterium | reverse complement strand
ACCGAGGCCGTGGCCCCAAGCGAAAACAAGCCCCTGGCGGTACTCCTGCGAACTACACCCCGAGACCACCGTCAGGGCCGTTCCTTTGCGAAGCCGAGGGGCGTGGGCCCGGGCGAGTCCCCCAAAGGCCCCCGGGTCCCTTGCCACCGCGCAACGGGCGTCCTTTCGTCCCGCGCCACGATCGCAACGGTCGCAACGGGGACTCGGTTTGACACCGCCCGGGGCCCGGGGCTGCGAAGGGGCCGGAAGGCCAGGCGGCTGCCGCCTCCCGAGCTCCCCGACCGCGCACGCGAGCGGCACAACCGCCTCCGAGCACCCCCACCGAGGCCGTGGCCCCCGAAGCGGAAACGGGCCCCGGGCGGCATCACCACGCTCCGGGAGGGCCCCCTGGCTCGGGCGGGCGCGAACACGTCGTATGCAACCTCGCCGCTCGGAAACCCCAGGGCCGCGGCGACCGTAGGAGCCGCGCCCGCGCCTCGCAGGGAGCCCTCCCGGGCATGGACGCTCTCCGCGGTTCGTCCAACCGGCCCGGGGTCTGGAGCCGCGACGGGGCCGAAAGGCCAAACGCCAGAGCCTCCCGAGCCCACCCAACGCCCACGCGAGCGGCACAACCGCCTCCGAGCACTCCCACCGAGGCCGTGGCCCCGAAGCGGAAACGGGCCCCGGGCGGTGTCTCACCACGCTCCGGGAGGGCCCCCTGGCTACGGCTCGAGGTCCATTGCCAGCACCACGGCGTCCTCCCCGGTGTCCGTGTAGTACCCGGGCCGCCGGCCGAGGGGCTCGAAGCCGATCTTCCGATAAAACGCCAACGCCCCGGGATTGCTGGGCCGAACCTCGAGGAATACGAACGGGGCCCCGGAGCGGCGCGCATCCTCCAGCACCCGCTCCACCAGTTTCCGTCCCACCCCTCGCCGCCGCCACTCGGGGAGCACGGCCAGGTCCATCAGGTGACACACCCGGCCCTCCACCGCCCACACCGCATGTCCCACCAAGACGTTCCCTGCCTCTGCGCCGAGGCTCCGGCACCCGGGGCTCTCCAACACCCGGTGAAGGGTGAGAGGATCCCACGGGTGAGCAAAACACCGCGCTTCGATCCGCACCACCTCCAGCCATCGCTCGGGCCCCACCGGCACAATGCGCACGTCACAGTTACGAGCCATCGCGCCCCGGATCCAGCGCAGCCAGCCGCTTGCGCACCCAGCGGGCGGTCTCCTCCGGAAGCCCGGCCCGGATGGCCCGCTCGTACAACGCCCGCGCCCGGTCGCTCCGCCCCCCCTGGTCTGCCAATGTGCCCAGGCGCACCAAGGCGGTGCCCTGCCACGGTCCCGGTTTCTTCGAAAGCGCCTCCCAAATCCGGGTCGCCTCCTCCACCCGGCCCAGCCGGGCCAGGGCCTCGGCCTGCCTGAACGCCGCCGTTCCATCCCGATGGGCCTTCCGGGCCGGCTCGGACCATCGGAGGACCTCCTCCCATTCGCCGGCCTCGAACGCAGCCCGTTGGAGCTCTGCGGCAGCCCAACTCCCTTCCTGTGTTCCGGACAACGGAGGGGAGGCCAACGTCGCAAGCACCTCCCGGTACCGGACGCTCTCCCCGGCCTCCTGGAAGTGGCGAGCCGCCCGAAGCAGGAACCGGGCTCTCCGGCCCGGGTCCGTCTCGGTTTCCGCCGTCTTCAAACTGAGGCGGGCGGCCGTTTTCGAATCTCCCGCCCTTTCGGCCGCCGCAAGGGTCAGGTGCAAGACTTCCGGATCCGATCCGTTCTTCGCCAGAGGCAACAGCCGGTCCAGGGCTTCGGCCGGGCGGCCCTCTTCCATCAGCCACCGGGCCGCCTCGATCCGCGCCGTCCGGAACACCGGGCCCACGGCGGGCGGCACGGCGTCCCAGTGCGACAGCGCCTCCTTTTTCCGTCCGGCCCGGGCCGCACGCCGGGCCAGAACCAGGTGGACCCGGGCGCGCTCCGGGGACGACAGGGGCACCCCTTCGGCCAGCAGCTTTTCGGCATGTGCGGCCGCACGGTCTTCCATCTCCAGCTTCAGGGCCAGGGCGAACGCAGCCCGCCGCAACTCCCCCAGCCGAGCCTGCACCACCGGTGCGTCCGGCGTGTTCAGCGCCGCTTCCAGGTGGGCCAGGGCCTCCTGGAGACGGCCCTGGCGCCGTGCCATGTCGGCCAGCAGCAGGTGTGCTTCTGCCGCCCGAGGGCCCTGGGGGGTCTCCTTCAGATACTCCATCAGGGACCGTGTGGCCTCGGCCGTCCGGCCGGCCTCGGCCCAGGCCGTGCCTTCCCGGAACCGGGCCTCGGCCCGGTCTGCCGCCCGCTGTGAGCGCTCCGCAAGCAGCGCCCAGAAACGGGCCCGATCCCCTGCCGAGGGGGCCAGCCGCGCCCCGGCACGGGCCAGCCGTTCCACCGCAGCGGGGTCCCGCACAACGACCGGGTCTTCGAGGGCTTCCCAGAGGCATCGCACCGCGTCGGCCACTCGGCCCATCTGCTCAAGGGCTCGAACGCGGGCCTCCCAGGCGGCCAGGCGCCGATCCCCTGCGGGGTCTTCCTCGAGATAGGCCCCGAAGTGGCGCTCGGCCCGGTCCGGCCTTCCGGCCTCCAGTGCAGCCAGCCCGGCCAAATACCGAGCCTCGGCCCGGTGCTCGCCCTTCCCGCGCTCCAGGTACGTTTCCAGGTGCTCCACCGCCCTGTCCGGGCGTCCTTCGCGGATCTCGAGCCACCCCAGCCAGTACAAGGCCTCGCGGCCCCGCCACCCCCCCAGCCCAACCAGGTCCATCAGGGCCTGCCGGGCCCCTTCGGGGTTCTTCCGGGCCATCTCGGCCCGGAACACCAAGTCCAGCAGCTCCGCCCGTCGGGGGCTCTCCGGGACCTCCCGCAGATACGCCCGGAGTTCCTTCACGGCCAAGTCGTAGAAACCGTCGCGAAAGGCGTTCAGGCCCACCACCAGCCGATCGGATCCGCCGGCTGCGGCCCGGAGTCCCCCCCCCACCGTGAGGAAGAAGAAGAGGACCAATCCGACCACCCCTCCCCCTCTCCGGTTCCGCCGCCCGGGCCGGCGAGAGGGACTGTGGGAGGACCCGGCAAGGCGGGGAAGGCGTACCCGGGTCACGGTTCGGGCCTCGGCCGGCGGGCTGCTCGTTGGGGGGAGGTGGTCTCGGAGCGTGAATGAGCGGCCGGGACGCGACACGGTACAAACCGGCCCACGACCATCGAGCGGCCGCGGGCCCTCACCCTTTTGCGGATCACCAACCAGCGCGTTCTCCGACGGGCCGACCGAACCCCCACAGGAAAACTCCTCCACGAGCGACAGGAAGGGCCTTCCACTTTACCAAACGCAGGGCGGTCGGGAAACGGGGGAGTCCGGACGGCAGCCAGGTCCCCCGTCGGCTGTCCCGACAAAGGGATTCGTCGCGTTTCAAGTGCTCTCGGGAATGGGCCGATGCAATGGGGGAAACACCTCGGGAGCTGTGAAAGAACAGAGGAGGCACCCGATGAACGTTGAGATCCGCCGTATTCTCGTGCCGGTCGACCTGTCCGACGCCAGCTCCAAGGTGGCTGCTTACGCCGTGGAACTGTCGCGCCGGCTAGGAGCGGAACTGACCGCTCTCTATGTGGTGGAGGAGAGTGACGGGATCCTGGGTTTCTCGGTGGCCACCGCCGACGTGGAAGAGTCCCTGGAACAACTGGAAAGCGAGGCCGAACGCGAACTGCGAGCCCACGCCAACCGGTACCTGGCACCCGGGACCCGGGTCAGAGTGTGCGCAGGGGATCCGGCTTCCAAGGTGCTGGAAACCGCTCGAGAGATCGGTGCCGATCTGATCGTGATGGGGAACCACGGCCGCAGCGGCCTGGAACGGATGATCCTGGGGAGCACGGCCGAGCACGTCATCCGGCATGCGGACGTGCCGGTAGTGAGCGTGCCCCTCCACGACACATGAGCGGGGTTTCCGGGAAACACGGGACCCGGCGTGTCCCACCCGGGTTCCAGATCGGGGCTCGAAACACCGGATGCCGGCAGATGCGGACCATCCGGGACGAATCTCGGTCCGTTCCGTGCCATGACGAGCGCCCGGCCGGTGTTCTCGCCTCTTCCCGGCGACCCGGGGGATCACGGGAAAGGATCCAGGGCGGGGTACTCACCATGGATCCCGGGCACCACGGATTCGCTGAGCTGCCAAGAAGCGGCGTACCCACGCCACCTCGTCGTCGCGGGTACGCACCTCGCCGTCCAGGCGGGCGCGCAGAAGGCCCTCCAGGATCTCCCGGTACATCGGGCCGGGCGGGACGCCCATGGCCTTGAGGTCGCGGCCCCTCAGCAGCGGCTCGACCCCTGCGAGTTTCGTGTAGTACCGGCTGATGAGTCGCCGCTTCTCCTCGTCCACGGTCCGGGCCATCATGAACAGGAGCGTCTCGGTGGCGCAGGCGTGCAGGATTTCGTATACCCGGCTGTCCCGCACGGGGCCCTGCTGGAGGGCGGCCCGCAGGTCCCCCAGGGCCTGGACGGCCTGCTCCCGGGCCTCCAGCAGGCGTCGCCCTTCGCGCGTCTCGATGCCGAAGGCCCGGGCCCAGTCCTCCACGCGGTGCCGGTCCAACGGCTCGAGCAGGGCGAGCTGGTACACGAACCACGCCTCAACCGGTGTGTCCAGGTAAAGGAGCTGGAACCAGTTGAGCACGCCCCGCACCCGCTCCAGCAGGACCGACAGGCGCGGTTCGAGGCGCACGCCGGGGTGGAGCGCCTGGAGCACGCCGTGCTCCTCGGCGAGGAGTACGGCCTCCACGCCGTCGGACTCGGACAAAAGGGCCACCCATTCCTGGAACAGCCGCTTACCCCGGGCCTGGGTGAGGAACCCCTGCTCCACGGCCGTCCGCAGCAGCCGGCGGGTCTGGCGGCCCAGCCGGAACCCAAACCGGAGCTGGAACCGGAGGGCGCGTAGGATCCGGCTGGGGTCCTCAACGAACGACAGGTTGTGCAGGATCCGGATGGCCCCGTCCTTGAGGTCCCGCAGCCCGCCGAAAAAGTCGATGATCTCCCCGAACCGGTCGGGATCCAGCCGGACGGCCAGGGTGTTGATAGTGAAATCCCTCCGGTACAGATCCAGTTTGAGGCTGGACCACTCCACCGAGGGGAGCGCGCCCGGCCTCGGGTAGTACTCGGTGCGGGCGGTGGCCAGGTCGAGCCGCGATCCGTCGGGAAAGCGGATCTTGGCCGTTCCGAACGGGCGGTGGGGCCGAACCCTGGCCCCCCACCGGGGGGCCAGGTCCTCGGCCAGGGCGATGGCGTCCCCTTCGACCACCACGTCCACGTCCTGATTGGGCCTGCGCAGCAGGAGGTCCCGCACGATCCCGCCCACGAGGTAGGCGTGCATGCCCAGATCACACGCCCGGCCGCCCAGCTCGCGCAGGCGTTCCACCGTGGCCGGGGGCAGGCGCTCGCCCAGCATCCGGCCGGCCGAGCGGTGCTGTACCGGCCCCGGGAGCCCCACCGGGTCGGCCGGCTCCCCCAGGGCCCGCAGGAGGTCGGCCCGCGTGACCACGCCCACGGGCCGACCTTCCTCCACCACCGGGACCAGGCGGTGGTTCTGGCGCACCAGCAAGTCCCGCACCTCGTCCAGGGTGGCATCCAGCCCTACGGCGGCGAACTCGGTGACCATGTAGTCTTCCACGGGTGCAGCCCCCAGGCCGTGTCCCAGGGCCCGCTCCACCAGCAGCCGGGTCACGATCCCCACCACCCGGCCGTCGCGCACTACGGGCATGGCGTTGATGTGGTAACGGTTGAGGAGTTCCTGGACCTCGGCCAACGTGGTGCCCGCCTCGACGGTCTTGACCGGGGCGCTGGCGATGTCGCGGGCGGTCACCGCCGGCTGCACGACGCGTCCCAGGGTCTCCAACACCCGGTCACGCACCTGAATGAGGGTAAGGTCCCTCACGGCAGCCGAGGCCGCCTCGGGATGCCCTCCCCCCCCAAGGGCCCGGGCGAGCGCGCCCACGTCCACCTGGGGGATGCGGCTGCGCGCCACCACCTGCACTTGGTCCTCCATGCGCACGATCGCCACGAGCACGTCCAGGTTCTCCATGTCCCGGATCTTGTGGACCAGGAACGCCAAGTCCCCCACGTACCGCTCCACCGTGGCCTCGGCCAGGACCACCGTCACGCCGTGGATCCGGTGGACGGTCTTGTTCCGCAGGAGCTGCTCCAGCAGCCGCACCTGCTCGGGGGTGAGCTCGGGGGTGAGAAACGAGGCCACCACGTTCAGGTCGGCCCCCTGGGCCAGCAGGTAGGCCGCGGCCTCGAGATCCCGGGGCGTGGTGGAGGCGTACAACAGCCCGCCGGTGTCCTCGTAGATGCCCAGGAGCATGGCCGTTGCCTCCTCGGCCGACACCGGGATCCGCCGTTCCCGCAGGATCTCGGTGACCACCGTGGTGGCCGCGCCCACCGGCTCCACCCGCCGGACCGCGGCGGGCACGTCCCCGGCCGCGGCCGGATGGTGGTCGTACACGTGCACCTCCACGCCCGGCCGGCCCACCAAGCCGGCGAACCGCCCGATCCGGTCGGGCTGGGAGACGTCCACCAGGATGAGTCTTCGCACCTCGTCCAAGTCCACGGTGCGCGCCCGGCGAAGGTCCAGGGCGTACAGGGTGCTCTCCAGCAGGAACTGGCGCAAGGTGCGCTCCTGGCTCCCCGGGAACGCCACCACGGCCTCGGGATACAGGCGCTTGGCCCCCACCATGGCGCCCAGGCTGTCGAAGTCGGCGTTGATGTGGGTGGTGATAAGGTCCACGTCAGCCCCGCGGGTGGTGGCGCCGCACGAGATCCCGTAGCCGCTCCCGGGTCACGTGCGTGTAGATCTGGGTGGTGGCGAGGTCCGCGTGGCCCAGCATCATCTGGACGCTGCGCAGGTCGGCCCCGCCCTCGAGGAGGTGGGTGGCAAAGGAGTGGCGGAGGGTGTGGGGGCTCGCATCGGCCGACACGCCGGCCCGCCTGGACCAGGCCTTCACGATCTTCCAGACGCTCTGCCGGGACAGCCGCTTCCCGGACCGGTTCAGGAACACGTAGGGGCTCCGCCGGCCGCGCGCCAGGATGGGACGGCCGTGCTCCAGGTACGCCTCCAGGGCTTCCCGCGCCCGGTCCCCCAGGGGGACCACCCGCTCCTTGGAGCCCTTGCCCACGGTGCGGACATAACCCACCTCCAGGACCACTTGGTCGAAGGTGAGCCCGCACACCTCGGAGACCCGCAGCCCCGTCCCGTACAACACCTCCAGGAGGGCCCGATCCCTGAGGGACCGGGGATCCCCGTCCGAGGGCGCTTCCACCAGGGAACCGACTTCGTCCCGGGTGAGGGTCCGCGGCAGCGTGCGCCATACCCGGGGGGTATCGAGCCGGACCACCGGGTTCGATGCCGCCAGGCCCTCGCGCTCCAGGAACCGGTAGAGGCCCCGCAGGGCCGACACGCGGCGGGCCAGGGTTCGGGAGGAAAGGCCCCGTTTCTTCTCGGCCTTCAGGAACGCCACCACGTCCCGGCCCGTGGCCGACCCCACGTCGGTGCCCCGGCCGGACAGGAACGCCCGGAACCGTTCGAGGTCCCGGGCATAGGCCTCCACCGTGTGGGGCGACAGGCCCCGCTCCACCAGAAGATGCTCCAGGAACGCGTCGATCCGGGGGTCCGGCCGTTCTGGGGGCGGCATCGCGCTAGATGGGATTGGGCTGTCTGAGGGGCAGCACCACGATGACCGAGGTGCCCCGGCCCGGCTGGCTCTGGATCTCGATCTCGCCGCCGTGGCGGGTCACGATGCGGTGAACCGTGGTGAGTCCCATGCCCGCCCCGGACATCTTGGTGGTGTAGAACGGGTCGAACACGCTGGCCACCTCGCTCTTGGGGATGCCCCGGCCGGTGTCGCTCACCTCCAGGCGCACGTGGTCGTCCCCGGCGGGTTCCAGCGCGATGGTGATCCTGCCCCCCTGGGGCGTGGCCTCGATCGCGTTCTTGAGAAGGTTTCCCAAGGCCAACTCCAGGTTGCCCGGGTCCCCCTGGATGTCGGGCACGTCCCCGTAGCGGCGCTCCACCGTCAAGCGCCCTTCCTCCAGTTCCCTGCGGTGGGCCTCGATCACCCGGTCGGCCACGGCCCGCAGGTCCACGGCCTCGTAAGGGGAGATCATCAGGGTCTTGAACCGGACGATCTCCTCCACCATGCTCTCGAGCCGACGGACTTCCTTGAGGATCCGGTCCGCGTACTCCCGCAGGGGGCTGTCCTCGGGCAGCCGGTCGCGGATGCGCCGGGCGAACCCGCCGATGGCCACCATCGGGTTGCGGACCTCGTGTGCCACACCCTCGGCCATCTGGCCCAGGGCGTCCAGGCGCTCCTCGGTGAAGCGGCGCTCCTCGGCACTGCGGCGGGCCAGCAGGCTCCGCACGCGGGCCATGAGCTCCTGGGGATTGAAGGGCTTGGTGATGTAGTCGTCCGCGCCCGTGTCGAGTCCCTTGATCTTGTCGGGGACCTCCCTTTTTGCGGTGAGCATGAGCACGGGCAGCATCCGGGTGCGTTCGGCGGTCTTGAGGCGGCGGCACACCTCGTAACCGTCGAGCTTGGGCATCATCACGTCCAGGATCACCAGGTCCGGGTCCTCGGAGGCGATCTTCTTGAGGGCCTGTTCGCCGTCGAACGCCTCGCACGTCCGGTATCCTGCGGCCCGGAGGCGCTTGGTGAGGAGCTCCACGTTGTCGACGTTGTCGTCCACCACCAGGATCTTGGGCGGCGTGGTCACGCAGACCCCTTTCCCTCGAGAAAACGGGAGACCTGTTCGGGAAGGCGCCGGACGTCCACGGGCTTGGGAATGTAGCCGTCGCACCCGGCCTCGAGGGCCCGCTCCCGGTCGCCCACCATGGCGTACGCGGTCACGGCCACCACGGGCACCCGCCTCAGGCGCGGGTCCGCCTTGAGCCGGCGCGTGGCCTCGAAGCCGCTCATGCCGGCCAGGTTGAGGTCCATGAGGATCAGGTCCGGGGGATCGGCCGCAGCCAGGGCCAGGGCCTCCTCGGCGGTCTCGGCCTCGGCCACATCGTAACCCTTGCGCGCGAGCACCTTGACCACCAGTTCCCGGTTGTCCCGGTTGTCCTCCACCACCAGTATGCGAGCGCCCACTGGCCCACCCGTGTCGATTCTGCGGCCGCCGCTGGCGGCCCGGTTGGTCCGGCGGCGTGCTTCTTCCACCCCGCACCCGGGAGAAGGGACTGGGCAAACCGCAAACACGCCCGGCAGAGGCCGTCCACTTCGACCCTGCGATCACCCCTGCCCGGTTTCCCAGAAGGACCCCTTACAGACACGGACCCTCCCGGGGCAGCCACACCGTGAACCGGCTCCCCTCGCCCAGCCGGCTTTCCACCCGGATCGTCCCGTCGTGGAGTTCCACCAGCCTGCGTGCGATGCTCAGTCCCAGGCCGGTCCCGCCGTGGGTGCGCGTGGTGGAGCCGTTGAGCTGCTTGAACGCCTCGAAAATGTCGTCCAGGTGCTCGGGGGGAATCCCGACGCCCGTGTCCTCCACGGCGACGACCACGCCGGGCCGGTCCGCCCGGGCCTCGGCCCATACGCGGACCGTCACCCCCCCCCGTTCGGTGAACTTGATAGCATTGTTCACAAGGTTGTTCAACACCTCCCGGATCTTGTTGGGATCCGCGCGGACCCGAAGATCGCCCGGGCCGAGTTCGACCCCGCACGTCAGCCCCTTGGGCTCGGCCAGGGTACGCTGGTCCTCCATCACCTCCTGGGCAAGGGATCCCAGGTCGAACTCGTGGAGGTCCAGCTCCATACGGCCCGCCTCGATCTTGGACAGGTCCAGGATGTCGTTGATCAGCTTGAGCAGGTGCCGGGCGTTCTTCTCGACCCGCTCCAGGCTCTTGCGCTGCTCCTCGGTGACCGGCCCGTCCACGCCGTCGAGCACGAGCTGGGTATAGCCCAGGATCGAGTTCATCGGGGTGCGCAGCTCGTGGCTCATGTTGGCCAGGAACTCGCTCTTCAGCCGGTCCAGTTCCTTGAGGTTCCGGTTGGCCTCCTCGAGCTCCCGGGTGCGCTCCTGGACCTTCTGCTCCAGGGTCCGGTTGAGTTCCCGGATTTCGCTGTACAGGCGCGCGTTCGCGATGGCCAGCGCCAGTTCGCTGGCCAGGGCCTCGAACGCCTCCACGAACTTCTGGGGGAAGAATCCCTTGCGCTGGGTGCTGCCGGCCGCAAGGAGCCCGATCACCTGGTTTTCCTGCACGATGGGCGTTGCGATGAAGGAGCGCAGGCCGGGGTTCCAGGCCACCTCCAGGGGGAGGGGCTTCCCCGCGAGCGCAGCGTCCGAAAGGAACACGGTGGAGCGCTCGGCCAGGGCCCGGCCCAGATACGAGGGCCGATCGATCCCCCGCTCCACCGCTTCGAGGTATCCCGCGGAAAACCCTTCGCTCATCTTGGGCCGGAGCTTCCCGCCCTCCAGCAGGAACACCCCCCGGCAGTCCAGCCCGAACTCGCTCCCCACCAGTTCCAGCACGCTCCGGACCGCTTCGTCCTCGTCCAGCGTGGCAGCCACCCGCTTGGACGCCTCGAACAACACGGCCAGTTCCCGTACCCGTGCCTGGAGTTCCTCACGGCTCTCCTCCAAGCTGATCGATACGCGGCCGAACACGTCGAAGATCTCCTCCAGGGTGGTGCCCTTGAGATCCAGGTACCGGCGCACCACCTGGCTGGCGGCCACGGGCCCCACCGCACCGGCCAGCGAACGCTCCACGAATCCCTGCAGGGCGAGCATGCGGTCGTCCGAGAGCACGGCGTCGCGCTCGTACCGCCCCCGGAAGAACTCCTCCATGCGCTGCCGCGCCTTTTCGCGGCCCAGGAACTTGGCCAGCAGGTCCTCGAACTCCCCTACCGACGGCGCCCGGGCCATGCGCAGGTCCAGGCGGACCGTGGCCACGGGCCTGAGCGCGTCCACGAACCGCGGGATCTGTTCGCTCTCCTCTCGCGAGGGGCGGGTGAGCAGGCTCACCGAAAAGAAGAGCCCCGCGTTGATCAGCATGGACCAGAACAGCCCATGGGACCACACGTCGAGGCCCTCCAGCCCGAACAGGGCGTCGGGCCGCAGGAGCCCCGCCCCGAAGGGCCCCTCGCGCAGGATGGACATGGGCAGCCAGCCCGCCTTGCACAAGGAGGGGACCAGGAACAGGTAGATCCACGCGCAGAAGCCCCCCAGGAGCCCCGCGGCCGCCCCCCGGCCCGTGGCCTGCCGCCAGTATAGGCCGCCGAAAACAGCCGGAGCGAGCTGGGCCGCGGCCCCGAACGACAGCAGCCCGATGTCCACCAGCATGAACCGCCCCCCCAGGAGCCGGTAGTATCCGTAACCGAGAAGGATCACCCCCATGATGCCGGCGCGCTTCAGGTGCAGAAGCAGGGGGGCCAGGTTGCGGTCCTGACCGGTGCGCAGCAACAGGGGTACCACGAGGTTGTCCAGCGCCATGGTGGAGATGGCCACCGAGGAGACCACCACCATGCCGGTGGCCGCCGACAGCCCTCCCAGGAATGCCACCATGGCGATGAACGAGTGGTTGGTGCGCAGGGGAATCCGCAGCACGAACGTGTCGGCCAGGGTGGGGCTCTGGAACACCAGGAGCCCTCCGAACGCGATCGGAGCCACGAACAGATTGATCAGGAACAGGTACAGCGGGAACAGCCACATGGCCTGGCGGATGTGCCCTTCGTCGCAGTTCTCCACCACCATCACGTGGAACTGCCTCGGCAGGAGCATCACCGCCAGGGACGACATCACCAGGAACGAGAACCAAGTGAAATACGAACGCCGTGGGTTCGCCCCGAACGCGATCAGATCCCCGTAAAAGGGGTGATCGGCGATTCGCCGGAAGATGTCGGCGAACCCGTCGAACAGGCCCCACGTGACGAACACCCCCACCACGAGTAGGGCCACGAGCTTGACCACGCTCTCGAGGGCGATGGCGGCCACCATGCCCTCGTGTCGCTCCGAGGGGTCCAGCCTCCGGGCACCGAACATGCCGCCGAACACGCCGAGCACCAGGGCCACGGCGAACGCGGTGTCGTGCACGAACCACTTGGGATCCGAGACGATCCGCAAGGGGGCATCCGCCGTGACCTGGGTGAGGATCTCGAACGTGCTCGACACGGCCTTGAGCTGGAGCCCGACATACGGCGTGATGCCCACGATCACCATGACCGTGACCAGGGCGCCCAACTTGCCGCTCTTGCCGTAACGCGAGGCGATGAAGTCCGAAAGCGAGGTGATGTGATTCCGCCGGGCCACCCGGACCATCTTCCGCAGCGTGCTCCACCAGGAGAACGCAATGAGCGTGGGGCCCAGATAGATGGCCAGGAACTGGAAGCCGGTCAGGGAGGCCTTGCCCACGCTGCCGTAGAACGTCCAGGAGGTGCAGTACACCGCCGTGGACAGGGCGTACACGTACGGGTTGGCGATGATGCTCCGGCCCCGATCCTTCCGCCGCTCGGCCCAGTAGGCCACCCCGAACAGGAAGAACAGGTATCCGAACGCGATCGTGGCCACCACGCCCGGCGAAAGGGGCATCTACGATCCATCCTCCGGGGGCGGCGTGCGCTTCAGGGCCCAGGCGTAGAGCGCGATGGCGCCGATGCTGGCCGCCCACCCCAGCACGAAGTACAGGAACAGGACCGGGTAGCCGCCCACGAGCACGGGTCGGTCGAAGATCGTGAGGAAGGGATAGTTGATCATCAGGATTCCCAGGACGAACCCGATCCACCACCACTGCTGGAGTCTGGCCCGCGTCCACCCGCCCTTCATGGCGACCTCCGTGATTCATGACGCCGGGGGGTTGCGCGCGTGCGGCCACCCGGAGACCCCGTACCGGGCGTTCAGCGCACCCGTTGGGGCACCTCTCGCGCCTCCGGCGGTGAATGGGTGATCCGCTCCACCCCGTCCCGGACCACCCGGTAGGTGTTCTCGATCCCCACCACGCCCGCACCCGGGAAGACGAACTTGGGTTCCAGGGCGAACACCATGCCCTCCTCCAGCCTCGTCCGGGCCCCCCGGGCCAGAAACGGCGGCTCGTCCACCTCGAGCCCGATGCCGTGGCCCACGAACTGCACGGGCTCGGAGTGTCCCAGGAAGCAGGACCCGAAGGGGGATCGGTCCGCCATCTCCCGCGCCAGGTCGAACAGGCGGCCGGCCTCCACCCCAGGCCGCGCCTCGGCCGCCACCGCGTCCTCGATGCGGCGCGCCTCGTCAAAGGCCCGCCTCAGCTCGGCCGGGAGCGGCCCGATGGAGAACACCCGGGTCTGGTCGCAGAGATACCCGCCGTGGTTGCCCACCAGATCCACCACCACGGGTTCGCCCACGCCGATGGACCGCCGGCTGGAACCCTGGGGGAGGGCCGGCCCCTGACCCCGGCCTCCGGTGGGAGCATCCAGGAACGAGGGCTCCGCGGCCGTGGGGCCGGCCATGACGTGGCCGTAGAAGATCTCTTGGTTGAACCCCCGCATCCGGAGAAACCCGCCATGGCCCCTTCGCCGGAGTTCGTATTCCACGCGGGCCGCCAGTTCCAGCTCGGTGATGCCGGGCCGGAGCACCCCGGGCACCACCTCCACGGCATCGGCCACCACTCGGGCCGCTTCGGCAATGGCCGCGAGTTCCCAGGGGCTCTTGATCGAGCGCACCGCCTGGATCAGGGGGGACACGTTCCGGATCTCCACCCCGGGAAACAGGGCCTCGATGCGGCGAAACTGGGCCACCGGCAGCACGTCGAGCTCCAGGCCCAGGGGCGAGGGGAGCCCTCCCAAGGCCTCTTCGACCCGGCGGGAGAGCTCCCGGAGGCTCGCAAGATCCCGCACGGGGATACGGCTTTCGACGCGGGCGCGCCCGCGGTCGCGCCGGACCAGGAACACCGGCTCACCCCGGCGTGGCACCACCACCCACCCGCCCTGCATGGAACCCGACAGATAGTACCGATCCACGTTCTGCCCCACGAGGGCGGCCTCCAGGCCCTCGGCCT
>CAZBGL010000224.1:0-7615 GCA_964491375.1 uncultured Thermodesulfobacteriota bacterium | reverse complement strand
CGAGCCAGGGGCCCTCCCGGATCTCGGTGATACCGCCCGGGGGGCACGTCTCCGCCTGCGGTTACGGCCTCGGCGGTTCCGGCTGGGGGCGTTCGTGCCGCTCGCGTGCACGGTTAGCGGGCTCGGGAGGCGACCGTGTCTGGCCTTCCGGCCCCTTCGCGGACCCGGGCCCCCGGGCGGCGTTGCCACGAGTTCCATTGCGACCGGAGCGATCGTTGCGCGGGACGAAAGGACGCCGTTGCGCCGGGGCGAGGGCCCCGGGGGAGGGGCGTCCGGGGGGTTGGGGAAACAGAAGGTACCCGAGGACATCGGCTTCTTCGGAAGGGACCATCAAGACCGGGGAAGAGGAACGTGGCCGAGTTTCCGGTGGTTCTGGGCATCGAGACTTCGTGCGACGAAACCGCGGCCGCCGTGGTCACCGGCGGGCGGAGAGTGCTGTCGTCGGTAGTGGCGAGCCAGGCCGGCCTCCACGCCGAGTATGGCGGGGTGGTGCCGGAGCTCGCGTGCCGGGCCCACGCCGAGCAGATCGTGCCCGTAGTGGAACAGGCCTTGGAGCGGGCGGGGGTAGGGCTTTCCGGGCTCGACGCCGTGGCCGTGACCCGGGGGCCCGGGCTCGTGGGCGCGCTCCTGGTGGGTATCTCGTTCGCCAAGGCCCTGGCCTGGGGCCGAGGCCTGCCGCTCGTGGCCGTGAACCATCTCGAGGCCCACCTGGCCGCGGTCTTCCTGGAGCACGATGTGGCCTTCCCCCTGGTGGGCCTCGTTGTCTCGGGCGGCCACACAGCCCTCTACTGGAGTCCCGAGCGGGGCACGTACCGCCTTCTGGGCCAGACCCTGGACGACGCGGCCGGGGAGGCGTTCGACAAGGTGGCCAAAATGCTGGGTCTGGGTTACCCGGGCGGCGTGGAGATCGACCGCCTGGCCCGGGAGGGGGACCCCGGTCGGTACCGCTTCCCCCGGCCCATGGCCCGGAGCGCCGACCTGGACTTTTCGTTCTCGGGCCTCAAGACCGCGGTGCGCACCCACTGCCGGTCGTTCCCGGAAGGGTTGAGGGAACAGGCGCTTCGAGACACGTGCGCCTCGTTCCAGGAGGCAGTGGTGGACGTGCTCGCAGTCAAGGCCGCGCGCGCCCTGGAACGGACGGGCGCGCGCACGCTCGCGGTGTGCGGTGGGGTGGCCTGCAACCGCCGGTTGCGGGAGCGCATGACCGAGGTGGCCGAAGCGGCCGGCGCCGCGCTCGTGATCCCGAGCCCGTCCCTGTGCACGGACAACGCCGTGATGGTGGCGGCGTCGGGCACGCACCGGTTCCTGGCAGGCCACCGGGCTGGACCGGAGCTGGATGCGGTACCCACGTGGGACCTGGAGGACCTGTGAGCCCCGCTTCGCCCCCTGGTGACGTCCCTCCTCCCCGAAAGGCCCTGGGCCAGCATTTCCTGCACGACCGTACGGCCATCGCCCGGATCGTTGAGGGGGCCGGTGTCACGTCCGGCGACCGGGTGCTCGAGATCGGGCCCGGCACCGGCGCGCTGACCCGGGCCCTTCTGGATGCGGGCGCGCGGGTGTGGGCCGTGGAGGCCGACCCGCGCATGGTGGCCTACCTGGAGGCCCAGGGGTGGGAAGGGCTGCACGTGATCCAGGGCGACGCCCTGCGCACCGACTTTCCGGCGCTGGCCCGGGAGGCGGGGGGGCGGTTCCGGCTCGTGGCCAACCTGCCGTACAACATCTCCGGGCCGCTCCTTGCGCTTCTCCTGGAACAGCGCGCCGCGTTCTCGAGTATGACCGTGATGCTCCAGAGGGAGGTGGCCGAGCGGCTCCTGGCCCCTCCGGGCGGCCGGTCGCGGGGGGTGTTGTCGGTGCTGGCCCAGGCGTTCTGCCGGGTGCGGCCCGTGCTCCGGGTTCGGCCCGGCGCGTTCTGGCCCCCGCCCCGGGTAGAGAGCCAGGTCGTACGGCTGGACGTGCGCGCCGGACCGGTGGAACCCCTGGCGGACGAGGCCGCGTTCCGGTCGGTGGTCCGGGTGGCGTTCGGACGGCGACGGAAGATGCTCCGGAACGCCCTGGGGCCCCTGCTCGGCCGGGACGCCGACGCGTGCTTTCGGGCCGCCGGTCTCTCGGGCCGGGAACGGCCCGAGGAACTTCCCGTGGAGACATGGATCCGCCTGGCCAACGCCGTGACGGCTGTCGGCCGTGGGCGACTGGTTCGCGATCGTCCGACCCGGTAGGCTGCGGGGTGGCCCGGTTTGCGGGAAACAGGCGTCCCGCAGGTCGAGGACGAGTTCCTGGCGGCGTGGGAACGTGCAGGGGATGTGCTCCGGCTCCGCCTCGGGGGTGGGCCCGGGCGAGGGGACCGATGGAGTGCCCGGGGCCTAGCGCGGGTGTGAGAGGCGGCGCCCACAGGCCGGCATCGCGGGGGATCACCGGCGGTGAGCCGACAGCCGCCCGCGCGTGAACCCAGGTTCCCGGCGGCGTTGGAGCGTGAATGTGGGCCCAGGGGACGGGTCCGTTGGTAGCGGACTGCCGTTCGCTTTTCACCCTTGGAGCCGCCATGGCCGTGTACACAAACCTCACCCTGGAGGACGTACGCGCGTTCGTGCAGGAGCGAGGTCTCGCCGAGCCCGAGGCGTTGGCACCCGTGCACCAGGGCATCGAGAACACGACCTACCGCCTCCGGGCGGGGGGGCGTTGGTACGCGCTGACGCTGTTCGAGCGCGAGCCCGCCGACCGGGTCGCCGAGACCATGCGGATCGTCGTCGCCCTGGCGCGGCGCGGCGTGCCGTGCCCGGAGCCGCTGCCCGGCCCGGGTGGGCCCGTGGGGACGCTCGCGAACCGCCCGGCCGTGCTGGTCCCGTGGGTGGAGGGGCGGGTGCTGGAACGGGCCGGCCCCGATGAACTCCAGGCGGTGGGACGGGCGCTGGGAAGGCTCCATCGGGCGGGCCTGGGGGTGCCGGTGCGGCGGGGCGGGCCGCATCGGCTCGACGAGCTTCTCCCCTGGGTGCGAGCTGTGGCGGCGCGCATCCGGGGGATGCACCCGGACGTGGCCTCCCTGGTGGAAGACGAGGCCGCCTTCCAGGCCCGCCTGGGGGACCGGGGCCTTCCCCAGGGGCTCGTGCACGCGGACCTGTTCCTGGACAACGTGGTGTTCGCGCCGGACGCGCACGAGGTTCGGGCGATCCTGGACCCCCACATGGCCGGCCGGGGCACCCTGGTATACGATCTCGCCGTGTTCCTGCTCGACGCGGCCTGGGGGACGGCAGGCCCGGAGCCCGCAGAGGCTCACGCCGTGCTGGAGGGCTACGGGTGCGTCCGTTCACTGGAGCCCGGAGAGCTCGGGCGTCTGGCCGGCTACATGCGCCGGGTGGCGCTCCGGTTCCTGTGCCTGCGGATCGAGCGGTTCTGGCTGGCCGAGGACCGGCCGCGGGGCGTGTTCAAAGACCCGGAGACGTTCCGGCGCAAACTGGAGGCGCTGAGGGATCCGTGTTTCCGGTTTCCCCTGTGACCTGGGACCTGGATCTGCTGGATCGGGTGCTCCGGAGGGAGGGCCCGGCCGTGCGCGCGTGGGAGGCCCGGGAGGTGTGCGTGGTGCTGGGCCGATCCAACCGGGCCGGGCGTGAAGCCCGCCTGGAGGCGTGTGCCCGGGACGGTGTGCCGGTGTACCGCCGGCGGGGGGGCGGCGGCGCCGTGGTCCTGGCCCCGGGATGCCTGGTGGTGAGCGTGGCCCGTCCCCTGGCGGATCCGGTCTGCGCCGGCCGGGGCCTGGAGGCGGCGGTGCGGGTGCTGGCCCGGGCGCTGGCCGAGACCACGGGCATGCATCTGGAGGTTCGGGGCACCGGGGACCTGTGCGTGGGAGATCGCAAGGTGGGCGGTTCCACCGTGTATGCCCGGCGGGGCGGCTTCCTGTACCAGGCGAGCGTTCTCGTGTCGATGGACCTGGGGCTCGTGGACCGGTACCTGCGTCACCCGAGCCGCGAGCCCCCGTACCGCCGTGGCCGGCCGCACCGGACGTTTCTGACCACGCTGGCGGCCGAGGGCGGGCCGGCCGATCCGGGCCCCTTGGGGAAGGCCCTGGAACGAA
Organism: uncultured Thermodesulfobacteriota bacterium; assembly: GCA_964491375.1. Lineage (GTDB taxonomy): Bacteria > Desulfobacterota > Deferrisomatia > Deferrisomatales > Deferrisomataceae > CAZBGL01. The sequence goes on along the minus strand of CAZBGL010000224.1, from coordinate 3,549 downwards.
CACTCTTGGACCGATGGGAGGAGGTCGGATGAACCGCAGGCGTGTCGAGGTCGAGGTGCCCCGGTTGGGCGAGGACGTGTCCAAGGCGGTTCTGGTGGGGTGGATGGTCCGGCCCGGGGACCGGGTGGAGCCCGGGGACCCCCTGTTCGAGCTGGAGACCGACAAGGCCGTGTTCGAGGTGGAGGCGGAGATTGGGGGGACCGTGGTGGAGGTCCTGGCCGAGGAGGGCGCGGCCGTGGTCCCGGGGCAGGTGGTGCTGGTGATCGAGGCGGAGGGGCCGTGAGCCGGCCGGAGGTCCGGTTCCTGGGCCGGGTCGGGTTCCGCGAAGCCCGGGAGCTCCAGGAGAGGGTGGCGGCCGACCTGGCAGAGGGCAGGGGCCCCGAGGTGGTCCTGTTGCTGGAGCATCCGCCGGTGATCACCTTGGGCCGGTCCGCGAAACCCGGTGACGCCGGCCTCACCGCTGAAGCGTGGGCGGAGCGCGGTGTGGAGGTGGTGTCGGCCGATCGGGGCGGCCGGGCCACCTACCACGGCCCGGGACAGGTGGTGGCCTATCCGGTGGTGGACCTGAGGCGGCGGGGACGGGACGTGCGCGCGTACGTCCATCTCCTGGAGGACGCGGCCGCCGCCGCGGTTCGGCGGTTCGGGGTCCCGGCCCGGGCGGGCCGGGACCCGGTGGGGGTGTTCGTTCAGGGCGCCAAGATCGCTTCGGTGGGGGTGGGGGTGCGCCGGTGGATCACCCGCCACGGGGTGGCCCTGAACGTGGACAGCGACCTGGCGGTGTACCGGTGGTTCGTGCCCTGCGGGCTTGCGGGCGTGCCCATGACCCGGCTCGTGGACCACGCCCGGGCGACCTGGCAGGAGGCGGCCCGGGCCCTGGCCGAGGAACTCGAAGCCCGGCTCGGCGAAGGGTAGCCCTCCCAGGCACCGCCCCCCTTCGGCTTCCAACTGACTCTTCCCCCCGGAGATGGCCGACGCCCCCCGTGTCTCGCCCCGATGCAACGGGCGTTCCATCGTCTCGCGCCACGATCGCTCCGATCGCACCGGGGACTCGGGTTGACACCGCCCGGGGCCCGGGTCCGCGAAGGGGCTGGAAGGCCAGGCGGCTGTCGTCTCCCGGGCCTGCCGTTCGTGCACGCGAGCGGCACGAACGCCTCCCAGCCCCCCCGCCGAGGCCGTGGCCACGAAGCGGAAACGGGCCCCGGGCGGTGTCATCGAGATCCGGGAGGGCCCCCCGGCTCGGGCGGGCGCGAACACGCAATATGCGACCTCGCCGCGGCAACCCGCCGCTCGGGCGCGCCCGGCGAGCACCCTCGGGGCGCGCCGGTGCCGCTCACAAGCACTGGGCCGCGGCGACCGTCGGGGCCGCGCCCGCGCCTCGCAGGGAGCCCTCCCGGCTCCGCGCGGATCGAACGGGCCGTTTCCCATGCAGCCCGGGGGCGGGTCCGCCGGACCTGGCCGACGGGGGCAGTCGTGGTACAATCGGGCCGTTTTCCCTGGGACGGAGGAAGGCCGCATGTACAAGACCATCGTAACCCACAACGACCTGGACGGCGTGGCGTCCGCCGCCCTGTGCTCCAAGGCCTTCGGGGTGAACCGGATCTTTTTCACCGGCCCGGTGGACGTGCAGCAGGCGCGGGTGACGATCACGGCCGAGGACATCGTGTGCGATCTGCCCTACCCGGTGGAATGCGGGCTGTGGTTCGACCACCACCAGGGCAACCTGGCCGACCTGGAGCACCGGGGCATTGACCCGGCTTCGGTTCCGGGGCGGTTCGCTCCCGAGAAGTCGTGCGCCCGGGTCGTGCTGGACTATCTGGGGGACGAGGGGTGCGCCTTGCCGGACCACTTCGGCCCCCTGGTGGACGCCGTGGACGTGGTGGACAGCTTCGACTACGCCACCGTGGAGGAGTGGCGGGCGGAGACCCCGGCCCACGTGGTGTCCAACGCCATGAAGGGGGCGGTCCGGAACCCCGGCGAACGGAACCGCTTCTACCGGAACCTGGTGTACGGCCTCCGGGACCGGGGTCTGGAGGCCGTGGCCCAGTCTCCCGAGGTCCAGCGCCGCTACCGCGAGTACCGGGCCCAGGAGGAGCGCATGTTCCGCCTGCTGGAGCAGGACGCCCGGCCGTACGACGGCAAGGGGGACGTGGTCGTGGTGGACCTGACCCGTCACAACCGTAAGCCGTTCGTCTGGAAGAACCTGGCCCAGGTGCTGTTCCCCCGGGCCCTGGCGGTGCTCTCGGTGGAGGCCGCGTTCCGGGGAGGCCGCAAGACCAACGACCTGTCGTTCTCCATGTCGCTCACGATCCGCCAGAACCGGGAGGGGGTTCCCAAGGACGTGGGCGAGATCATGCGCACCTTGAACATCGGCGACGGCCATCCGGGTGCGGGCGCGGGCCGGGTCTCGTGCCGGTCCAAGGACGAGATGCTCCGCACCAAGGAGGAGATGATCCACCGGATCGTGGCCCTGTGGCGGGCCCAGGGCAACGCCGCAGAGGCCGCGTGATGCGTCGGCCGGTTGCGGCGACGGGGATGCTCGTGCTCGCGGGCTGTGCTCCGGCAGCGGGGCTCCGGAGCGCCGGGCGTTGAACAGCGCGGGAGGGGAGGGGACCGGTTGTCCGAGAGGGGGGGAAGGACCGCCCGGGTGGATTCTTCACGGGGGACGAACAAGGGAAGCAGGTGTTTTCACGACTTGCCGGTTTTCCGCCCCCTGGGTCGCCGGTTCCGGCCCGCCGGGGAACGACGCCGCCGGGGACGGGGATCGTCCCTTTCGGGTTCCGGTTCGAACCAGTCCTCCTCGGGCCACGCCACCGGGATCTTGTGGCCGATGTAGGCCTCGATGTCCTCCAGACCGAACACGTAGTCCTCGCAGGCCAGGCTCACGGCCCTGCCCGATGCCCCGGCCCGTGCGGTGCGGCCGATCCGGTGCACGTAGTCCTCGGGGTTCAGGGGAAGGTCGTAGTTGAACACGTGGCTGATGTCGTCCACGTGGAGTCCGCGGCTCGCGACGTCGGTGGCCACCACGATCCGCACGTCACCCGCAAGGAACCGCCTCAGGATCCGCAGGCGGCGCGGCTGGCTCACGTCCCCGCTCAGGAGCGCGCACGGATGGCCGGCCCGCTCCAGCCGCCGCTTCAGTTCGGCACCGGTTCGTTTCGTGTTGACGAAGATGAGGGCCTTGGTCCACTCTTCGCGTTTCAGCAACCCCAGCAGGAGGGGGAGTTTCTCGCTCGAGGAAACGTGGTACAGCACTTGGTCCACCCGTTCCGCGATCACGCGGTCGGGCGTGATCTCGACGACCTCGGGCGCGTTCATGTACTCGTAGGACAGTTCGATGACCCGGTTGCCCAGGGTCGCCGAAAACAACAGGCTCTGCCTGCGGTCGTACCGGGACATGCGCCGGAGGAGGTACCGGATGTCGCCGATGAACCCCATGTCGAACATCCGGTCGGCCTCGTCGATCACGGCGATCTCGAGGTCGCGCAGGTGGTACACCCGCTGTTTGAGGTAGACGATGAGGCGGCCGGGCGTGCCGATCAGGAGATCGAC
>CAZBGL010000223.1:0-8876 GCA_964491375.1 uncultured Thermodesulfobacteriota bacterium | reverse complement strand
GGAGGAGATCCCCCTGTATCCGTTCACCGGCGACGGGGAGCACGCAGCCGTGCGAGTGGAGAAATGCGGGATAACCACCCGGGCCCTGGTGCGGGCCGTCGCACAGCGGCTGGGACTGAGGCCGGTGGACGTCGGGTACGCCGGGATGAAGGACCGCGCGTGCGTGGCGGTGCAAGCGTTCACGCTACGCGGGATTGATCCGGAAGCCGCCCGTGCCGCGTTCGAGGCAGAGGGGTGCCGGGTGCTCATGGCGACCCGGCATCGGAACAAGCTTCGTCTGGGCCATTTGGCTGGAAACCGCTTCCGGGTGTTCGTGGAGGGCGCGGACGCGGCGCGGGCGGCAGAGGCCCTCGAGTTTCTTTCACGGAGCGGCGTGCCCAACTATTTCGGGCCCCAGCGTTTCGGCCGCCGGGGGGACAACGCCCTCCAGGGCCTGGCCGTGCTCCGGGGCGAGATCCGGCCCACTCGGTGGAAACGGGACCTCCTCGTTTCCGCGCTTCAGTCCGTCGTGTTCAACGAGGTGCTGGCCAGGCGGATCGAAGGGGGTACGTGGCTACGGGCGCTTTCTGGCGATGTGCTGCGTCGCGAGGACTCGGGCGGCCTGTTCATATGCGGGGACCCGTCGACGGATACCGCCCGGATCGAGCAGTTCGAACTCAGCCCCACCGGGCCCTTGCCGGGGCGAAAAATGTTCCGGCCCGTGGGGGCTGCGCACGCGCTCGAACGGCGGGTGATGGACGATTACGGACTGACCGACGGTCTGTTTACACGTGCGACCGGTGCCCGGCGCCCGTTGCGGGCCCGGGTGGATCTGCTCGACGTGCGTGCCGCGAACGGGGGCGTGTGGCTCGAGTTCGCATGCCCGGGCGGTACCTTCGCCACCGCGGTGGTCCGCGAGATCACGGGCACGGATGGATAGAGAGGTCTTATCGAGCCGGTTTGTGACAAAAATAGCACTTGAGGTGATCGATGCGCACCTCGCCCGAGGCCGAGCGGTGATCCGGGGGCATGGCCGGTCCCTCGCCGTCCGTGTGGCATCCGCCGCAGCGCTCGTATCGTTTGGGTTCGGCGTGGGTTTCGTCGGAGGGTATCCGGGGGGTCCTCACCTCGGGAGCCCGGAGCAAGACGAGCAAGACGGCCGCGCACAGGGCCAGGAACAGAACGTGATAAAAAGTCCGATTCATGGCGGGCATCCCTGGCATGGGAAGGTTGTCGCAGGAACGGACCATTCTACCCTGCCCGCCGGATACGAAAAACCCTCCTTCTCCCTCCAGCATCCCCCGGAACCGGGCGGCACGCCTTGGGGCCAGACCCTCCTACCGGCCCGTGGCAACGGCGAGTCCGGGCTGAATTCTCTCGAGGGTGCGCGCATCCCGGATCCTTTGGGTCAAAATACAATCCGGATACACGTACTGCGCCACCAAGGAGGCGCAGGGGACCTCGCCGTCCACCACCTCGATCCGTTCTCCCGGCCGGATCCACTCCTTACCGCTTACCACGAGCCGGTCCCCCACCACCGCCACGACGCGCCCGGGTTCGCTCGGCAGGGGGGCTTCCCTCTCGGCCAGGGCATCCACCAGGGTCTCCACGTCCTCACGGTCCGACGCTTCCGGTCGGAGGGCCAGGTACCGCTCGAAATGGAATCGGGCCAGGTGGTAGGCCCGGTAGCCTTTGAGAAAGGCCACGCCGAGGTTGTAGTGTGCTTCGGCAAAGTCCGGGTAGATCTCAAGGGCCTGGAGGTAGCAGTCAATGGCGTCCGCGTAACGCTTCGCCGCCAGGAAGTCGTTCCCGGCCTCCTTGATCATCCGTGCCGAGCGGGGCACGTCCACCCCCCACGCGCCGGCGGCCAGTCCGACAACGAGAAGCATCCCGTACATCACGAGCGTTCGCACTGTCATCCCCCATCCCCCTTGCCAGCCGTTGGCGTGGCCGAACGGAACCGCCTCCCCTCGCGAGTCGACGGACCCCAAAGCTACCAGAGGATTTCCCTGCGTCAAGGGGGGAACCGGGAGGGTGTCGCAGGGCGTGTGACATGAAACCATCGTGGCCCACCCTCGATGCCCTGGAAGCCCTCTACCGGAGGTACCACCGGGAGGAACGGATCTATCCCGATCCCCTGGTGTTCGTTCGCCGTTTCCAGGACCCGCTCGACGGCGAGATCGCAGGGATCGTGGCGGCCTCGCTGGCGTACGGCCGGGTGGAGCGGATCATGGTCGCCCTGGAGCGCGTGTTCGAACGGATCGGCCCCTCGCCCCGCAGGGCGCTGGAAGACACCTCTTCACTTGAGTGGATGGAGCGGTTCGAGGACTTCCGCTACCGCTTCCACAAGGGGCACGATCTGGCGGTGTTGTTCGTGCTGATCAGGCGGACGGTGGAGCGGTACGGGGACCTGGCGGAGCTGTTCGGGCGGGTGGATCCCGGGGGGGACCTCCGCCACGCGCTGGGCGCGTTCACGGAAACGATCCTTTCCCAGGACCCCCGACCCGTGCTGCCGGCTCGGCGCGTTCCGGCCGGGCACCCGGTGCGGCACCTCCTGGCCTCGCCCCGGAAAGGCGGAGCCGCCAAACGCCTGTGCCTGTTCCTGCGGTGGATGGTCCGGAAGGACGCCTTGGATCCCGGCTTCTGGCGGGGCCGGGTGGACCCGGGCCGGCTGGTGGTGCCCCTGGACGTGCACGTGGCCCGCGTGGGCCGGCTTTTCGGGTTCACGCGGAGGAGGAGCGCCGACTGGAAAACCGCCCGGGAGATCACCGATGCGCTTCGCCGCTACGCCCCGGCCGATCCGCTCCGATACGAGTTCAGCCTGTTCCGCTTCGGGATGAAGGAGATCGGGCCCTCAGGCACGCCCGTACGAACACGGTGAGCCCCCCGGCATAGGCCGCTAGGAACAAAGGCCAGGGGAACCGGTCCGGAACCCCGCCTGCCGCTGCGTCCGCGGCGTTCCACAGGAACGTGGCCACGATCAGGGCGCCGGCTGCGCACTCTGCCATCCAGTCCGCACGCCGCAGTGGCGAAGGGCGCGTCTCCGGAACGGTCAAGAGCCACAGCGCGGCACCCACCAGTGCCACGGACACGAGCACCGGGGCCAGCACCGGCCCGGTCCACACCGCTGGAATGAGGAAGAGTACGTCCCAGGTGAGCCAGCTTTCCGGCCAGTCCAAAAGGGCCTTGAGCACCAGGTAGTACACTAGGTCCCACACGCCGAAGCCCAGGGCGAACACGGCCCACCGGCGGTAGCCCCTCCGCTCTGTGGCAAGGGCCACGCCCAAGAGCATCAGGATCGTGGCCGCCTCGCGACCGATCTCGGTCAGGACCAGCTCCGGGGCCATGGGCCTCAAGGGAAACGCGAATCCCCCTGGATACGCGATGGCCCTCAGGTAAATCACCACCGCGGCCTCCACATAACCGAAGGCCGCGGCGAACAGAATCACGCCGGCCGTGCGGACCGCGACAGGCCGTTTCACGGTGTCCCCTCCCCCTCGTCTCAGTACCGGCCCGCCTCTGCGCCGTACCGGTACATCTCGGATACGGCCTCCACCGTGCAGCCTGCGTGCAGGGAGTTGCTGGATGCCAGCATGTATCCACCCCCTGCCTTGGCCTGGATCATGCATCGGTCCACGTCCGCCCGCACCCGCGCGAGATCGGTGCCCGTGAGCACCTCCACGCAGTCCACGTTGCCCAACAGGACCAGCTCCCTGCCGTACCGGCGCTTGATCCGACCCATGTCGTTGCCCGCTGGGGGTTCCATGGCGTGGATCCCCCGGAACCCGGCCTCCACGGCCATGTCCAGCAAGGGCTCGATGAACCCGTCCGAGTGCCACACCACGGGCACGCGCAGCGATTCCACGATCCGGCGGTAATGGGGCAGCACCAGTTCCCTGAAGTCGTTCGGCGACACGAACGTGGCGCCCTTGAACGCCACGTCGTCGCCCATCACCACAAAGTCCGCCCCCAGGGCCACCACGTGGCGTGCCACCGCGATGAACCAATCGGCCCGTCGCCGGATCACTTCGGCCACCAGGTCCCGCTTGCGGTACAGGGCCTCGCAGAACGTCTCAAATCCCATGCTCTCGATGGTCAGGCCGAACGGGCCGCTGTGGAAATTGAGCACATAGGCCCTGTCCGGGAATCGGGCCTTCACCCTCTCCACGGCCGCCGGGGGGGTGCGTTCCTCGAGCCTCAGGGGCGGAATACACCGGTCCACGTCGTCCCAGTCCTTCAGCGTCCCCCCCACGTACGAGCCCCGCCGCCACATCCTTCCGAACTCGTCCACACCGTTCCACCCGCCGAACACGCCCCCGGCGGTGCACTCCTCTTCGGGGACCTCACCGGAAAGGGTGGCCAGCAGGGGGACCCCCTGGCACCAGTTCTGGGCCCGCAGGGGAATCGCATCGAGCCCCAGGGCGTCGAACGCATCCAGGGGGTCCCCTTTTCCGAGGGCCCGGATGAACTTGGGGTCCACCGAAAAGGCAAACAGGGGCACCCGGTCCGGTGTGCCGTGATCCAGCGCGGTGAGCACCCGTTCCCTCGAAGTCATGGCCCCTCTCCGGAAAGCGCAGGGGAATCCCGGTGTTCGGCAGCACACTGTATCACCGGCCATGCCGGTCGCAAGCGGCGGCCGCGCTTCAGGACCGAGAACGGCGGAGCACCCCGGCCAGATAGCCGTCCATCATCAGGTGGACCAGGTGATGGACCACGGCGACCGCCAGGACCTGGGCGTTCCCGGGAAACAGGCGGGTTTGGAGGAGCAGGGCAAGGGGGAGCGTTTTCTGCCCCCCTGTGATGATCAGAGCCTCGCGGCGGCCCGGACCGATCCGGGCCAGCCAGGCCGCGGCGAAGAGAAGTCCCCACAGGAGCGCATGGAACAGAATCGAGAGCCCAGCCGCCACGGCCAGGACTCGGGGCGAGGCCATGACCGTGGCCCGCGACCCTGCAAGCCCGATCCACACCATGAGGACCACGAGGGCGGGATTCACGCAAGCGCTCCCCTTTCGAACGGGTTCGGGAACGCGTGACCGGATGACCAGCCCCAGGGCCAAGGGGACCAACACCAGCACCCCGAGCTTCAGGGCCAGAGCGGCCTTGGGCATGGTTGCCGAGGGGAGATCGCCTCCCCCCCATCCCGCCAGCAGTCCGAGAATCCAGGGCACGGCCACCACACCGAGGGCGTTGGACGCCAGGGTGGCGGCCAGCGCGGCCGCCTCGTTTCCTCCGGCCGAAGCGGTGAGCACGATCCCACTGGACAACGTGGTGGGCATGGCCGCGACGAGGAACAACCCCGTCCGAACCCCGGGCTCCAAGGGGAGCATCCCGAGCGCCATGGCCACGAGGGGGGCCATCCCGTACCCCCCTGCCACGGCGAACAGGATCACCGCCACGTCCGACACCCCGGAACGGAGGCGTGTCGGGGAGAGATTGAGGCCCGACACGAAAAAGATGCTCCAGACCACGATGGCCGGTATCCCGGCCTCCCGGAGCCGCACGCCCCAATCCACGGCGATCCCCCCCGGGTCCGTGGCCACCCAAACGGCAACAACCACGAGAGCCGTTAGAAAACCGTAGTGACGGACATAGCGCCCGAGCGGAGAGTCTGCTGCCCCGTACATGGCCCCTGTTGCCCGGTGTGGGAGCGCCCTTCGAGGTCCGGCCGGCCCAGGGGCCGCCCGGTTTCCAGGAGCTGGGATCTTAGATCGCCGGAGGGTTGACGCGCCAGGACGTTCTGGCCGGGTGGCGTTCGCCGGCCGTTGTCAGCCGTGCCCCCACCCCTCACCGCCCTGGGGCCCCGGGCGCATCGGGCCTGCCCCTCGGCCCTGCGCATCGGCGGCAGGAAACAGGGGGAAACCGCGTCCGCGCCACGTCTCACCCCTTGTGGGAGCGGGCTTCGACCCGCGACCCTTCGCGGACCGGCCGGGATGCCGCCCGGGGCCCGTGTCCGCTCGGGGCCACGGCCTCGGCCCGAAGCCGGGGGGTACTCGCAAGGATGGGGCCCAGGTCGCGGCTGGAAGGTCGCGCGCGCGGGCCCGAAGGGTCCCACAGGTTGGGGATTGGGGTCGGGCGGTTGGGGCCCGGAGCCCCCGGGTGCCTCCCTGCGGCGTGGCCCTGGAAGGGGAGCCCATCTTGTGTGTGTTTTGACGCACTGCTGGGCGAAAAGGCACGTTGTTCTGGAGTGCCAGGACGCGTACTCTTATTGCCGACCATCGTTCGATTCCCGAGAGTGGACGGTCCCTTCCAGGATGCCCAAGGCCGAGAAGCGCTCCGATCGTTCACGTCCGTTACCCGCGCCTGCCGTCCCGAAGGCGTGGTTCCTGTACCTTACCGCCTTCGTCTCCGGCGCCGTCATCATGCTGGTGGAAATCGTGGGCGCCCGGGCGCTCGCCCCTTTGTTCGGGGTGGGCTTGTTCGTCTGGACGGCCCAGATTGCCGTGGCCATGGTGGCCCTGGCCGGGGGCTATGTGGTTGGCGGTCGCATGGTGGACCGCTTCGCCAATCCGGATGCGGTGTTCTGGGCCATTGCCGGGGCTGGACTGAGCCTGCTGGCCGCTGCGCCGGCAAAAGCCGGGGTGCTCAAATGGGGACTTGGGTTTGGTCTCCGGGGCGGCTCGATCGTGTCGGCGGCAACGCTTTTTGGACTCCCCCTCTTCTTGCTGGGGTGCGTCTCCCCAGGGGTGATCCGTCTTGTGACTCACCGGGTCGAGCGCGTGGGGGGGATGGCGGGGGGAGTGTACGCCCTGTCCACAGTGGGGAGCGTTTTGGGCACCGTGCTCACAGGGTTTTTTCTTGTGGGCCTGTGGGGAGTCTCCCGGATCCTGGCGGCCAGCGGGGCACTCCTTCTCGGCCTGGCAGGTCTGCATTTTTTCCTCACCCGGCGCCGCCTGGTGGGTGTACTGCTGGCCGGAGCCGGCGCGGTGGGGCTCATCGTTTCACCGGCGGGGACGTCAGCGGGGATCTCCCGAACACTTCCTTCGGGCACCACGGCCACCCTGATCTATGCTCGTCCGAGTCCGTACGGAGAGATCCGGGTGATCGACTATACCTATGGTGCCATGGCCGTTCGGGAACTCACGATCGACGGTCTCATCCAGGGAGGAATGGATCGTTTTTCCCGTCTCCCCACCTACGAATATCTGTATCTCCTAGCCTACATCCCGACGGCGGTGCGCCCGGGAGGGGAGAGAGCGCTCCTTTTGGGGCTGGGCGCAGGGCTTGTTCCGGGCCTGTTGGAGCGGCAGGGGGTACGGACGGACGTCGTGGAGATCGATTCCTCCGTACTGGAGGCGGCGGAGCGCTTTTTCGGGTTTCGTCCTCCAGGGCGCGTGTTCGTGGAAGACGCTCGGGTTCACTTGGCAAAGGCCACGTCCCGTTACGACTACGTACTGATCGATGTGTTCAATGGGGAGGGTGTGCCGTTCCACATGGTCACCCTGGAAGCGTTTCGTGCCGCCAAGCGCAGGCTGCTTCCGGGCGGCGTGTTGGTTCTGAATGCCCACGGCAGACTGGACCTTGCCCGGGGGGGGATCGCGGCCGTGGCCCGGACCCTTCTGGAAGTGTTTGACCATGTGGATCTTTATCCCTCCTTTCGGCCGGATCCGGGTGCCCACGGCAACGTGGTGATCGCTGCGTACGACGGGCCTTCGGCGTTCGCAGGAGCCGGGGCCTTGGCCGGGGCGCCGGTGCACCCGTTGGCGCGGCATGGGTTGGCCGGCTTCTGGGCCCGCCGGGTTTCCGTTCCACGGGGTGGGGTTTCGGGCCCTGTCCTCACCGACGACTCGAACGGCGTGGATTTGATGGATCTCGAACTCCGCGAGGCAGTTCGGACGCGGCTGCTTCGGGATACGCCCTGGGACCTCTTGGTCGACTGACGGAGGTGTCGGACCATGGATCGCTGGGTGTTCGCCGCGACGATGATCGCGACCCTCGTGGGAGGGGCCCCTTGGGCCGCGGGGACGGGGACACCAGGAACATCCGTCCCACCGGGGAAAGAGGTCCCCGAAGAGACCCAAGAGGCCCCCCCCCTCGATCCGGACGCGCCGGTCCTACGGATCAACGGCCGCCCCATCGGTCGTATCTGGTATGAGAGGGCTTTGCTCCAGACAGCGGCTGAACTCGAGCGACGGGCCGAGTCGCAGGCCCATGGTCTGGACAACGCGATGGTCCGACGGGCGGCCATGGAGCGGCTCATTGAAAAGGAGGTGCTCTATGAGCTCGCTCGCCAGGAAGACATTCCCGATCTGGATCGGGAGGTAGACCGTAGGTTCAAGGCGTTCGTCCAACGGGTGGGGGGGGAGGAGGCCTTCCGCAGACAGGCGGCGCATCAGGGACTGGACGAGGCGCACGTGCGTTACCTGATCCGCCGGGAACTGGCCAGCGCATGGTACGTGGAGAACGTCATCGGCAAGGATATTACGGTCACAGAAGACGAGGCCCGTTCCTACTACGAGGCCAGGAAGAGCGACTACGTCCACCCCGAAAAGCGGAAGATCTATCAGATCCTTGCGGCATCCAGCCGGGGCGAAGAAGCAGCGCTCAAGCGGTTGGAAGAGGTCCGGCGCCGCTACGAAGCCGGGGAAGGGTTCGGTGCCTTGGCGCGGGAGTATTCCGACGAACCCGCCAGCCGCTTGGTGGAGGGGTTCATCGGTTACCGGACCCGGGACGAGCTGCCCCCCCAGGTGGCCGAAGCGTGTTTTGCGGCCAAACCCGGCGAGCTCACCGACGTGGTACGGACCCGGTTCGGATACCACGTTTTTCTCGTAACCGATGTCGTTCCGCCCGAGAACCGGACCTTCGAGGAGGTTCGGGACGAGGTCGTTGAAAAAGTCCGCCAGATCAAACTGCGAAGGGCCGTCCAAAAGGCGATCAAGCAGGCCGGCCGCCAGATGAAG
>CAZBGL010000222.1:0-15897 GCA_964491375.1 uncultured Thermodesulfobacteriota bacterium | reverse complement strand
CCGGAAGCGCCCGGCGGGCATCCTCGGGGCACGCCAACGCCGCTCGGAACCCCCGGGGCCGCGGCGACCGTAGGAGCCGCGCCCGCGCCTCGCAGGGGGCCCTCCCGGCCCCGCACGGACCGAACGGGCCGCTCCCAACCTGCCCGGGGGCTCGGATCCGCGAAGGCGGCCGGAAGGCCGGCCACGCCGTCTCCCGAGTCCGCCGTTCGTGCACGCGAGCGGCACACCGCCTCCGAGCAACACCGCCGAGGCCGGGGCCGCGAGCGGAGACGAGCCCCTGGCGGTACTCCTGCAAACTACACCCCCGAGACCCCCGTCAGGGGCGTTCCTTTGCGAAGCCGAGGGGCGTGGGCCCGGGCGAGTCCCGACCTTCCCACACCGGGCGGTTGCTACCGGTCTCCTGGGCCCGGGGTCGGGTTGATGAGAATCCGCACCTGGGATTTTCCTCCGGGGTTCAAATTCTGGTACGTTCCTCCCCGGCTGGCAACCCGGGGGCCCCCGTCCCCGGGTGGAGAGAGGCAAGACGAAGAAACAGGAGAGGATCACGCGGCCCTTCGGGCCGCGAACGAGCCGGTCTCGGGGCGAGCAGGCGCAGAAAAAGACGGGAGGACCGGTTTGCCCAGAACCCGATTCACCACAGTGCCCTGGGAGGGATGGTTCGAGGGGTTCGTCCAGGGACTCATCCGGGTCCGGCGGGATCTCTACGTGGATCCCCTACTGAACGACCCCTGGCGTTGCAACCCGGCCCGGTGCCGGCCCAGGCTGGGCCGGAACCTGTGCTGCAAGGTGGAGGTCCGTTGCCGGCACCTCAGGGGCACCCGGTGCGCCATCCACGACCGGAAGCCCTTCGGGTGTGCACTGTTTCCGCTGGACCTCGTGCGCTCCGGAGCGATCCGGGTGGTCACCACGGTGAAGAACCCGGAGTTTTTCCGCTCCGGGTGGTCCCGCTACCACCGGGACATGTTGCGGTGTTTCGACGGAATCGTGGACACGGACGTCACCATGTTCGAGGCCCAACGAACGGTACTCGGGCAGGTTCTCGGGCCCGGCGAACTGAACGCCGTGGAGCGCGCCCTCCGACGGGACCGCGCCGCCCGTTGCCGGGAGTTCAGCGACGGGATCGTTTCCGCCCCTTCGTCGCGAACCGGTCTCCGGGCAGGCCGTGCACCGCCAAGTACCCGGTAACCTCCTCCCGGTCGTGATACAGGTGCCGGAGCCGCAAGGTGTGGCGCACGCCGGCCCGGCCCAGCTCCCGGAGCAGGATGTCTCGGCACCGCCGCAACTCCCCCAGGCGGTCCCGGTTGGGGAGTTTCCAATTGAACAGGTACCACCGGGCCAGTCCCCTGGCCGCCCATACGCCCACCAGCCGCGCGATCCGCTCGGGTGCCTTGACCATGTCGCACACCATCCAGTCCACCGGCCGATCCGGACGGTAGCGGAACCCGTCGGCCCGAACGTGGTCCACCAGCCCGGTGTCCATCGCCTCCCGGGCGAGGGCCGCGTTGTCCACGGCCGTGACCAGCAGCCCCCGCCGGGCGAACTGCCACGACCATCCGCCCGGGGCGGCACCCAGGTCCACCACCCGCCGGCCGGGCTTGAGGCTCTTGGCCCGCTCGTGCTCGTCCATCAGCACCAGGAACGCCTCTTCGAGCTTGCGCGCGGAGCGGCTGGGGGCCGCCCCCGGGACACGAAGCCTCGGGATACCCATGGGCCACGGCGAGCAACGGCTCGGATCGGAAACCCCGGCCCACAGCCCCCCGCCCGGCACGAGGGCCACGTGGAGGCGTGGGGCACGCCGGGCCCCGGACCGGAGCCATCCCCGCGCCCTGAGATCGTCTTCCAGGAGCTCCCGAAGGCGCCAACACAACGGCCACAGCTCCCGGCCCGGATCCGAGTCGGGGGCCTCCACCACGAGTTCCCGGACCCGGGGCTTGGATCCGTAACGGCGGGCCGTCTCCTCCAATCCCGACAGCACCGACGCCGGCCAGGCATCCGGATCCCCTGACTCTTCCCGGAACAGGGTGCGGAACCACTGGCGGGCGAAAACCAGGGTATATCGGCCCAGCGCGCCGGCAACGAACTCCGCGCCGGAGGGGTCCGCACACTCGAAACGCACCCATCCCGATCGGGCCACGCAGTGGGCCCGCCCCCCCACACCCCGCTCCTGGGCGACGTCCCGGACCTCCCGGGCCAGATCCGGCTCGAACCCGGGCCGACAGAACAAGAAGAGTCCGTGTGCGGTTTCAGGCATGAACCGGGACCTTACGGGGAGAACCGATGGGAGTCGACGAGCACCCGCGCGAACGGGGATGAGGGGTGGTCTCGGCGGCGCCCGGACGGGCCCGGCGCCCCGTGTGGCCGGGAGGCTCACCGGCCGTTTCACAGGTACTCGGCGTCCTCCACCACCGGCCGGAAAAACCGGTCGAACTTGTCCGTGCCGAACCACCAGCCGGCCACCAGGCGAGTGGGCACGGTGTAGCCCCCGAACGTTCCCTCTTCAAGAATCTCGGCGCCGAACGGAATGTCCGCGTACTTCCCGTCGTCCGTATGGTTTCCCCACCGGAGCCCCGCCACCTGCAAGAGGCGCCCGTCCTGGTCAACGGTGAGATCCACGGCGAAACGCCAGCGGTCCACCGGCAGGGTCACCCGAACCGCGTCCGGGCCCGTGGCTTCCCAGGTGACTCCGGGGGCCGTCAGGAGCACCGACGGAAGCCAGACAACAGCCTCCAGGGCCAAGCGGCCCGCGGCCGAGCGCGCCGTGGCCGCATCCGAGGCCCGCACCAAGGCCAGACGCCCCCACAGCAGCCACTCCAGGGTCGCCCGGCCTTTGAAGTATGCGTCGTGGCCTCGTATCCAGGCCAGAGTTCCGGAGAGCCGAGCGCGCCACACGTATCCTCGGAGGGAGAGGGTTTCGACCCCGTCCATGGGCATGGGGTCGGCCCCCCTCTTGAGCAGCACTTCCCCCCGGATCGTGAGCCGCACCGCGTTCGCCAGGAGGGTCCCCGGCCGTATCGCGTGGAGCAGGTACCGGCGCGCCGGCTCCGGAAGTGCGTCCACCATTTCCGTACGGAAGGTTTCACGGGGCCCTGGGGTCCACAGCGCCCGCTCGATCTCCCGGGCCACCCCTTGCTGCCTGGGCCCACCCCGTATGAGTGCGATCACGGCCACGGCCAGGAGCCCCAGACCTCCGATGACGAGAACCCTCTTCCCCACCGCCCGTCCCTCCTTTGATCCGGTGGCGCACGAGTGTGGGATATCGCCCCGCGAAGTGCAACCCCAAAACGGGTCCCCGAAGCCTCTGTCGGCAGGGGAACGGGGACGAAGCCTCACGGCATCCCGGGTCAAGCCTGCTGCGACGCACCCTCTGGCACACGGCCGGCGCGGGCCAGGTTCGCGTTCTGGAAGGAGGGATCAGCCGTGACCTCCCGGGCCGCCCACGGAGGAAGATCCACGGGATCTCCCCGGTCGGGCAGTTCCACCTCGGCGAGCACCAGTCCCTGCAGGCAGCCGTGGAACACGTCGATCTCCCAGATGTGCCCGCCGTGGAGAATGTGGTGCCGGGTCTTCACAATAACGCATGTTCCTGGAACCCGTAACTCCATCAGGGCGTGGGCAGCTTCCAGAGGAATGGACATTTCAACCTCGCGCCGCTTCGCGAGTCCCCTGCCCTTTACCGTGAGCGCCGCGCGTTGCCCGTCCTCCACCCGCACCCGCACCACCGGCTCGAACCCCAGGTACGCCTGCTGGATCCGGACGCCCCGCGGCAGGGACGGAAGCGCTCCGGCCCGTACCAGGAACTTGCGTTCGATCTCCCAGCCGATCTTCACCCCAGGCTCTCCCTCGCCGGGTCCTGCCGGGCGGGTGCCGTTCGAGCGCACCGCACCGCGTAACAGTACAGGCACCCGTGGGTGCAGGTGTTGTAGACGCCGATGTCCACCGAGGGCGCGCACCGGCACCTGGGCCGCTGCCCGGGGTCACGGGCATCGCCAACGCCCAGGCCCCACAGCCGGTCGATGAGCCGGCCGTCGATGCACGCGCCGGCCGGGACTCCCCCGGCTTCCATGTCGTCGCAGCACGACTGGAGCACCAGACCGTGCTCGCGGGCCACGGCCGCAAGGACGAACGCGATCCCGGTGCGGTCCTCCGGGGGCCGAGCCGACAGGCCGGCCCGCTTCAGACGGCGTTCCGGGGCGGCATACGGGTCGTAGAAGCTCGCGATGCAACGGCCCACAAGCGGGGCGAGCCGCCTGGCAAGCCGGGCAAAGTTCTCGGCATGCCAGGCGGCATCCATGCCCAACTCCGGCACCTCGATCACCGGGTCGTACCGCCAGGCGATCCGCTCCCGGCCAACCCGGCGGCTCAGATCCTCAAGGGTCCGCACTACCCGTTGCAGGTCCGGGGCACCCGGCTCCAGCGCCCCGGGGTATCCCGTGAGGGTCACCAGCCAGAGTGTACGGATTCCGCGTGCCTCCCACGCGGCCACGTCGGGAAGGACCGGTCCGGGATCCCGAGTCCACAGCACGAGCAGATCCAGGGTTCCCTCGGGCCGGGGCCGCAGGTCCACCGTGCGCACTCGGGAGGGCCGGAACGGGTGGGGGACCCGCGCGTAGCCCTCGGCCAGCCGGCGGCGGAGCCAGCCGGAGTACAGGGCCGGAACATCCGTGCGGCGGCTGGCCGAGACGATCACCCGTCCTGCCGGGACAAGAGCAGGAGCCCTACGGCGTTGACCAGGAAATGGGCGATCATGGGCGCCAGAAGCCCCCCGGTCCGCAGCGCGACCCATCCCAGGACCAGCCCGGCCCCGGCGGTCCACGCCGACCACGGCCACAACCCTTCCCGCGGCACCAGGTGCGCCAGCCCGAACAACGCGGACGAGACCCAGAGCCCCACATACGGGAGCAACATCCCCCGGAACACCAGCTCCTCGGCCGCGGCGCTCAAGGCGGCCAAGAGCACCGCGTCCGCGGGGTGGATACCCCCGACCAGGCGGCCGATCACGGCTTGGAGCCGTCGACCCCAGGCGGTGAACCGTGTGGCCGCCTGGCCTGCGGCGGCGAGCGCCGCCCCCACCCCCACCCCCCAGAGCAGGCCGCGGCCGGGATCCCATCCCAGCACCACGGCCCCGTGGTGGGGCGCTGCGAACCGCTCCAGAGGGGACCGCAGATGGGGAAGAACCAGAAGGGCCACGGCGGCGGTCCCGGCGTATGCGAAGGCCACAGCGGTGAGGGGCGAACGGGGTTCGGCCGTTTGTTCCACGCTGCTTCCCTGGTTCAAGCCAGTGGGACGAAGACCCGAATCTACAACCACGACCGATCCTGTGGCAAGCTGGGACCGGAAAGGACGTGGCGTGGGTCTGCTCAGATGGTTCCGACACCGCCGGAGAGAGGACACACCGGGCCGAGGATGCCTGGCGTGCGGGATCTGCTGCGAACTGTACGGCCACGAACTCAGGGCTACGGCGAACGACCTGGAGCGCTGGCACCGGCAGGGACGCGCCGACCTCCTGGTCCGGGTCGCGCCGGATGGGCGCCTGTGGTGCGATCCCCAAACCGGGGAGATGCTGGAAGACTGCCCATTCCTGGTACGGCTGGGGCCGGATTCGGCCCGCTGCCGGATCCACGAGACCAAACCCGACCTGTGCCGGCGGTATCCCACGGAGGTACACGGCCGCCGCTGCGTGCGCGGGGTGAAGTTCTGATCTACGGAGCGCTTCCATGGAAAACACCTGCTGCATCGGGCTCGCCCTGGGGAGCGGCTCGGCCCGGGGCTGGGCCCACATCGGCGTCATCCGGGAGCTGGAAAAGCACGGGATACGGCCGCACGTGGTGGCCGGCACGTCCATCGGGGCGCTCGTGGGTGCCGCCTATGTCATGGGCCGGCTCCGGGAACTGGAGGCTTGGGTCCGGAAGCTGACCCGGTGGGACGTGATCCGTTTCCTGGACGTACGCCTGATGGGCGGGGGGCTCATCGAGGGAGAGAGACTCCGGTCGTTCTTCCTGCGCAGGGTGGAGGAGGCGCGCATCGAAGACCTGCCGGTGCCTTTTGCCGCGGTGGCCACGGACCTGCGCACCGGACGGGAGGTCTGGTTCCGGGAGGGGCCGGTGTCCGAGGCCGTGCGGGCGTCGGTGGCCGTGCCCGGCCTGTTCACCCCCGCGCAGGTCGGGGGGGCGTGGTACGTGGACGGCGGCATCACCAACCCCGTGCCGGTGTCGCTGTGCCGGGCCTTGGGCGCCGATGTGGTGATCGCGGTGGACCTGAACACAGATCTCGTGAGCCGGCACCGGAGGGAGCGGGAAGAAGGCGAAGAGTTCGACGGGCCGGTTGCCGAGTGGCTCCGCCAGGCGGCGGCCCGGGTACCCGAGGGCCTGCGCGAGCGGGCCGCCCAGATCCTGGACTCCATGCGCGCCGGCCGGGACCGCCCCGGCCTGTTCGAGGTGGTCATGGCCTCGGTGAACATCATGCAGGCCCGCATCACCCGGAGCCGTATGGCCGGCGACCCCCCCGAGGCCCTGGTCACCCCCCGGTTGGGCCACATCGGTCTCATGGAGTTCGAGCGGGCCGGCGAGGCGATCCGGGAGGGCCGTGCGGCGACCCGCAGGGCCATGCCCGCGATACGTGCCGCCCTGGAGGGGTGACGAGGCTCACCGGCTGGCCTCCCGGGCGTCCTCCACCACCAACCGGACTCGTTCCGTCCCCGCCCAGGTGTCCACTTCCACGGTGTACAGCACGTCCACCCGGGGCTTGCGAAACACCTCGCGCAGAGCGCGGGCGGGCCGCCACACCACGGCCTCGACGTGCGTCCCGCCCTGTTCCAGGCCCACCCGCAGGTGTTCCCCGGCCGCCCCTAGGGAACGCACATCCTGCACCCGCGCACCGCGGGTGACGAACCGAGGCCGGGGGTTGCCCGGCCCGTGGGGCTCCAGCGCCTCCAGGGCACGCACCGCGCCCACGCCGAGAGCGGCAAATGGCACCTCCGCATCCGCCTCGCTCACCGGCACCAGATCCCCCGGCGCCAGCCGTTTCCGCACCGCCTGCTCGAAGCGCTCACGGAAGCGCTCCACCGCCCCGGGGGATCCGTCGCCCAGACTCAGTCCGGCGGCCGCCCGGTGCCCCCCGAAACGCTCCAGCAGATCCGCGCACTCCGAAAGGGCCTCGACCAGGTGAAGCCCGGGAATCGACCGGGCAGACCCCTTCCACCCCCCGTCCACCCGGGTCAGCACCACACACGGCCGGTGGTACCGCTCCACCAGGCGGCTCGCCACGAGCCCCACCACCCCTTCGTGCCAGGCCTCGTCCTCCGGGGCCGCCACCAGGCTCCACCGCTCCGGCCACCACCCGGCGGCCTCCACCTGCTCCACGGCCCGCTCCAAAGCCCGGGCCTCCTCGGCCTGGCGCTCCCGGTTCAACCGGTCAAGCCGAGCGGCCAGACGGCGGGCAGCCCCCGCCTCCCGGGTGCGCAGGAGTTCCAGCGCCTCGGCCGGTCCCGAGAGCCGTCCCGCCGCGTTGACCCGCGGTCCCAGCCGAAAGCCCAGGGTGCCCGACCGCACCGGACCCCGGATGCCGGCAACCCGGCCCAGGGCGACCAGGCCCGGCCGGGGGGAGCGGTTGATGTGCGCCAGACCGTGGGCCACCAGTGTGCGGTTCACGCCGGTCAGCGGCACCACGTCGGCCACCGTGCCCAGGGCCACCAGGTCCAAGAGGCTGCGCAGGTCGGGTTCGGGTCGCTGCGGTCCGAACCAGCCCGCGCGGCGCAGTTCCCTGCGGACCGCAGCGGCCAGGTTCCACGCCACCCCCACGCCGGCCAGGTTCTGCTCCGGATAGGACGAGCCGGACAGGCGCGGGTTGACCACGGCCACGGCCTCGGGGAGCGTGTCTCCGGGCTCGTGGTGGTCGGTGATCACCAGATCCACCCCGAGCACCCTGGCGGCCCGTGCGGCTTCCGTCGCCCGAACCCCGCAGTCCGCGGTCACCACCACCTGGGCGCCCTCCGCCGCCATCTCCCGCACCGCCTCGGGGTTCAGCCCGTACCCCTCGCGGTCACGGCGGGGTAGCCGCACCTGCGGTCGCAACCCGCACGCCTCCAGGAACTCGGCCAGAAGGGCGGCCGAGCTCACTCCGTCCGCGTCGTAGTCGGTGTAGATCCACAGGGGCTCGTTCCCGAGCACGGCCCGCGCGATGCGGGCCGCACCCTGGACCATGCCTGGAATGCCGAGGGGATCGGGGAGGTCGGCCAGGCGCGGGGCCAGGAAGGCGCGCACCCGTGCCAGGGCCTCCGGACCGTCCGCGCCAAAACCCCGGGCCGCGAGCACGCGCGCCACCAGGGCCGAAACGCCGAGGGCCTGGGAGAGTCGCTCCCAGGCCCGAGGGTCCGGCGCGCCGACGGCCCAGCGGCGACGCACGGTCCTCTAGGCTTCGGCCCGGGCGGGCCTGCCCGCCGCCGCCCGCTTCTCGAACAGGAGCACCACGGGGCTCGCGATGTAGATGGACGAATAGGTACCCACGACCACGCCCACCAGGAGGGCGAACGCGAAGTCGTGGATCACGCCCCCACCCAGCACGAACAGGGCGGCCACCACCAGAAGAGTGGTGCCCGACGTGAGGATGGTCCGGCTCAGGGTCTCGTTGATACTGCGGTTCACGATGGCGACCAGGTCGCCCTTGCCCCCGAGCCGCTTCCGGTTCTCCCGGATCCGGTCGTACACCACGATGGTGTCGTTGAGCGAGTACCCCACGATGGTCAGGAGCGCGGCCACCGTGGTCAGGTCGAACTGTTTGTCGAACAGGGAAAAGGCCCCCACCGTGATCAGCACATCGTGGAACAGCGCGGCTACCGCACCGAGGCCGAAGCGCAGTTCGAACCGCCACCAGATGTAGAGCAGGATCGCGCCCAGGGCGAACAGGATCGCCAGAAGGCCCTTTTCCCTCAGGTCCTTCCCCACCTTGGGGCCCACCATCTCCACCCGGCGGATCTCCAGGGCGTCGTCCCCCATGGCCTTGGCCAGCGCCTCGCGCACGCGGGTGGACAGGCCCTCCAGCTCCTCGGTCGTCTGTTCCAACTGGATGATGTATTCGTTGTCCTCGCCAAAGGACTGGACCACCGCCTTGCCCTGCACCACGCCGGACAGGGCCTCCCGGATCTCCTTGGTCTTCACGGGCTTGTGGAACTTCACCTGGATCAGGGTGCCCCCGGCGAAGTCGATCCCGTACCGGGGCCCGCCCCGGACCACCAGGCTCACCAGCCCCACGAGGATCAGCGCCAGGCTCACCCCGAAGAACAGCTTCCGCTTGCCCACGAAGTCGATGTTCGTGCCCGCGGGGATCAGTTCCATGGTCGTCCCTTCCGTGCCTCAGATGCTGAGCCGCCGCACGTTGCCGCGCCGCAGGATCCAGTCGAATACCACCCGCGTGCCCACGATGGCCGTGAACATGCTGGCGAGGATGCCCACCGAGAGCGTCACGGCGAACCCCTTGATGGGTCCGGTTCCGTACTGCCACAGCACCGCCGCCGCGATGAACGTGGTCACGTTGGCGTCCAGGATGGTGGAGAACGCCTTGGCGTAGCCGCTCTCCAGGGCGTTCACCGGGCTCTTGCCCAGGCGCAGCTCCTCCCGCACCCGCTCGAAGATGAGCACGTTGGCGTCCACGGCCATGCCGATGGTGAGCACGATGCCTGCGATGCCCGGAAGCGTGAGCGTGGCCTCGAACAGGGCCAGGCATCCCATGATGAGCACCAGGTTCATGATGAGCGCCAGGTCCGCGATCACGCCGGCCCCCTTGTAGTACACGGCCATGAACAGCACCACCAGGGCACCGCCCACGGCCAAGGCCGTGAGACCCGCCCGGATGGAGTCGTGTCCCAGCGAGGGCCCCACCGTGCGGCGCTCCAGGATCTTCACGGGCGCCGGAAGGCTTCCCGAGCGCAGCGCGATGGCCAGGTCCCGGGCCTCTTCCAGGGTGAACCGCCCGGTGATCTGGGCCCGGCCGCCGCTGATGCGCTCCCGGATCACGGGAGCCGACTGGACCACGCCGTCCAGCACGATGGCCAGGCGCTTGCCCACGTTCTCGGCCGTGATCCGATCGAACATCCGGGCTCCGCGCTTGTCGAAGTTCAGGGTCACGTAGGGCTCGTTGAAACGCCGGTCGATCTGGACCCGCGCGTCGGTCACCACGTCGCCGCCCATGAGCACGCGCTTCTGCACCACCAGGGGGCGCCGTCCCACCACCTGCCGGGTCACCGGGTCCACCTGGTGCTCGTACAGGATCTCCGTGCCCGGGGGAGGACCGTCCTTGAGGGCCTTGTCCACGTCCACCCCCTCGGCCAGGAGCCGGAACTCCAGTTGGGCGGTCTTCCCGATGAGCCGGATGGCCCGGTCCGGGTCCTTGATGCCCGGCAACTGGATCAGGATGCGGCGCTCGCCCTGGGGGGCGATCACCGGCTCGGCCACGCCGAACTGGTCCACCCGGTTGCGGATGGTCTCGATGGCCTGGTCCACGGCGTAGCGCTCGAGCCGCTTGGCCTCTTCCGGGGTGAGGCCCAGAACCACGGCCACCCGGCTGCCCGCGGGCTCCTGTTTCCGGACCGTCAGCCCGGGGTACTCCTCCTCCACCAGGGCCACCAACCGGTCGGCGGCCTGGGCGTCGCGCACCACCACGCGGATCTCCCGCGCCCGCGCTTCCACCGACCGGGCCCGGATCCGCCTTTCGCGCAGCGTTGCCTTCAGGTCCGAAGCGAGCCGTACCAGCGCCTGTTCCACCGCTTTCTCGGCCTGAACCTCCAGCACCAGGTGCATCCCGCCCTGGAGATCGAGGCCCAGCCGCAGGCGCTTATCCTTCAGGAAACCCGGAAGGCCCGAATCCGGGCCCAAAAGGGTGGGAAGCAGGAACACCAGCCCGAGCACCGTCACCGCGGCCACCAGAACGGTCCGCCATTTCAGGCTCATGGACATCCGTGCCTCCTCCGGATGCGCCCGGACCACCGGGCAAACGAACGGCAAGGCCCGCCGGCGGGTCCGGCGGGCCCGAGACGCGGGCGAATCAAGCCCTCTTCTTCACGTTGGCGATGGCCGGCTTGGCCACCTTGATCCGGACGTTGGGGGCGATCTCCAGGGTGACCGTATCGTCCGTGACCCCCGTGACCTTGCCGTGGATGCCGCCCGAGGTCACCACCTCGTCGCCCCGCTTCAGGGCGTCGAGCATGGCCTTGTGCTCCTTGGCCCGCTTCTGCTGGGGCCGGATGAGCAGGAAGTAGAAGATCGCGAACATGAGGATCAGGGGCATGAGCCCGAGCAGGGTCTGACCCGGGTCGCCACCCCCACCGCCCTGGGTTCCCAGGGCATGGGCCACGGCCGGAAACAGGAAATCCATCACGTCACCTCCTGGAGGGTGCATCCGTCGGATCGGTCCCGCCGGCCTCGCGCTCGCGGAACTCCGCCACGAACCGGCCGTACTCCCCCGCTTCAATGGCGGCCCGGATGCGTCGCATCAGATTCTGGTAATAGTACAGGTTGTGCAGGGTATGGAGCCGAGAGGCCAGAATCTCGCGCGACTTGTACAGGTGCCGCAGGTAGGCCCGGGAGTAGTTCCGGCAGGTGTAGCAGCCGCAGTTCTCGTCCAGGGGCCGGGGGTCCCGTTCGAAACGAGCGTGCTTTATAGCAACTCTGCCCTGGGAAGTAAAGAGCAGACCGTTCCTGGCCGTGCGCGTGGGCAGCACGCAGTCGAACAGATCGATTCCCCGCGCCACGGCCTCCACGATGTCCAGGGGCGTGCCCACGCCCATGAGGTAGCGAGGCCGGTCCGGCGGGAGATGGGGAACGGTGGCCTCCACGGCGGCCAGCATTCGTTCCTGGCCCTCTCCCACCGACAGTCCCCCGATGGCCAGCCCGTCGAACGGCATGGCCGACAGGAACTCGGCGGAGCGACGCCGCAGGTCGGGCTCCACGCCCCCCTGGACGATCGCGAACAGGGCCAACTCCGGCCGGGTGCGCGCCTCCAGCGAACGCACCGCCCAGTGGTGGGTACGCTCCAGGCTCTCCTCCAGGTAGGCGCGCTCGCACGGAAACGGGGGGCACTCGTCCAGGCACATCATCACGTCAGAGCCCAGGGCCTCCTGGATCGCCACCACCTTCTCCGGGGTCAGCACGTGGCGGCTGCCGTCGAGGTGGCTCTGGAACTCCACCCCGTGGTCCAGGATCCTCCGCAGGGGGGACAGGCTGAACACCTGGAACCCGCCCGAGTCCGTGAGGATCGGGCCGGGCCAGTTCATGAACCGGTGGAGCCCACCGAGCTCCCGGATCACCTCGTGGCCCGGCCGCAGGTACAGGTGGTACGTGTTGCCGAGGATCATCTCGGCGCCCAGCCCCCGGACCTCCTCGGGGGTCATGGCCTTGACCGTGGCCTGGGTGCCCACCGGCATGAACGCGGGCGTCTCCACCGTGCCGTGGAGCAGGTGGAGCCGCCCCCTGCGCGCCCCGGTCGTGGGATCCCGGCCGAGCAGTTCAAAACGGGGCGAGCTTCCCGGCCCGATCAAGCCGCACCGTTCCTGCTCGCCCTCCGTCCGCCCGTCCGCCGACCGGAACATGGGACACACCTTCACAGCACCAGCATGGCGTCGCCGTAGGAGTAGAACCGGTACCCGGCCTCCACCGCGTGGCGGTAGGCAGCCAGGATCCGCTCCCGTCCCCCGAACGCACACACGAGCACGAGCAGGGTAGAGGCTGGCAGGTGGAAGTTGGTGACCAGGGCCGAGACCACCCGGAACCGGTGGCCGGGCCGGATGAACAGGTCGGTCCATCCCCGGCCCGGCTCCACCCGACCGGTCCGGCCCGCGTGCTCCAGCACCCGGGTCACGGTGGTCCCCACGGCCACCACCCGCCTTCCCTCGCCGAGGGCCCGGTTCACCCGGGCCGCGGTCTCCTCGGGCACGCAGAACCACTCCCGGTGCATCCGGTGGTCCTCGAGGCGCTCGGTGCGGACCGGCTGGAACGTGCCCAGCCCCACGTGCAGGGTCACCGCCACCCGCTCCACACCCCGGGCTCGCAGTTCCTCCAGCACGCGGGCCGTGAAGTGGAGCCCGGCCGTGGGCGCCGCAGCCGAACCCGACCGGTCCGGCCGGGCGAACACGGTCTGGTACCATGCGCGGTCCCGGGGGTCGGGGGCCTGCCGGCGGATGTAGGGCGGAAGGGGCATCTGCCCGTGGCGCTCGATCCAGGCGTCGGGGTCTCCCGGGACCTCCAGCCGGATCCGGCACCGCCCCCCTTCCAACACCTCCTCCACCCGTGCCCGTGCCTCGCCCAGCCGCACCTCGCCACCCGGCCGTAGCGGCTTGGAGGCCCTCGCCAGGGCTTCCCACACACCGACCCCCTCCCGGCGGAGCAGGAGGAGCTCCACCCTGCCGCCCGTGGGCTTGCGCCCCAACAGGCGCGCGGGGATCACCCGGGTATCGTTCACCACGAGCACGTCCCCGGGCTCCAGGTACCGGGGCAGGTCGCGGAACCGCGCATCCTCGACCCCGCCCTCGGCCCCGCGCCGCACCACGAGCAACCGGGAGGCGTCCCGGGGCTCGGCAGGGTACTGGGCGATCCGGTCCGGGGGGAGGTCGTAGGTGAAGTCCTGCACTCTCACCGGCCCGAACCCGACAGGTCCAGGTACCGGAAGAGCTCGCTCCGGGGCGACACCAGGATGACGTCGCCCTCCTTGAAGGCCGCCCGGTACACCTCCAGGCTCTTTACGAAGTCGTAGAACTCGGGGTCCTGGCCGAAGGCCTCGGCATAGATCCTTGTGGCCTCGGCGTCGCCCTGTCCGCGGATCTCCTGGGCCTTGCGGTAGGCTTCGGCCAGGATGATCGAGCGCTCCTTGTCCGCCTGGGAGCGGACCTCCCGGGCCACCTCCTCGCCCTCGGCGCGGTACCTGTGGGCCTGGCGCTTCCGCTCGGCCTCCATCCGCGCGTACACGGCCTTTTCGTTGGCCGGCGGAAGGTCGGCTCGCTTGATCCGAACGTCCACCACCTCGATCCCGTACTGGCGGGCGGCCTGGGCGGTGAGCCGGGTCACTTCCTCCATGATCGCCGCCCGCTCGGTGGCCACGATCTCCTGGAGGTCGTACTTGCCGAGCTGTTCCCGCACCTGCGAATAGATGATGTCGTCCAGACGGGCCTGGGCCCCGATCTCGTCCCGCACGGTCTGGTAGAACCGCAGCGGGTCCACGATTCGCCACCGGGCGTAGTTGTCCACCTTGATGTTCTTCTTGTCCCGGCTGATGATCTCTCGAGCCTCAGCATCGTACTCCAGGTAGCGTGTATCGTATTTCACAACACTCTCGACGAAGGGAATCCGAAAATGGAGACCTGGACCTCGAGGCCCGCCTGCCGGCTTGCCGAGCCGCAGCACGATAGCCACCTCTGTCTGGTCCACGGTGTAGAGCACCGTGCCCCAGGCCAGCACGGCCGCCACGATCACGATCCCTACGATTCTGAGCAGCCGACCAACCATCTCACTTCCCCTCCCGGGCGGAGGGTCCCTCCACCGCACCCCGGCCCAGGGGCAGGAGCGGCAACACGCCCGTGCCCGAGGCCTTGCCGTCGGCCAGCACCAGCCGGGCCCGGGCCATGATCTCGGCCATCGCCTCCAGGTAAAGGCGCTTCCGCGTTACGTCGGGCGCCCTCTGGTACTCCTTGAGCAGGGCCAGAAACCGCGCGGCGTCGCCCTTGGCCCGCCGGATCTGGGTCTCGCGGTACGCCTCGGCCTCGTTCAGGAGCTTCTTGGCCTCGCCCCGTGCCTTGGGCAGGATGTCGTTGGCGTAGGCCTCGGCCTCGTTCTTCAGCCGCTCCCGGTCTTCCCGGGCGCTGGCCACGTCGCGGAACGCGTCGATCACCTCCGCCGGCGGGTACACGTCCTGGAGCTTCACGTAATCGATCCGAACCCCCGTCTGGTAGCGGTCCAGGATGGCCTGGAGCACTTCGGCCGCCTCCACCTGGATCTGGTCCTTCTTCTCGGTGAGCACGTCATCCACGCTGTGGCGGCCCACCACCTCGCGCATGGCCGCCTCGGCCGCATCCCGCACCGCGCCCTCGGGGTCGCGCACGTTGAACAGGAACGCCACCGGGTCCTTGATCCGGTACTGCACGATGAACTCGCAGGAAACGATGTTCTCGTCTCCGGTCAGCATCAGGGCTTCGGCCGGAACCTTCTGGTACCGCGCCGGCGGCCCCACCGTGACCGTTCGAAACCCCACCTCCACCCGGCGCACCTGGGTCACCTTGGGCTTCATCACGGTCTCCACGGGATAGGGCAGGTGCCAGTGGGGACCGGGCCCGGTGGTGTACACGTACCGGCCGAAGCGCTTCACCACGCCCACCTCGTCGGGATTCACGATGTAGAACCCGGTGGCCGCCCACACGGCCAACGCCACCACCACGGCCACACCGAGCATGCCCCCCCCGAAGCGCCGGCCGAACCGCTGGCGCAGCTCGGCCAGGACCTCGGCCGGATCCCTCCAGCCCCCGCTGTCCTCGTCGTACCACGCCATGGCCTGCCTCCGTGGATCGGATCGGGTTCCGGGTCCCGAAACCCTACCCGTACCCGTCCGGCTCGTCAACGTCGGAGCGACGCTGGTACCTGGAGGCCAACGGCTGGTGGCCCTCTGCGATCCCGGCCTGTGGGAGCACCGTCCGGGTCCCTCGCCCCCTTCCCCCGGCGCAACGGGCGTCCTTTCGTCTCGCGCCACGATCGCAACGGGGACTCGGTTTGACACCGCCCGGGGCCCGGGGCTGCGAAGGGGCCGGAAGGCCAGGCGGCTGCCGCCTCCCGAGCTCCCCGACCGCGCACGCGAGCGGCACACCGGCCTCCGAGCAACACCACCGAGGCCGTGGCCGCGAGCGAAAACAAGCCCCTGGCGGTACTC
>CAZBGL010000221.1:0-35349 GCA_964491375.1 uncultured Thermodesulfobacteriota bacterium | reverse complement strand
GTGACTTCGATAACCCCCCGATCCCCAAGGCTTCGGCGATCCGCTCCACCTTCCTCGTCGACACACCCATCACGTAGCACTCCGCCACCACCTCTACCCACGCCCGCTCTGCCCGGCGGCGCGGTTCCAATAGCCAATGCGGAAAGTAGCTGCCCTTCCGAAGCTTCGGAATCGCCAACTCCAGGCTGCCCAGTCGCGTGTCCCATCGCCTTCGCCGGTAGCCATTTCGTGAGTTCACCCGACTCTCGCTACGTTGCCCGTACCCCGCCCCGCATATCCGCTCCACCTCCGCCTCCATGAGGCCCCGCACCGCCTGGAGCAGCCATGCCCGCAGCACGTCCCCGTGGCTTTCCTCAAGCCAGTTGATCACGTCTGCCCAGCCACCTACACTTTTCTTGACCATCGCGTCTTCTCTCCTTTCCCCCCCCCCAACGTCGTTGCTCTCACGGAGGGTGACGCGATGGTCTTTTCCGTTTCAAGACCTCCCCACTCCTCTTACACCACGCCCCTGGACTTTACTCGCAGGGCGTCACCGCAGCCCTGAGGTTTCCGAGCGAGAAGTCACTTGGAAGAAACAAAAAACGGCCACGCCCGCAGGATTCTCTCCTGCCGAGCGTGGCCGTTGGGTTTTCACGCGGTTCCGACGACTCGCATCCCGCCCCCTTTGCGTGAACCCGCCTTCGGATCGTACCCCAACGCGCCCTGCCGGGGCAATGGCCCGGCCTCAGGGAGGTTTGGGTCCGTTGGATCAGGATACCGGGCGGGGCGGTCAGATCCTGTCCGCAGAACGAGGCCCCGGGAAACGATGGTTCCCGCGAAACCCGATCCATCGCTTGGGCTCCGGCTCGGGCTGGAGTGGCCCCGGTTTGGTGGACAGGTTCGGGTTGCGTTCTCGGGCCGCTTTATGGGCCGGGTCCTCCTCGGACCGAGGGGGCGAAAGGGCCTGATCTACGTGCACGGCCTGTCCGAGCGCATCCACGGAAACGAGGAGCAGCGCCGCCGGGACCGCCGCATCCGCGTGAAGGCCGAGCTGGCCGGGTGACGGGTCTGCGCCATCAGCGCCGATGGGCTTTCGGATCCCGCAATGGTGGGCGGAGGTCCTCGATCGGCTGGCCCTGTCTGTGGGTACGGCGCCGTAGACGTCTCAGGGGGCCGCCGCGCGGGGGAGTGCCAGGGAAAGGGGCGGTGTCAGCTTCGGGGCCGGCCGTCCGGGCCCCAGCCCCGCAGGGCGTAGTATTCGGCCCTCATCCGTTCGAAGTCCGCCCGCGAGAGCACCTGGCCCGTTTCCGGAAGGGCCTCTTCGAAGAACCGGGGAGGCAGGCCGTCGTCTTCGAGGGTGAGCCCCTCCTCCACGTTGAACCGCCGCACCTCGTCGGCCACCCGTCGGGCCACCTCCCGCAGGCCCGCCTCCCCCAGGTCCAGGCCGGTGGTGAGCCGGACGATCTCGGCCAGTTCCCCCCACGGGTACAGGTCGCGGTAGAACCGGCACAGGATCAGGGTGTCGAACACGGTGAGCCGGTCCTCGTAGTCCACGAAGAGTTCGGCCTTGCCCTCGATCCGGTCGGGCGGGCTCTGGCCCGAAAGCTCGGGTTTGTAGAAGGTGGCCCGCAGGTGGCACGCTCCGCGGTCGGACGTGGCGTAGGCCAGGCCCATGCCCTTGAGCACCCTGGGGTCGTACCCGGCGGGCTCGAGGCCCTTGACGTGCACGGCCAGGTCCTCCATGCCCCACTCCCGCGCGGCCGCCCGGATGCCCCGCGAGAGCACCTCGCCCAGGCCCTGCCGCCGGGCGATGTCCCCGAGCAGTCTGCGGGCCGCCTCCACGTCGCCGTAGGGCACCCGCTCGGAGATCCGCCCCAGGGCCGAGGCCTCCATGGCGAACGCCACCAGGTTCCCGGCGCTGATCGTGTCCAGACCGAGCCGGTCGCAAACGTCGTTCAGAAAGGCCACGGCTCCCAGGTCCTCGATGCCGCACAGCCCCCCGAAGGCGTAGATCGTTTCGTACTCGGGCCCTTCGATCACGAGGCCCTCGAACGGACCGCCCCTCACCCGGGTGAGCTTGCCGCAGGCCATGAAACAGCGGGCGCAGGCCCGGGGTCTGACGTCGTGTTCCTCGAGCAGGGTCTCGGCCGACAGCCGCTCCCAGTGCTCGCCGCGCCCCCGGTGCCAGTACCGGGCCGGGAACGCTCCCACCCCGTTCAGGATCGAGACCATGTTGGGTGTGCCGTAGGTCCGGTACGTGGTGGCCGCTGGCCCGTCCCGGTGCTCGGCCGTGGTCCTGCGGGCGAACGCCCGGATGCCGTCGGCATCGGCCACGGGCCGGCGCGCCCCGCCATGGAAGACGATGCCCTTGAGGCGCTTCGCGCCCATCACCGCGCCCGCTCCGGTGCGCCCGGCGCACCGCCACCGGTCGTTGGCCACGATGGCACACACCACCCCGCGCTCCCCCGCCGGTCCGACCACGCACGCCCCGGCCCGGGCCGGTCCCCCGAACCGCTCCACCAGGGCCTCCTCGGCCTCGTAGCAGTCCCGGCCCCACAGGTCCTCGGCCCGATGGAACCGCGCCCCCTCTC
Source organism: uncultured Thermodesulfobacteriota bacterium (assembly GCA_964491375.1). GTDB lineage: Bacteria > Desulfobacterota > Deferrisomatia > Deferrisomatales > Deferrisomataceae > CAZBGL01. The sequence goes on along the minus strand of CAZBGL010000221.1, from coordinate 32,779 downwards.
CGGACACCTCCAGGAACACCGGCCCGTCGGCCGCGCCGGTCACCACCACGGCGTCAAACCCCGCACGGGTGATCTTCTCGGCCAGTTTCCCGCCCGAGTACGATTCGCAGTAGAAGCCGGTCTGGGGGCTCTTGGTGAAAAAGGCGTGTCGGCACGACCCGGGCACGGCCGTGCCCGCCACCGGTCCGGCCGTCAGCACCAGCGGATTGTCGGGGGAAAGGGGGTCCACCCCGGCAAATCCGTGCTCCCGCAGGAGCCGCGTTCCCAGGCCCTTGCCGCCCAGGAGTTCCTGCGCGGCCCCCACCGGCAGGGGCTCCACCCGCACCGTCCGGGAGGTCGCATCCGCCACGAGAATCCGGCCGAAAAATCCGTTCATCGCGTTCCTCCGTTGCCGGAGCCTGCCTACAGCCCCAGGTAGGCCCGCCTCACCTCCGGGTCCTGTTCCAGCTCGGCCGGGTCTCCTTCCCGCACCACCCGGCCGTTCTCGATGATATAGCAGTAGTCCGCGATCTTCATTGCGAAATGTACGTTCTGCTCCACCAGAAAGATCGTCAGTCCCTGCCTGTGGAGCTCCCGGATGATCTCGAAGATCTCCCGGACCAGGATCGGTGCCAGGCCCAAGCTGGGCTCGTCGAACATCACGAGTTCCGGCTCCTGCATGAGTCCTCGGCCGATGGCGAGCATCTGCTGTTCCCCGCCGGAGAGCGTTTCGGCCACCTGGCTGCGCCGCTCGGCCAGCCGGGGAAACAGCTCGTAGACCCGCTCCAGGTTCCTTCGGCGGTGTGACCGGGCCCGCTTGAGGTACGAGCCCACGAGCAGGTTCTCCTCAACGGTCATTTTGGGGAACAGCTGTCGGCCCTCGGGCACCAGGGAGATGCCCAGGGCTGCCACCTCATGGGCGGGAAGGCCCGTGACATCGTGTCCGTTGTACACGATCCGGCCCGATGCTGGGCGGAGCAGGCCCGAGATGGTGCGCAGCGTGGTAGTCTTGCCGGCGCCGTTGGCCCCCAGCAGGGTCACGAGCGACCCGGAGGACACGGACAGCGAGATGTCCCACAGGGCCTGAACGTCCCCGTAGAACGCAGACACAGAGTTCATGGTCAGGCTGCTCATGCGGCCACCTCGCCCAGGTACGCTTCGACCACTGTGGGGTCCCGGGCCACATCGGCCGGGGGGCCCTCGGCGATTTTCCGGCCGTAGTTCAGCACCACCACCCGCTCGCTGATGTTCATGATGACCCGCATGATGTGCTCGACGATCAGGATCGTCATGCCCTGGTCGCGGATCCGAAGGATGAGCTCGATGGTCCGATCCGCCTCGGTGGGATTGAGGCCGGCCACCACCTCGTCCAGCAGTAGCAACCGCGGCTCCAGGGCCAGGGCCTTGGCGATCTCCAGCCGTTTCCGGCCCCCCAGTGTAAGCCCGGCCGCGGGCCGCCGAGCGCGGTCCGACAAGCCCGTGAACTCCAAGACCTTCCAGGCGTGGCGTTCGGCCTCGCGCCGTCGCGGGTGCCGAAGGAGCGAGGCGATGGTTACGTTTTCCAGCACCGAAAGGCCCGCAAACGGCTTCACCACCTGGAACGTCCGGCCGACGCCTAGCCGGGCCAGGACGTACGGCGGCCGGCCGGTGACGTCCCGGCCCTCGTACACCACGCGGCCCTCCGTGGGGCGACAGTATCCGCTGACCACGTTGAACAGCGTGGTCTTGCCCGCCCCGTTGGGGCCGATGAGCCCCACGATTTCGTTTTCTCGGACCTGGAAGCTCACGGCCCGCAAGGCCCACAACCCCCCGAAACGCTGGGAGACCCCGTTCACCTCGAGCACCACCGGCCTCATGATAGGGCCTCCGGTCCGGGTTCGGAGGAGGTAGAGGCCTTTCGGGGCGGCCCCCTTCGGCCGCCCGAGCCGGACAGGAGCCCAACCACCCCGTCGGGCAGGAACACCACGCTGCCCGCAATCATCACCCCGAGCACGATCAGGTACAAGACCTGGAAGTCGGCCAGGTACGCCCAGAACACGGTCTTGAACGCGAACACCAGGATCGCGCCGATCACCGGGCCCACCAGGGTGCCCAGGCCGCCGAACACGGCCATCACCACGGCCTGGTCGGTCACCAGGTCTCCGAGCACCGAGGCCGGATCGATAAACGTGATCCAATAGGCGTACACCCCGCCCAGGATGCCGGCCGGCACCGTGGACACCACGAAAGATTGCACCTTGATCACCGTGGGCTTCAGCCCCAGAGCCATCGCTCCTTCCTCGTCCTCCCGGATCGCCTTGAGCTTGAGGCCGAAGGAGGCCCGCTCGAGCAGGAACCACAGCACCCCGAACAGCGCGGCCACTAGGCCGAACATGAGGTAATAAAAGAACTGCGGGTGGAGGAACGGCGGCAGCCGCATTCCGTCGGGGCCGCCCGTCACCTCGAGTACCAGGGCGAGTTGCTGAACGGCCCGGGCCATGGCCCAGGTCGCGATGGCAAAGTACGCCCCCCGGAGCCGCAGCGTGGGGATGCCCGTCACCACCGCCGCCGTGCCGGCCACCACCCCACCAGTCGGAAGGGCCGCCCAGAACGGCCACCCCGCCTTCATCATGAGGAGGGCCGTAGTGTATGCGCCCAGGCCGAAGAACGCCCCGTGGCCGAAGTTCAGGTAGCCGGTGTACCCGCCCAGCACGTCCCACGAAATGGCCAGCCCGATCCACATGAGGGCTTCGGTGGCCACGCGCAGGACGAACGTGTCGCTCGAGACCAGGGGTAGCACCGCGAACCCCAGTCCCAGCGCGCCCACGCCCGCCAGGGTCTTTCGGCCCATGTCACACCCCCCTTGCGAACAGGCCCCGAGGGGACACGAGCAGGATCAGGTAGAGGATGGCGAACACCGCGAGCATGGTGTAGCTGGGATTCCCGAAGATCAGGAAGAAGGACTGCACCAGCCCCAGCAGGAACGCAGCCCACGGCACTCCGGCCAGGTACCCCATGCCGGCCAGCACCACCACGAAGAACGCCAGAATGGTGTACTCGCCTCCCATCTGGGCGCTGATCGTGAAGATGCACCCGATGATCACCCCGGTCATGGCGCTCACACCTACGTGGATGCCGTACACCCAGGAACTGATCCGCCGGGGGTCGATCCCCATGAGGCCGGCCGCCTCCCGGTTCTGGGACAGGGCCCGAACCGCCAGGCCGAAATCGGTCTTTTTCAAAATCCAGTACAGGGCGGCCATGATCACCAGGGCGTACACGAATCCGGCCAGGCGGATGGCCGGCACGGTGAGAAACAGCCTTCCCTTTTCCAGGAACAGGGACTTGGCGGCCAGGGCCGACCGGAGGGAGTGGCTGAAGAACCCGAACACCGTCAAGCCCAGCCCGCGAATGGCGAGCATGAGCCCGAACGTGAACACCAGGCCCATGAGCACCGGGTTGCCGCGCCGGCCGCTCACCGCCCGGTGGATGACCGGCTGGATTCCGTACCCCACCGCCAGGAACACACCGAACACCACCGGCAGAAAGTACAAGGCGTCGGCCCCGGTCCACTGGGTGAGGTAGTAGCCTAGGAAGGCACCCAGCATGATCCATTCGCCCACGGCGAAGTCGATGATGTGCATCACGCCGAAGGCCAACGAGAACCCGAGCGCCACCGTGATATAGATGCCTCCGATCAGCAGGCCGTCCAGGATCGCCTGGGGTACCAGAGCAAGCACCTCGTCCTCCTTCCCTGCCAGGGTTTAGATTCCCCCGAGCACACCACGGGCCGGGGACCAGCCGGCCTCCGGCCCGTGGTTCCGGCTGCGTCAGCGTTCACTCCAGGGCTTCATGGGATAGCGGACCTGGGCCTCGGCGTACTCGGCCGGGCCCACGATCACCGGCACCCCGCCCTGAATCTGGACCGTGAGGGCGTCCAGCCCGACGTTGGCATGGTAGTACGGGCCCTCGCGGGCGAACCGGATCCGGCCGTAAAAGGTCTGGATGTCCAGTTCCTCCAAGGCCGTCAGCAGGGCCTCCCGCTCCGCGTCGTCCAGGGGTGGGGTGACCCCGGCCTTTTGCAAGGCGGCCTGGAAGGCGATGCCCGCGGCCGAGCATCCGGCCTGGGTGTAGTCTGCCGGTACCCCGTAGGTGGCCTCGGCCTCCTTGGCGTAGCTGGCCGCGTCCTTCCACAGGATCTCGCCCCGGGTGTGCAGTGTGGGGGTCCACACGGACGCGCCGAACACGTCTTCGGCATCCTTGCCCAGGGCTTCCACGAACGCCGGTTCGGTCACGCCGTAGTGCATGAGCAGCGCCTTGGGGGTGTAGTTGATTTGGCGAAGGGCCTTCACCAGGTTGATCAGTTCCTCGTCGTGGCCGCCGAACGCGATCAGGTCGGGCCGCATCACCTTGGCCGCGGAAAGCAGCGGGATCAGGTCTTGGCCAGCCGGCACGATGTTGTACTTGAGCACCCGGATGCCGATCCGTTCGGCCGCGGCCTTGAACGCCTCGGCCGTGGCCTTGGAGAACGCGTCGTTCGACCCCAGGATGATGGCCGTGCGCGGGGTCGGCTTGAGGGCCGCGAGCACGTGGATAGGTGTCGATCCGGTGTAGTTCACCGGGGGAATCGTACCAAAGGTGTAACGGAACTTCTGTCGCCAGATCAGCGGCGACTCGGCCGAACCCGTGATCATGGGGACCCGGTACTTCTCGATCACCGGGGCCACAGCCAGGGTCACCCCGGAAGAGTACGGGCCGAGCAGGAAGTCCACGCCCTCCTGGGTGACGAGGCGTTCGGCCCCGCTCGCCCCCTGGGAGGGTTCGGACTGGGCGTCCGCGTAGTACAGTTTCACCCTATAGCGTTTGCCGCCGATTTCGATGCCGCCCTGGGCGTTCACTGCCTTGGCCCACAGGTCGTAACCGCGTTTCGTGACGTTCCCGCCCGTGGCCAGGTCGCCCGAGAGCGAGGTGATCACCCCCACCTTGAAATAGTCCCTTTGTCCTCCGCCCCATGCCAGGCCCCCCGCGAGGATCACGGCTCCGAGAGTTAGCGCCAACCGTCTCATCCCGCACCTCCTTTTCCGTGGTCCGCGTGAACGGAGAAACCCCTTGCCTATCCGGAAAGGGTCTTCAGTCCTTGTTCCAGCACCTCCAGCCCCCGCACGAGATCCTCCTCGTGGATCGTGAGCGGTGGGGCCAGGCGGAACACGTTCCCGTAGGATCCCGCCGTGATGGTGACCACCCCGTGTTCCAGGGCGTACGCGGCCAGCGCCTTCGTCTGTTCCGCGGCCGGCGCTTTGGTGGTGCGCTCGCTCACCAGTTCCATGGCCACCATGGCGCCCAGCCCCCGGACATCGCCCACCAGGGGAAAACGGTCCCGAAACGACTCGAGGCGGGCCCGCATGAGGGCGCCGATCCGCTCCGCCCGCTGGCACAGGTCCTCGCGGTCGATCACCCGGAGGGTGGCGAGCGCCGCGGCACACGCCACCGGGTTCCCCCCGTACGTGCCGCCCAGGCCGCCCACCTGGGGTGCGTCCATGATCTCGGCCCGACCCGTGACCCCGCTCAGCGGGAATCCCGACGCCAAGGCCTTGGCGGTGGTGATTACGTCCGGAACCACCCCGAAGTGCTCACAGGCGAACAACCGGCCGGTACGGCCGAACGCGGTCTGCACCTCGTCGGCGATCGTCACGATCCCGTGGCCCGCGGCGATCTCGCACACCCGCTGCACGAAAGCGGCCGGCGGCACAATGAATCCTCCTTCCCCCAGCACGGGTTCTAGGATCAGGGCCGCAACCGATTCGGGATCCACGCCGGTGACGAACATGTCCTCCAAGGAGGCGGCGCACTCCAGGCCGCACGCCTCCGGGCCGGGAGCGCCGAACGGGCACCGGTAACAATACGCGTACGGTGCGCGGTGCACCTCGGGAACGAACGGAGCAAACCCTTTTTTGTACGGGTTGATCTTGCTGGTGAGCGACAGGGCGAGCAGCGTGCGGCCGTGGAAGGCGTTGTGGAAGCAGATGACGCCGGGCCGGCCAGTGAAGTGCCGGGCCACCTTGACGGCGTTCTCTACGGCCTCGGCGCCGCTGTTGCAGAAGAAGGTCTTTTTCTCGTGGGTCCCCGGGGTGCGCCGGTTCAGCTCCTCGGCCAGGGCGATGTAGGGTTCGTAGGGCACGACGTGAAAGCATGTGTGAACAAACCGATCCATCTGCGCCCGGGCGGCGGCGAGTACCTCGGGGTGTCCGTGACCCGTGCCCACCACGGCGATTCCGGCGGCGAAGTCGATGTACTCGCGGCCCTCCACGTCGACGATCCGGCCCCCCGAAGCGCGCGCCACGAACCGGTCGCCCACATTGAAGGGGCCCCGGGGCACGGCCCGGAGACGGCGTTCCATGAGTTGGGCGTTGGTCTGCGCCATGGCACCTCCTCCTGCGATGCGCCCAAAAGGGCGCGCCACGAGCCGGTATTGGGAGGGGCCGCAGCAACCGCCGTGCCAGGAGGAGGGCGGAACGAATTGTCTCGTTGTTTCAAACGGTTGCGTGGATGTGCCCGCCCTGGCGGCCGGTCTGTCGATCCAAAAATGAATCGAATTACCGTAGGCGGCATCCGGATATGATCCGGCTTTGAATCAAAACGCGTTTCCCTTGGAGGGTGAGGAAGGAAAAGTTCGATTCAGTTGTGCATCGGGGAGCGCGATGCCGGAGGGGGAATGCCATGTCGTCTGAGCTTGCGCACCACGGTGGGTTGGCTGGTGCCCAGATACCGGGCCATCTCGCGGGTGCTCCGGCACACCAGGGCGGCTTCCTGGAGCAGGCGGCGTTCCACCCGGGCCAGTTCGGCCTCCAGGGTTCCGGGGCGGGACCCTGGAGGCGGCGAGGACGCCGGATCTCCCGCCCCCACCAGATGGTCGTCCAGCACGGTCTGTTCGCTCATGACCACGGCGTTCTTGATTCGGCTCTCCAGTTCCCGCACATTGCCCGGAAAATCGTGTCGCAACAACCACTCGGCCGCCCGCCGCCCCAGCCGCTTGTCGGTGCCGTACAGCTCGTTGTAGCGTTTCACGAAGTGCTGGGCCAGGGCGAGAACGTCGGCCCGGCGCGCCCGTAGCGGAGGCAGGCGAACCGTGAAGGTGTTGAGCCGATAGAACAGGTCGTGCCGGAACCGGCGCTGGCGGACGAGTTCGGAGAGGTCCTGGTTGGTGGCCGCGATCACCGCACACCGGGACACCCGAGTCCGCGTGCTCCCCAGCCTCCGGATCTCGTGGTCATCCAGGTACTTGAGGATCTTGGCCTGGATCGAGAACGGCATGTCGCCCACCTCGTCCAGGAACAGCGTGCCGCCGTCAGCCACCTCCAGCAGACCGGGCTTGCCTTCGTCGGCCGCGCCCGTGAACGCCCCCTTCTCGTAACCGAACAGCTCGGCTTCGAGCAGGGCCTCCGGGAGCGCGGCGCAGTTGATCTGGATGAACGGCTTGTCCTTCCTGGGGCTCTGGCTGTGGATGAACCGCGCCAGCACACCCTTGTCGGTGCCCGACTCGCCCAGGATCAGGATGTTCGAGACGTTCTTCTGGGCCAGCCGCAAGGCCACACGCACCACTTCGCGCATCTGCGGGCTTTCGGCCACGATGCCGGCCTCGGCGGCCTCCCGCAAGTGAAGGGCCGCCATCTCGGCCTGGAGCCGTTCGTTGGCCTTGCGCGCCTCCTCGAGCTGTACGGTCAGTTCGTTGAACTCGGTGATGTCCCGCTCGTTCACCACCACGAAGTCGATCCGGCCGTCCGGGCCGAACGAAGGCGTGCCGGTCACCAGCAACTTCCGGCCCGTGCGCTTAGCCAACTGGACCATGCTGGTCTGTCGACCCGTGGACAGCACGGTGCGGGTGACCGAGACGTCGATCACCCCACGGCGCACCAGTTCGTCGATGTTTCGGCCCACCACGTCGGTCGCCTGGATGCCGTTGAGTCGCTCGGCCGCACGGTTTAGGTTGGCAATGAACCCTTCGCCGTCGATGATCCAGAGCCCGTCGTGGCTCAGGTCGAAAATCGCCTGGAGTTGCCGGTGCACCGCCATCCGGCAGGAGCCGGCCGGAGCCGGCACCAGGGTGACCACGACCTCACCGTGCGGGTCCACGGGTTCGGCGCGGCACACCACCCGGTGGAACCCCTTGCCCAGGACCCGCTCGGCCCGGCCTGCCTCCCTGCACCGGACCACCAGGGCCTCCAGGTCCGGGGGAAGGGCCGGGCGGCAGCCGTCGACCGCTCCACCTAGCCGCTCAATCCATTCCCGCCCCCCCGGGTTCACCCAACGCACGCCCTGTTCCGGATCCACCCACAGGATCCCCACCGACCGGCCACGCACGCTTTCCCCCGAGACCGTGCCGTCTACCATCGCGGCCCTCCGCCGATCCGCGCCGGAATGCATGTCCCCCAGTGTGGCACGCTTCGCTCCGTTTGCGAAGGCCCGGCTCCTCTCATCGCTGGCAGCGTGGGCACCAAAAGGTGATTCTCAGGTGCCGTCCGATCCGGGCGGAGCGCACCGGTTCGCCGCACCGAAAGCACGGACGGCCGCGGCGGCCGTACACCCACAGCCTTCCCCGGCCGTCCGGGTCGAAGCGGGTGGTGCGGGGCCCAGGCCCCAGGTTCCGGCGCAGGAGCTCCCGGGCGCGGGCGAACAGGGAACACAGGACCCGGTCCGGGACCCGGGCGAGGGGTCGGTCCGGCGCCACCCGTTCGAGGAACAGGATCTCGCTCTTGTACACGTTTCCCACGCCCGAGGCCACCCGTTGCTCCAGGAGCACGTCGGCCACCGGGGCCTCCGGTGGGCACAGGGCCCGGGCGCGGGCGGGGAGGCGTCCCGGGTCCGTGCCCGGGGCCAGCAGGTCCGGCCCCACGGGCCCCGGGCCGGCACCGCGCACCACCCGCACGTCGCGGGGCCGGAAGCACACGAACGTCTCATCGGACGTCTCCAGCACCAGCCCGGCGGCCCGCGCGGACCGCTTCCACGGCTCGCCCGCCCGGTACCGGTGCCAGGAGCCGTTCAGGCCCAGGTGGCAGCGCAGGGCCCTTCCGTCGTCGAGCTCGATGCGGAGGAGCTTTCCGTGGGCCCGCACGGCCGCCACCCGCCGGCCGGCGAGGTCCGGCCGGGGCGTGCCCCGGGTGCGCACGCACACCAACACCCGGCCCTCCAGGGCCGGGGCGAGCGCAGCCGCGATCCTGTGAACGGTGTCGCCTTCGGCCAAGGGCGTCCCTGGATCGTGGTGGCCTCCGCCGCCTTCCCGTCCCGGAGGAACCGCCCGGATACCCCGCCCTGGCGGAAGGGGGCGGGGAAAGGGGAAGGACCGCGGCGAGAAGGCCCGGCCTTCCCCGGGGAAGGGAGAGCCCCTTCGGGCCTCAGAAGCAACCCAGTTGGCACTGCCGGAGCTTGTAACCCCCGGCGTTGGCCGCGTCGGCCACGGTGCGGGGCCGGAGGTCCAGCTCCCGGGCCAGCTCGAACACGTTGGCGCAGGTGAGCTCCCCCCGCTCGTGGAGCTCGCGCACGCGCCGGACGACCTCTTCGGACGGCGGTTCCGCGCCCCCGGGATCGTAGGGGGTCTTGTCCACCTTGAAGCAGCCGAGCTGGCAGTCGGTGATCCGGATGCCGAGCCGGTCGGCCATGGCGCCCACGTCCAGCCTGGAGACGCCCATGTCCCGGGCGACCCGCCATCCCCGGGGACACGAGAGGTGCCCGCCGGAGGCGGCCTGCCGGACCGCGGCCTCCAGTCGGGCCAGGGCGTCCGGGGGGAGGTTGCCGGGGTTTTCGGGCAAGGTGATCCTGCGGCGCTTCTTGGCCCGGTCGGCGTCGTTGAAGTCGCGCACCGCTTCCTCCTGTGGGGTTTCGGCGTGCCGGCAGGTCGTGTCGGCCCCTATCGTGGAACGCTTTGCGCCTGGCGTCAACGCTTCTTCGCGGATGGATGCTCCCCGGCCCTTCGGCAGAGAAGTCCCCGGTCACCGGGGGCCGGCCCGAGGCCGGCCCCCTTCGCCAGCCGATGCGGGTGGAAAGCGGGGGCCTGGGTCACAGATACGAGGTCCGGTCCACGATCCCTTCGCGAGAGGCCGGATCGAAAATGCCCTTGTCCTTGGCACGCTCGAACCATTCCATGCGAAGCCCTTTGAGAAAGCGCTTCTTCTCCTCCACCAGCTTGCGGTAGGGCAACCCGATCAGCGCCTGGGCCTTTTCCTTTGTCGAGAAATCCGGCACCCGATAGTTTGGAGCGCCGTACTTGGCCAGAACGGCCCGGAGTTTCACGCGAGCCGCCTGGGCCTTGTCGATGGCGGTGCCGAGCACCCGAAGCACCTCCTCGGGGGCGTGGAAGAACGCGCCGTGGGCCGCTGCCGCATAGTCCCAGCGCCACTGGGCATGCCGGATCTCCCGCAGGATGGGGCTCATTTCGCTCTCGGCAGCCCCAAGCTCCCAGGCTTTGGCCGCCTCCAGGTGGGCCCGAGCCAGGGCGTCCATGGCGATGCGCGACAGCTGGTCGCGCCGCTCCCGCTTGCGCTCGACCTCCCTCCGGAGCTCCTCCGGGCTAACGTCGTGGCAGTTCATACACGTGTTTTCCATGTCATCGAGGGGGTTGCCGACCCGGTGGGACGTGAAGGTGACATCCCCTTCGGTTCGTTCCGGCATGTGGCAGTCGGCACAGGTGACCCCGTTGCGGCCATGGGCACCAGTCACAAAGGTTTCGTAACCTGGATGCTGGGCCTTGAGCATGGGCGCCCTGCTCAGCTTGTGGGTCCAGTCCGCGAAATTCCGTTCATCGTAATACGCTTCCATCGCCTCGACCGACAGGCCCTTGTCCCACGGAAACGTGACGACCGCGGCGATCTTCTCCGTTCCGTCCGCATCCTTCCAGGGTTCCTTCTTGAAGTAGTATTCCGAGTGGCACTGGGCGCACACCAGGGTCCGCATCTCCTCTTGGCTCACCCCGGACAACTTCCGGCCGCTGTACGCCTCGAAGGCCCGCTCGAAGTAGGCTCGAGGGACTACCAGGTCCATCGTCCGGCTGTCGTGGCAATCGGCGCACCCGATGGGGTTGGCAATCTCTCCCCCGTGCCTCGCCCACTTCCCGGTGAAAAAGTCCTTCTCCCCGATCCTGGCGATCAGGCGCGGGACGTCCGGAGACTTGCAGGTCCAGCACGCGGTGGGCATGGGGCCGGAGTTCCCGTCTACGGGCGCTCCAGTTCGCAACGTGTTCAAGTTGTCCTCCAGTGCGAAGGCGTGGCCGCGAGGTGCGTTGTAATCCTTCGAGAATCCGTAGCCCGCCCACAGGATCACCAGCGCCGGTGCCTTTTCGAGCACGTCGACGATCTCGTCGCTCTCCCGGGTTTCCATGAAGCTCCTGTACTGGTGCGGATAGTACCGACCCCACACGGAGCTGCGCGATTCAAAGGGTTGGATCCGCGGGCCCCGTTCTGCCGTGTCGGAGGCCACGCCTCCATTTGGGGTCCCGAGCCCCCACAGGGACAGGGTGAACAACGCGAGTGCCACGCCGGTGACCCATACGGTCGTGCGTCCCATGAATCTCTCCTTTCCGTCGGAGGGTGTAGGGGAACCGTCGGCGAACCGAATCCACGAGTTCATGGATCGGCCTTTTTGAGCTCTGGCAACACCCACGGGGCGGGCACGTGTGAAGTGTCACAAATAGGGGCACCACATTTCGCTTTCCTGGTTCCATCCTAGAAGGAGGCGTCGCCTCTGGAGCGGCGGTGCCGGGCGACATGCGGAATCCAGGCCCCCGAGATCCGGAGCCATTTTGTGATATATTGAACGCGCAATCCTTGACCCAGATCAAAGTTGATTCGAGGGCTTTTCTTTCGGGGTGAGAATCCCATAATGTTCCGGTGCACAAAACGGCGCTCCATCGCTGAGCGCCAGCCGGTGTGACCCGGGTCCCCCGCCGGAATCTAACCTTCGGGGCCGACCCGTGGATCCGGTGGAGCCGAGTGGAGGGAACGATGGAGGCGTCCGGGATTCGGGACCAGGTGAGGCACTACTACGGAAAGGTGCTGGGGGGAACCCAGGACCTTCGGACCAGCGCGTGCTGTGCGGCCGAGGCCGCCCCGCCGTGGCAGCGCGACATCCTGGCCCTTCTGGAGCCGGAGGTCCTGGAGCGGTTCTACGGATGCGGCTCCCCCATCCCCGAGGCCGTCGAGGGGTGCACGGTGCTCGACCTGGGCTGCGGCACGGGCCGCGACGCGTACGTGGTGGCCAAGCTCGCGGGCCCGGCTGGCCGGGTGATCGGGGTGGACATGACCGAGGAGCAGCTCGATGTGGCCCGCAGGCACGTGGAAGCGCACATGGAGCGGTTCGGGTTCCCGGAGCCCAACGTGGAGTTCCGCCACGGGTACATCGAGGACCTGGCCGCGGCGGGGATCGAAGACGAGTCCGTGGACGTGGTGATCTCCAACTGCGTGATCAACCTGTCACCCGACAAGGAGCGGGTGTTCTCGGAGATCTTCCGGGTGCTCAAACCCGGCGGGGAGCTCCTGTTCTCGGACGTGTTCGCCCTGCGGCGCGTGCCGGCCCACCTGCGCGAGGATCCGATGCTCCTGGGGGAGTGCCTGGCCGGGGCGCTGTACGTGGAGGACTTCCGGAGGCTGCTCGCCCGGCTGGGCTACCCGGACTACCGGGTGGTGAGCCGCACCCCCCTGGCGCTGGAACACCCGGAGGTGGAGGCCAAGATCGGGATGGTGGAGTTCGTGTCCTCGACGGTGCGGGTGTTCAAGCTGGACGACCTCGAGGATCGGTGCGAGGACTACGGCCAGGTGGCGGTGTACCGGGGCACGGTCCCGGGTCATCCCCACCGGTTCGCCCTGGACGAACGCCACGTGTTCCGCGCGGGCCGGCCGGAGCCGGTGTGCGGCAACACCGCCTCCATCCTCGCCCGGACCCGGTTCGGCCGCCACTTCCGCGTGGCGGGCGACCGGTCGGTGCACTACGGCCCGTTCCCGGCCGTCCCCCCCGGGGGGTCCGGAGCCCCGGCGAACGGGTCCGGCGGGTGTTGCTGAGGATCCGGTTCCCCCGGCCCGGGCCCGTTCCCCGGCCGGCGCGGCCGCCTCACCGCAGGCACTGGAACACGCCCTTGCACCACAGGCAGTCTCCGCAGGGTTCGGCGTTGATGTAGCAGTCCTGCTCGAACTCCTCGGCCTGCACGTAGTCGCAGCACTTGGCCAGGTTGCAGTCGGAGCAGAAGGGGTAGTCGTACCGGATCACGCTCTGCCGGAACGCCCGGAAGGCCGGGTCGTTCCAGATCTCCAGGAGCGGCCGCTCGCGCACGTCCCCGAAAACCCGGGGCCGGACGAACTTCTCGCGGCCGTTGATGAAGCACCGGTACCCGTGCCACAGGAAGTAGCAGGGATGGACCCGTCCGTCCCAGCTCACGAAGGCGCTCCCCTCCTCCACGAAGTCGCACCGCCGGTCCCCCCGCGGGACCACCTCCGGCAGGGACAGATCCAGCCCCAGACGACGGGCCTCGAGTCGGGCCCGGTCGAACACGTCCCCTACGCGGGCCAGCCAGGCCTCGTCCCGCTCCAGGATCTTCTGCACGTTGACGAAGATGTCCCGTGCGTGGGCGTCGGCCTTCATGGCCTCCACGAAGTCCACGATGCGCTGCTCCTCGGGGGTCTTGACGTACTTCCACAGCACCGCGTAGTAGCGGTCCAGGTCGATCCCCTCGCGTCGAGCCCGCTCCTTCCATGGCTGGAAGAACCCCACGGCCACGTCGGTGTTGGCGTCGTAGGCGGCCTGGGCCACGAGCCCCTCGTCGTAGGGCAGCACCTGGGTGACGAGCACGAACGAAACGCCCCGCTCCGCCACCCACCGGAGCACCGCCGGCAGCTCTTCGACGTTGTCGCGCATGGCCACGAACTCCACTCCCACCTCGATCCGCCGCCCCAGGCCGCGCTGGGCCGCGGCCAGGGCGCGCAGGGCCCGGTCCAGGGCGCCGACCTCGCCGCCTTCCCGGATCCGGCGAAACGTGGTGGGTGACACGGCGTCCATGGACAGGCAGATCCGGTCGAGCCCGGCATCCAACAATCGGTGGGCCCTGGAGTGGTCGAGGAGCACGCCGTTGGTCTGGAAGCCCACGACGGCGCCCGGGGGAAGATCCTGTCTGGCCCGGCGGACGAAGGTTTCCAGGAGGGGGTGGAGGAGGGGTTCGCCGATGCCCGAGAGGATGAGCCCCTGGAGGTGGGGAAACGCGGGCGTCAGCGCCTCGAACACCTCCGGAGCCAGGTCCCCCTCGGCGAGTTCTTCGCCGCCGGCCTGTTTCACGCACATGCGGCAGCGGAGGTTGCACCGGGTGGTCACCTCCACGAACAGCTTGGAGGGATGGGACCGCAGGGCCGGGGCCTCGCGGGAGGGAACGTCGGGTACGCGGACCGATGCTTCCATGGTATCCCACCGTGCACGAGCCCGGTACGGAACGCCTTGACCGGGGTCAAGGGTACACGCGAAAACGGCTTCCGTCACGAAAGAGCCTGTTGACGGCCCTGGATGCAGGGCTACGCTGATCACAGCCCGTCGATGCTCCGGGAGGGACGGAGGCGCCGGCCATGCGCATCGCGTCGTACAGCTTCGGGCGGATCGTGGTGGACGGCACCGAGTACCGGCAGGACGTGGTGGTCACCCCCTCCGGGGTGCGGTGCCCCTGGTGGCGGAGGCGAGGCCACCGCCTGGATCCGGCCGACCTGGAGGACCTCGAGCCCCCCGGGGTCCTGGTGATCGGCACGGGGGCCTCGGGGGCCATGGCCGTCCCCCCCGAGACCGTTCGCATCCTGGAGGCCCGCGGATTCCGGGTCCACGTGGCCCCCACCGCCCGGGCCGTGGAACTGTTCAACCGGCTGGCGGCCGCCGGGCGCGCCTTCGCCGCCCTGCACCTCACCTGTTGAGCCCTCGGTTGCCGGGTGCCTTCGGGGAGCGGTGGCCTATTCCACGTTTCGTTGGAGAAATTCGCTCTTAACTTTTGCTAGGAAATGCTTTAGGTTTTTTCCTGGGAGAACGATTTTGGATGCGAGGGCGTCCGCCCGAGGCGTGGGGCAGGGAGAGGTATGTTCCAGCAGAACGAGGTGATCACCCTCCTTCTGGGGCTGGGAGCGTCGGTGTTCCTGGCCGCGTACTGGCGACGCCTGGAGGGATTTCCGGAAAGGGGCCTGTTCGTGGGAAGTTACGGGGTGCTCCTGGCCGGCTGGGTGTTCACGGTGGCCGAGGGGTTCGTGTTCCCCAGGCTGCTCAACGTGCTGGAGCACTTGTGCTACGCCCTGAGCTCCGGCCTGTTGGCCCTGTGGGCGTGGCGGGCCGGATCGGCGGGGCGGGAAGGGTGAGGCGTGCACCCCGTGGCCTGGATCGACGTCGTGGCCCTGGCTCTCGGGCTGGCGGCGGTGCCGGGGCTGTGCCAGCGCGGGTATCGCCGCTTCGGACCCCTCGGACGGGCGGCCCTGTGGGCTATCATCGGGATCACGCTGTTCCGCAACCTCAGCAATACCCTGGAATGGAGCGGGATCACCCCGGCGCTCGACCCGTTCGAGGACTATGCCGGGTTGTTCCAGCTCTTGGTGTACGTGTTCACGGTTGTGACGTTTTCGGAACTGGCGGCGGCGCGGAAGATCCGGGAGGCAGGGGACCGGTACCGCACGCTCGTGGAGAACATGGACGTGGGCGTGACCCTGGTGGACCGGGAGTTCACCGTGGTGATGACCAACAGCGCCCACGCCCGGCTCCTGGGGGGCGACCCGGCCTCGTTCCCTGGGAACAAGTGCTACCGGGCCTTTCGGCACTCGGGTGCCGTGTGCCCCGAGTGCCCCGGCCGGCGCGCCATGGAGACCGGCGAGCCCCACGAGATGGAGATCGAACGGCCCGGGCCGGACGGCCATGGGCTTCGGCTGCGCATCCGTGCGATCCCGTTGAAAGCGGACGAGGACCGGCCCGCCGGGTTCATCGAGCTGGTGGAGGACGTCACCGCCCGCAGGAAGGCCGAGGCGGAACGGCGGCGCCTGGAGGCCAGGATCCAGCAGGCCCAGAAGCTCGAGAGCCTGGCCGTGCTGGCCGGGGGCATCGCCCACGACTTCAACAACCTGCTCATGGGGGTGCTCGGCAACGCGGAACTGGCGCTCACCCGGCTGCCTCCGGAGAGCCCGGTCCGGGACCTGATCAAGCGGATCGAAGGGGCAGCCGTGCGGGCGGCCGACCTGGCCGGGCAGATGTTGGCCTACTCGGGCCGGGGGCAGTTCCTGGTGGAGAGGCTCGACCTGAACGGGCTGGTGCGGGAGACGGCCTTCCTCCTGGAGTCCTCCATCTCGAAAAAGGTGGCGTGCCGCTACAACCTGGCCCCGGCCCTTCCGCCCGTGGAGGCGGACCCCACCCAGATCCGCCAGGTGCTCATGAACCTGGTCACCAATGCGTCCGAGGCCATCGGCGACCGCGACGGCGTGATCACCCTCTCCACCGGCGTGGTGTGGGCGGACCGGGAGTACCTGAAGGCCACGTACCTGGACGAGGACCTGCCCGAAGGGTTCTACGTGTACGTGGAGGTGTCCGACACCGGGTGCGGCATGGACCCGGACACCCAGAAGAGGATCTTCGACCCCTTCTTCAGCACAAAGTTCACGGGCCGGGGGCTGGGGCTGGCCGCCGTTCTGGGCATCGTGAGGGGGCACCGGGGCGCCATCAAGGTCTACAGCGAACCCGGCAAGGGCAGCACGTTCAAGGTGTTGCTGCCGTGCGCGGAACCCTCGGGAACGAACCAGACGCGCGGAAGGGCCCCCGCCTCCGCGGAGGGGGCGGAAGCGTGGCGGGGTTCGGGCACCGTGCTGGTGGTGGACGACGAGGAGGAGGTTCGCTCGGTGGCGCGCATGGCTCTGGAGGAGCGGGGGCTGCGCGTGCTCACGGCAGCCGACGGATGCCAGGCCGTGGAGCTTTTCCGCCGCCACGCCGGGGAGATCGGGGTCGTGGTGCTGGACATGACCATGCCGGGCAAGGGCGGAGAGGAGACCTTCCGGGATCTGCGGCGGATCCGTCCCGACGTCAAGGTGATCCTGTCCAGCGGTTACAACGAGCAGGACGCCGTGAACCGGTTCGCCGGCAAGGGTCTGGCCGGGTTCCTGCACAAACCCTACCGGCCTTCCGAGCTCGTGGAGCGGGTCCGGCAGTTGCTCGAGGGGGAGGGGTCCTCCTGACCCCGGGGGTCCGTCAGGACCCCACGCCGCCGAACACGCTGTAGACCATGGACAGGATCAGGGCCTGGACCACCCAGGCGGCCAGGCACACCGCAGCCGCCCGGGGGGTGCTCTCGTAGTCCAGGGCCTGGCGTACCGCCACCACCATGGCAGCGATCATCCAGGCGGCCGCCGCCACGTGGGCGATCCAGTGGAGCCCGGGAACCGCGCCCAGAACCCGAACCACGCCCGGCGCGCTGGCAAACCCCATGGTGCGCAAGAGCTCCCCGTGGTCGGCCCGGGTCTGGGACTCGGCCAGGACCCGGGTGCCCAGCCAGTAGGCCAGGTAGGCCCACAGATACCACCCGAGCAGGGCGGCCACCACCCCGCCGACCAGTCCGCCCGGCGAGTAGCCCCCCAGGCCGGCAGCCACGCTGGAGGCCACCACCACCAGGGTGGCCTGGCCCAGGGCGGAGCGGTCCGCCTCCACCTCCTCGTACAGCTCGGGGTCCAGCTTCGCCGCCCGGATGATCCGACTCAGGAACCGATCCACGGCCGTTTCCTCCCGAAACCGCGTCCCATCGAGCGCCCCGCGTGCGCGCCGGCGGCCAGGGGCACGAGCCCCGTGGGTGCTTCCGGTCCGTCGCCTCTGCGAGGGGCAGATACTATAACAGCAGATCGGCCGCCCGGGAACGCTCGCGTTCCATCGCTTCTCGGCAAGCGAGTCGCGCCGGCGCGGCGAACAGCCGTCGGCTCGCCGGCGACGGCCATCGGCGGCAGACGGGTGTGAGACTCTCGGAGGCTGCCGGCCCTCCCGTCCGGGTCGCGGGGGGTGCCCCCAAAGCGAGGGCCGGGTGCGGTAGAATGGCGGGTGTCGCCGCGGTCAGCATGGAAGGGGGTTCCCATGTCCGTACCCCTCGGGGTTCGTTTCCTGCGGCAGAGGGGCGTTCCCCACGAGGTGCGCGAGTACGAGCTGAGGGTCAAGGGGGCCGAGTACGCGGCCAAGGCGCTCGGGTGGCCCGTGGAGGCCATGGCCAAGACGCTGGTGGTGCGCCTGGAGGACCGGGGGTTCTGCCAGTGCCTCCTGCCGGGCCACGTGGAGCTTTCGCTCAAGAAGCTGGCCCGGGCGGCCGGGGTCAAGTCCGCCCGCATGGCCACCACCGAGGAGGCCGAGCGGCTCACCGGCTACCTCGTGGGAGGCATCAGCCCCTTCGGGGTGCGCCGGAGGATGCCGGTGTGGATCCACGAGAGCCTGATGGCGTTTGACCGCATCGGCGTGAACGGCGGCCGCCGCGGCGTGATCGTGTTCCTTTCGCCCCGCGACGCCCGCGAGGTGCTGGCCGCGCGGGTGGCGGACCTCGCCGCGTGAGGGCGGCACGTGAACCCCCGGGCCGAAGAGGTGCGGATCCGCTACCTGTACCGGACCCTCGTCCTCAAGGGCCGCCTCAGGCTCCCCCCCGAGGCGGCCCGGGCGCTGGTGGGTCCGGACTGCGCCTACCACCTCTACCGGTCCTATCCCGCCCTCCGCCGAAGCGGCCCGCCCGATCCCAGGGGCGGCCGGGGCGAGGGGGGCTAGTCGCCTTCAGGGGTTACGCGCCTTCTCCACCGCTTCTTGTGGGCCCGCAGGCGCTTGGCCCGGAGGCGCCGTTCCCGGGCCGCCCGGCCGGGCCGGGTGGGGATGCGGGGCCGGGCCCGGCGGGCGCGCTCCTCCAGGGCCCGGGCCAGCCGCTCCAGGGCCACGCGGCGGTTTTCCGCCTGGGAGCGCCGCTCGGTGGCGGTCACCACGATGCCGGTGGGAACGTGTCGGATGCGGACCCCGGTCTCGCGGGTGTTGCGGTGCTGGCCGCCCGGCCCGGAGGCCCGGAAAAAGGTGATCTCGATCTCGTGTTCGCGGAGGCGTCCCACGGCTCAGTAGGCGGTGGCATACCCGGAGAACACGATCTCCATGGTTTCCAGGAGCCGTTCTCCGGCCTGGTGTGCGGCCTCTTCCAGTTCGGCCGGGGCGGCCTCCCAGATCTCCAGCGCCCGGGGATCCGCCGGGTAGTCGTCCCCCGGGGGGTCGGCGTCGCCGGGCGCAAACGGTTCGTGCACCACGGCCGTCGCATTGGCCAGGTGGAGCCGTGCGGCCCTCTCGGCGTGGTCGGGGGCCGCCCACGGCTCGTGGTGGAACTCCACGGGCATCCAAAGGGATTCCGGCAGCTTCCACAGCCGAAGCAGGGCCCCTCCCGCCTGGGCGTGGGTGAACCCGAACAGTTCGCGCTCCCGGATCAGCCGTTTCCCCTGGCCGTCGCCCGAGATCCCCAGGAGCGAGGCCGCCCGGTCCGGCACCTGGTGACACAGGACCAGCCAGCCCACATCGTGGAGCAGCCCGGCCACCAGGTCGGCCTCCCGGCCCCTCCGGTTCCTACGGCCCAGCAGGGCGGAGGCGGCGTTCCCGCAGAACACGCAGTGGCGCCAGAAGGCGTCCACGTCCAGTCCTTCCACCGGAAGCCCCCGCAGGGCCTCGGTCGCGGCGGACGCCCATACGAGGCACCGGATCTCCTCGAACCCCACCAGGGTCACGGCGTGGCTGACGGTCTCGACCCGTCTGGACAGGCCGTAAAAGGCGCTGTTGACCATGCGCAGGAGCCTGGCCGTGAGCCCTGGGTCGGTGAGAATCGCCTCGGCCAGGTCCTCGGCGGTGGCCCGCTCGTCCCGCAGGATGTCCTCCACCCGCAGGCACACCTCGGGCAGGGACACCAGATGACTCACTTGGGCGGCCAGTTCTTCGGGTCCCATGGCGGCTCTCCCCTTGGTATGATCCCGCCCTGGATGCCGCGAACAGCCCGGAAAGGAGGGCGAGGATGGACGTGCGCGCCGTGCTCGGCCGGCTGGAAGACGAGTTCGAGTCCCTGTTGGACGAACTGGCCGGCTTCCTCCGCATCCCCTCGGTGAGTTCCGACCCGGCCCGCACCGCCGACGTGGAGCGGTGCGCCGCGTGGGTGGCCTCGGCCCTGGAGGACGCGGGGTTCCGCACCGCCGTGGAGCCCACCGGGGGGCATCCCGTGGTGGTGGCCGAGTGGCGGGGCGCCCCCGGCGCGCCGACCGTGCTGGTGTACGGCCACTACGACGTCCAGCCGGCCGACCCGGCGGACGGGTGGACCGGACCGCCGTTTGAGCCCCGGGTGGTGCAGGGGAAGATCGTAGCGCGGGGCGCAACGGATGACAAAGGGCAGTTGTTCTGCCACCTGGCCGCGGCCCGGGCCTGGCTCCGGGTGCACGGCCGGCTCCCGCTCAACGCGGTGTTCCTGGTGGAGGGCGAGGAGGAGTCGGGGAGCGATCACCTGGAGCCGTTCATCCGCGGAAACCGGGAGCGCCTCGCGGCCTCGGCCGTGGTCGTGAGCGACTCGAGCCGGTTCGCACCGGGCGTGCCCGCGGTCACGTACGGGCTGCGTGGGCTGGTCTACCTGGAGGTCACGGTCCGGGGCCCCGGCCGGGACCTCCACTCCGGCTCCTTCGGCGGGGTGGCCCCGAACCCGGCCAACGCGCTCGCCCGGATCCTGGCCGGCCTGCACGACGACCAGGGCCGGGTGGCCGTGCCCGGGTTCTACGACCGGGTGCGCCCCCTGGAGCCGTGGGAGCGGGAGGCGTTCGGACGCCTCCCGTTCGACGAGGCCTCCCTCCGGCGCGACCTGGGGGTGGATGCGCTTCCGGGGGAGGCCGGCTACTCGGCCTTGGAGCGGCTGTGGGCCCGGCCCACCCTGGATGTGAACGGCCTGGTCGCGGGCCATACCGGCCCGGGTGCCAAGACGGTGATCCCTGCGGTCGCCCGGGCCAAGGTCTCGTGCCGGCTCGTGCCGGATCAGGACCCGGAGGAGGTGGCTCGGGCCGTGGAGGCCCGCATCCGGGAACTGGTGCCCCCGGGATGCCGCGTGGAGGTCGAACGGCTCCACGGGGCCCGGCCGGTGCTGACCCCGGCGGACGGCCCTGCGGTGAGAGCCGCCCTGGAGGCCCTGCGCCGGGGGTTCGGGGCGGAGCCCGTGCTCATCCGGGAAGGGGGCACGATCCCGGTGGTGGAGGTGTTTCAGCGGTTGCTCGGCGCACCCGTGGTGCTCGTGGGATTCGGCCGCCCCGACGACCGTGCCCACGGCCCGGACGAGCGGTTCCACCTCGCGGACCTGAAGGCCGGGATGCGCACCAGCGCGTGGCTGTGGAGCCTGATGGCCGAAGAACTCGGCTGACCCCCCTACTCGCTCATGGACTCCAGGAACTCGGCGTTGGACTGGGTGCCCCGCATCTTGTCCAGCAGGAACTCCATGGCGTCCACCGGGCTCAGGGGCGACAGCACCTTTCGCAGCACCCACACCCGGTTGAGCTCGAACGGCGGCAGGAGCAGGTCCTCCTTCCGGGTGCCCGAACGCTGGATGTCCACAGCCGGGAAGATCCGCTTGTCGGCCAGCCTCCGGTCGAGGTGGAGCTCCATGTTGCCGGTGCCCTTGAACTCCTCGAAGATCACCTCGTCCATCCGGCTGCCCGAGTCGATGAGGGCCGTGGCGATGATCGTGAGGCTGCCGCCCTCCTCGATGTTCCGGGCCGCGCCGAAGAACCGCTTGGGCTTGTGCAGGGCGTTGGCATCCACGCCGCCCGACAGGATCTTGCCGGAGTGGGGCACCACCGTGTTGTAGGCACGGGCCAGCCGGGTGATGGAGTCGAGCAGGATCACCACGTCCTTTCCGTGCTCCACCAGGCGCTTGGCCTTCTCGATGACCATTTCGGCCACCTGCACGTGGCGCTGGGCCTGCTCGTCGAAGGTGGAGGAGATCACCTCGCCCCTGACCGAGCGTTTCATGTCGGTGACCTCCTCGGGCCGTTCGTCGATGAGCAGCACGATCAGGGTCACCTCGGGATGGTTCGTGGTGATCGCGTTGGCGATCTGCTGGAGGAGCACGGTCTTTCCGGTGCGGGGCGGGGCCACGATCAGACCCCGCTGGCCCTTGCCGATGGGGGCGATCAGGTTGACGATCCGCATGGAGTAGTTGGTGGGATCGCCCTCCACCTCCAGGTTCAGCCGCTCGTTGGGGTAGATGGGGGTCAGGTTGTCGAACAGCATCCGCATGCGCGCCCTTTCCGGCGCGTCGCCGTTGATGCTGTCCACCTTCAGTAGCGCAAAGTAGCGCTCCGAGTCCTTGGGCGGCCGGATCTGCCCGCCGATGGTGTCCCCCGTGCGCAGGCTGAACCGTCGGATCTGGCTGGGTGACACGTAGATGTCGTCCGGGCCGGGCAGGTAGCTGTAGTCGGGCGACCGCAGGAACCCGAACCCGTCGGGCAGCAGTTCCAGGGTGCCCTCGGCGAAGATGCACCCGTTCTGCTCCACCTGCGCCTTGAGCAGGGCGAAGATCAGGTCCTGCTTGCGCATCCGGCTCGCCCCCTCGATGCCGAGGGTCTCGGCCAGTTCCATGAGCTCGCTCACGGGCTTGGCCTTCAGCTCCTGGAGGTGCATGGGAACCGCCGCGTTTCCGTTGCACGCGCGCTTGTTGTTGTTCTTTCTTTGGGCAGTCTTGGCGTTTTTCATGATGGTTTGTGGGTGTTGAAGAGTTGGTTTCGCGGTTGTCTCGTGAAGACGCGGATCGGTCTCGGGAAGAGAGAACGTACTCCGGTCAGGTCGTGATGGACCCGAAGGGTCCGTGAAAGGGTCTGGCAACCAAAACGCTGGGATCTATTGGACGCTGACGAACCCCGGAACGAGCAACCGAGCCCTGTGGGAGAGGATCCAAACGGGGCGTCTCCGGTGGGTGTGGCACGGGAGGCCCGTACCGCGAGCCTTTCTAATCGCTCCCACCCGGTTTGTCAACCCCATAACGCGCGTTGTGCCGCCGGATGCGCTCGACCAGGGCGTCCACCTGCCCTTCCAGATCGGCCGGTGTGCCCGTGTTCTCAAGCACCACGTGGGCCCGGGCGGCTTTTTCGTCGATGTCCATCTGGGCGTCCACCCGCCGGCGGGCCTCGGCGAGGTCCAGGCCGTCCCGGGCCGCGAGCCGGGCCTCCTGGACCGCACGCGGGGTGTACACCACGATCACCAGGTCGAAGCGGCCCTCGCTCCCGGTCTCGAACAGGAGCGGCACGTCGTACACGACCACCCCTCCGGGGTGCCGCCGGCGGGCCTCGGCGAAGCGCCGCTCCGCCTCCTCGTGCACCCGGGGGTGGACGATCGCGTTGAGGCGGGCCCGGGCCCGGGGATCGGCAAACACGATCCGGCCGAGCCGTTCGCGGTCCAGGCTGCCGTCGGGCCGGATCACCTCCGGGCCGAACGCCGCCGCGATCTCCGCCAGGGCGGGCGTGCCCGGCCGGACGACGTCGCGGGCCAACCGGTCGGCGTCGATCACCGCAAGTCCGGCCCGGGCGAACCGGCGGGCCGCCGTGCTCTTGCCCGTGGCGATGCCCCCGGTGAGCCCCACGAGCCGGATCGGCCGGGCTTCGGGCCATCCCCGCACGATCATTCCGCGTCCTCCCGCCGCCACCCGGCGAACGCGCAGAGGCGGCCCGTGCCCGCCCCTTCGGCCCGGTACGAGAAGTACCGGTCGGTGTGGCAGGCCGTGCAGCCGCCCACCCGGTCGATGCGGGGGCCGGGCACGCCCAGGCGCGCAAGCCGGTCGGCCACCGCGGCGGCAAGGTCCAGCCGGAACCGGTCGGTCCGCCCGGGCCACGGCCGGGCGAACGGGAAGCCCACGGCGCGCACCACCTCGGAGCCCACCTGGTAGCAGCAGGGTCCTATGGCCGGCCCCACGGCCGCCAGCACCTGCCGGGCGGGAACGCCCATGGCCTCGAGCACCCGCTCCACGATCCCCCCGGCCAGCCCCCGCCAGCCGGCATGGGCCAGCCCCAACGTGCGGGTGGGGGGATGACAGAGGATCACCGGCACGCAGTCGGCCGTGCGGATCCCCAGCAGCACGCCCGGGCCGGGGCGGCCCGCCCATCCGTCCGCCCGGGGCCGGCCCGGCGGGGCGTCCGGAGAGGCCACGGCCGCACCGTGGACCTGCTCCAGGAGGCGCAGGCTGCTTGCGCCCGCGGCCCGGGTCCAGCCCGGGGGAGGGCCGGCCCGGAAGTCGCCGCCGTCCCTCAGGGTGAACCCGTGGATCAACCCGGGCACCCCGGCCAGCAGGGGGGAACGCTCCCCAAGGGGATGCGCGTCGCCCCCGGTGTGGGCTATGCTGGGGCCGTGCGGAAACATCGGTGTGTCGTCCCGTCCTTCTGCCTCGTGGCCGCGCTCTGGATCGGCGCGGCCGCGGCGCTTCCCCCGCCGCCCCGGCTGGGCGCCCTGGTGGGCGAGCGCCTCGAGTTCCGGGTGCGCTGGGGGGTGATCCCGGCGGCCCGCGCCAGCCTCGAGGTGCTGGACGCAGGGGGCGGCCGCATCAAGTTCCGGGCCAAGGCCCGCACGCTTCCGTACATCGACGCCCTCTACCCCGTCCGCAACCGGGTGGAATCCACCGTGCTGCCGGGCAGCGTGCGGCCCCTGCGGTACTTCAAGCACGCCAAGGAGGGGTGGGGCAAACCCCGGCGGGTGGAGGTGCTGTTCGACCCGGGGCGGGGCTCGGCCCGGTACTTCCGAAACGGCTCGCTGCGCAAGGAGATCCTGGTCCCGCCCGGGGTGCAGGATCCCCTGTCGTGCTTCTACGCCTACCGCACGATGGCCCTTCCCGACGACCGCACCGTGACCTTCGACATCACCGACGGAAAGAAGCTCGTCACCGGCACGGTGACGGTGCTCGGCCGCGAGACCGTGCGCACCCCGGCCGGCACGTTCCGGACCGTGAAGGTGGAGCCCCGGATCGAGGGCATCGGCGGCATCTTCAAAAAGAGCCCCGGCGCCCGGATCTTCATCTGGCTCACCGAGGACGGGCGCCGGATGCCCGTGAAGCTCCAGAGCGAGGTCGTCGTGGGGGCGTTCACGGCCGAGCTGGTGGCGGTCACCCCGCCGGCACCTCGCCCCCCAGATCGGTGATCAGCCGGGCCAGGTCCGGCGGAACCGGCGCCACGAGGCGCAGGCGCTCGCCGGTGCGGGGGTGGTCGAACACCAGCCGCCAGGCGTGGAGCGCCTGGGCGGGCGCCCCCTCCAGGAGCCGCCGTGCCAGCGGATCCCCCAGGCCCCGGGCCCTTCGCACGCCCCCGTAGAGGGGGTCGCCGGCCACCGGGTGTCCCAGGCTGGCCAGGTGGACCCGGATCTGGTGGGTCCGTCCGGTGCCGATGCACGCCTCCACCAGGGTGGCGCCCCGAAGGGCCTGGACCGCCTTCCACCGGGTCCACGCCGGACGCCCCCGGGGGGCGTCCACGGCCATGCGCTTGCGGTCCTTCGGGTGCCGGCCGATCGGGCGGTCCACCACCCCCTCGCCCTGGAGGTGCCCCACCACCACGGCCAGGTAGACCTTTTCCACCGAACGCTCCTTGAACTGGGCCTGGAGCGCCCGGTGGGTGACGTCGTCCTTGGCCACCACCAGGAGCCCGGTCGTGTCCTTGTCGAGCCGGTGCACGATTCCGGGCCGCAGTTCCCCCCCCACGCCGGAGAGGTCCCGGCACCGGTGGAGCAGCGCGTTGACCAGGGTTCCGGCCGGATGTCCGGGCGCAGGGTGCACCACCATGCCCCGGGGCTTGTCCACCACCACGAGCCACCGATCCTCGAACACCACCTCCACCGGCAGGGGCTGGGGCCGTGCGGAGGCCGGTTCCGCCGGGGGAATCTCCACCACCACCGATTCCCCGCCCCGGAGCCGCCGTCCGGGGGCGGTCCCGCTCCCGTCCACGCTCACCCTGCCGGTCCGGATCAGCTTCTGGATGCGCGAGCGGGTGAGCCCCGGGCAGGCCCCGGCGAGGTACCGGTCCAGGCGTTCCCCCCGGGCATGGGGAGGCACGGTCAGGACGAACCGGCCGGGGTGTGAGGGCGCGCGCGCGTCCACCCCAGGGCTCCCCTACCAGATCCGGCTCTTGATCCGGCCGAAGGGTTTCAGCAGGAAGTCCACGAGGGCCTTTTCGTAGAAGCCCATCCGGTAGATCTCGGGGCTCACCCGGGACCGGTAGTGCCGACGCCCCTCCTCGATGGCCTCGGCGAGCACCTGGAACAGGGAGTCCTCCACGATTCCCCGTTCCACCTCGTCTTTGTGGTAGGCCGCCAGGTCGCTTACAATCGTGCGGGCCAGCCGGCGGGCCGCTTCGGGATCGCGGATCGGCTCCTCCATGGTTCTTCCCCCGGGGAGGGTGGATGGACCGGACTGTAGCACCGCCCCCTCGGGCGGGGCAAGGCGCGGCCGGCGGAGCGGATGCCATGGATCATCCCGGTTTTCCCCTTTCCCTGGACGAGGTGTGCCGGCGCCTGGCCGCGGGGCGCGCGCCCGAGCCCGGGATCTGCCCCCACACCACCCGGGCCGCCGTGGCCCTGGTTCTGCGGCCCGGCCCGGACGGGCCCGAGATGCTGTTCATCGAGCGGGCCCGGAAGGAAGGGGACCCGTGGTCGGGGCACCTGGCCTTCCCCGGCGGGCGCCTGGAGCCGTCGGATCCGGACGCGCGGGCCGCGGCCGAGCGCGAGACCCTGGAGGAGGTGGGCCTGGACCTGCGCGGTTCGCGGTTCGCGGGGGAGGTGGGCACGGTGTGCGGCGACCGGTTGCCCGTGACGGTCCGGTGTTTTGCCTACGCGGTAGGGGGCGGGGAGCCCCTCCGCCCGAACCACGAGGTGGCCCACGCCTTCTGGGTCCCCCTGGGCGTGTTCCTGGACCCGAGCCGCCACCTGACGCTTCGCCCACGGTTCTCCGGGGCCGACGAGCCGGAGCCGGCGGTGCGCCTGGCGGAACCCCACCGGCCCGTGCTGTGGGGTATCACGTACCGGCTCGTGAGACAGTTCTTTTCGCGACTGGGGCTGCGGTTTCCCCCGGACGCCCGGCCCTGAGGAGGAGCCGCCGATGGGCATTCCCTTCGTCAAGATGCACGGGTTGGGCAACGACTTCGTGGTAGTGGACGAGCGGGCAGGGGACCGGCGCGGGTGGGAACGGCTGGCCCCCCGGATCGCGCACCGCCGGCTGGGTGTCGGATGCGACCAGGTGCTGGTGCTCCGGTCGTCCGCCCGGGCGGACGTGGCCGTGGCGTTCTACAACGCCGACGGCAGCCCGGCCGGCATGTGCGGCAACGGGCTCCGGTGCGTGGCCCGGTACCTCTCCGAGCGGGAGGGTGCGGGCCCGGCGCTCCGGGTGGAGACCCCCTCGGGCGTGGTGGCCGTGCGGACGGCGGGGGACGGGGCGGAGGTGGACCTGGGGACGCCCCGGTTCGAGGGGCGCGAGATCCCGGCAAGGGCGGACGGCCCCGTGCGGGAACAGCCCCTCCCCCTGGGCGAGACATCGGTCAAGGTCACCTGCGTTTCCGTGGGCAACCCCCACGCCGTGGTGTTCGTGGACGACGCCGAGGCCTACCCGGTGGAGGAGGTGGGCCCCCGGATCGAGCGGCACCCGTTCTTCCCGGAGCGCACCAACGTGGAGTTCGTCCAGGTGCTCGCCCCGGACCGGATCCGGATGCGGGTGTGGGAGCGGGGGGCGGGGCTCACCCCCGCCTGCGGGAGCGGGGCTGCGGCCGCGGCCGTGGCCTCGTGCTGGACCGGCCGCACCGGCCGGGAGGTTGCGGTGGTGCTGGACGGCGGCGAACTGGAGGTCCGGTGGGAGCCGGAGACCCGCCACGTGTTCCTCGCGGGCCCGGCCGCGTTCGTGTTCGAGGGCACGTGGTTCGGGGAGGGGTGAACGGTCCGGAGGAGGGCGGAACGGGCCCCGCAGCATGGGGGCGTGCGGGTGCCACGTCCGCGCGGGGGGATCGACCGGGCGGGGGCTTCGGGCCCCCTGCGCGCCGCAGGGCGGGGGGTCGCTCGGACGGGGTTCACCTCCGGGACGGCCGGACGTATCCCCACTCCACGAGCCGTCGGTAGCAGTACTCGGCCATGGGCCCCCGGCGGACCTTCTTGAGCACGGCCGCGTACTGCCGGGCCGCGTCCTCCCTGCGGCCCGTGGCCTCGTAGTTGCGCCCCCGGAAGAAGGCCACCTGGGGCTGGCCGGGTACGAGCTCCTCGGCCGCCTCCAGGTGCCGAAGGCTGCGTGCGTGTTCTCCCGCCTCGAACGCCACCACGCCGGCCGTGAACCGTGCCCGGAACAGGTCCGGGGCCAGCTTGGCGGCCTTCTCCGCGGACCGGAGCGCGGCGTCGGTCTTTTCGGCCTTGGCCTCGGCCGCGGCCCGGAACGCCCAGATGAGGGCCTGGTCCGGCGCCATGCGGGTGGCCTCCTCCAGGAGTTCGAGCGCCCTTTCCGTTTTGTCCCGCGCCAGGGCCCTCCGGCCCTCGTCCATCTTGGCGTAGGCAGGGGCGAGTTCGCGCAGGCGGGCCGTGGCCTTGCGAAAGGGTTCTTCGCGCAGCCGCTCGGGGGTGCGCAGGTGCTCCGGCTGGCGCGCGGCCATCGCCTTGGCCGTGGCCAGGCGCTCCGTGGTCAGGGGGTGGCTCAGGAACAGGGCCTCTACGGCCGAGGGCTGCTTTTTCTGCGCCCTCAGCAGGATCTCCATCACCTGGACCATGCCCTGGGGGTTGTACCCGGCCCGGGTCATGTAGTCCATGCCCAGTTCGTCGGCTTGACGCTCCTGGTCGCGGCTGTACTTCATGAGCACCAGGTTGGCGGCCAGTGCGCCGCCCTGGGCCAGGAGGTCGGCCCCCCGCACCCCGGCGGTCTCCAGGGCCGCCACACCCACGGCGGTGAGCACGCCCGCGATCACCTGGCGCGTGTACCCGGCCGCCTGGTGGCGGGCGGCCACGTGGCCGATCTCGTGGCCCAGCACGGCGGCGAGCTGGGCCTCGTTCTCCATGCGGGACAGGAGCCCCCGGGTGATGGAGATCTTGCCGCCGGGGAGGGCGTAGGCGTTGATCTCGGAGGCGTTCACCACGTTGAACTCGTACGGCAGGTCCGGCCGGTGGCTGAGCCTTGCCAGCCGCCGCCCCACCCGGTTCACGTAGGCCTGGAGTTCCGGGTCGGGGAACTCCCCCTCGGACATCTGGGTGTACAGGGGGTACGATCGCTTTCCGAGCTCGATCTCCTTTTCCTCGCTCATGAGCATGAGCTGGCGTTCCCCGGTCACGGGGTTGACCGCGCACCCCGCCGCGCCGATCATGCTCAGCAGGAGACCCGCAACCGTCCACAGGACCGTTCGGGGAACCATCGCGTCCTCCTCGCGGGCAGATCCCGGTGCCGGGCAGGCGCCCGGCCCGAGATCCTACCCCGTGCGTGGGGACGCCACAACCCGGGCTTCCGGAGCGCCGATCCGAGGGACATCCCATGACGGACCCGTTCCACGACGACCTCCCCCCCAGCCTGTACTACCGCCGCAAGTACCGTGGGCTCGTGGGAATCCGCTCCAAGGTGCCGATCCGGGACACCTCGGTGCTTTCCCGGCTCTACACGCCGGGCGTGGGGGCGTGCTGCCTGGCCATCGCCGAGGACGAGGACGCCTCGTTCGAGCTCACCTGCCGGGCCGACGCCGTGGCCCTGGTCACCGACGCCTCCGCCCTGTACGGCCTGGGCCGGGTTCCGGCGCCGGCGGCCCTGCCCATGCTCGAGGCCCGGGCGGTGTCGTTCAAGACGTTCGCGAACATCGACGCCTTCCCGTTTGCCGTGGACACCCGGGACCCGGACGAACTCACCGAGATCGTGCGGCTCCTCACCCCCACCTTCGGCGCGGTGGTGCTGGAGGACGTGAGGGCCCCCCAGTGCTTCGCCGTGGAGTACCGGCTCCGGCGGGCCCTGCCCGTTCCCGTGCTCGACAGCGACCAGCACGCCACGGGCATCGCGGTGGCGGCCGGGCTGCTGAACGCCCTCGAGGTGGTGGGCAAGGATCTGGAGCGGGTCAAGATCGTGATCGCCGGGGCCGGGGCCTCGGGCGCGGGCACGGCCCGGCGACTGCTGAGGCTGGGCGCCCGGAACGTGATCCTGTGCGACACCCGGGGGGCGCTCCACCCCGGACGCCTCGAGAACATGAACTGGGCCAAGCTGCTCCTGGCCCGGCGCACCAACCCCGAGGGGCTCAAGGGCTCCCTGGAGGAGGTCATCCGCGGCGCCGACGTGTTCATCGGGCTGTCGGCCCCGGGGGTGCTCAGCCGGGACATGGTCCGGTCCATGGCCGAGCGGCCCATCGTGTTCGCCCTGGCCCTGCCCGAGCCCGAGATCGGGCCCGAGGAGGCCGAGGCCGGCGGCGCGGCCGTGTACGCCTCGGGCACCACCGTGTTCCCGGTGCAGATCCGATCGTCCACCGTGAGCCCGGGGTTCCTGAGGGGGTGCCTGGACGTGCGCGCCGCGGACATCAACAACGCCATGCTCAACGCGGCCGTGCACGCCGTGGCGGGGAGCGTGCCGCCGGCGAGGCTTTCCCCCGACCGGATCCTGCCCGA
Source organism: uncultured Thermodesulfobacteriota bacterium (assembly GCA_964491375.1). Lineage (GTDB taxonomy): Bacteria > Desulfobacterota > Deferrisomatia > Deferrisomatales > Deferrisomataceae > CAZBGL01. The sequence goes on along the minus strand of CAZBGL010000221.1, from coordinate 2,209 downwards.
CCCGCTGGATCTCCCGGTGGGGCCGGCGATCGCCGAGGCCGTGGCCCGCGCCGCCGTGGCGACCGGGGTGGCCCGCACGGTACCGCCCGAGGGGTGGGTGGCCGAACGGCTGCGCACGTATCTCTACGAGGGGGACCGGGCCTGGTACGAGATGGGGCCCCACGCCCGCGTCCCCCGGGGGGTGGGCGTGGAGCAGGAGGCCCTGGCGATCCACCGCAAGTACCACGGGTGCGTGGAGGTGTCCCCGAAGATCCCGCTCCGGGACACCCACATCTTCGTGGATCTCTACTCTCCCCGCGCCGCGGTCGAGCCCGCCCGGGAGATCATGGCCGATCCCTCCCGGGCCTACGACTACACGGCCAAGGGGAACCTCGTGGCCGTGGTCTCGGACGGCTCGGCCGTGCTGGGCTTCGGGAACATCGGCCCGTGGGCGGCCCTTCCGGTCATGGAGGGCAAGGCCATTCTGTTCAAGACCTTCGGTGGGGTGGAGGCGTTTCCCCTGTGCCTGGCCACCCAGGAGGTGGACGAGATCGTGCGGGCGGTGGAGGCCCTGTCGCCCGCCTTCGGGGGGATCAACCTGGAGGACATCGCCGCCCCCCGGTGCTTCGAGGTGGAGGCGCGCCTGCGCAGGAGCCTGGACATCCCGGTGTTCCACGACGACCAGCACGGCACCGCCGTGGTGGTGCTGGCCGGGCTCCTGAACGCCCTGAAGCGGACCGGAAGGGACCTGGCCGAGGCGTCCATCGTGGTGAACGGCGCGGGGGCGGCTGCCCTGGCCGTGACCCGCCTGCTTCTGGACGCCGGCGCCCGGAACATCGTGGTGTGCGACCGCAGGGGTGCCCTGTACGAGGGCCGGCCGGGCATGAACCCCTACAAGGCCCGGGTGGCGTCCCGCACGAATCCGGAGCGAAAGACCGGGCCCCTGGCCGAGGTGATCCGGGGGGCGGACGTGTTCATCGGGCTTTCGGTGGCGGGGGCGCTCGGCCCGGACAGGGTCCGCTCCATGGCGGCAGACCCCGTGGTGTTCGCCCTGGCCAACCCCGTGCCCGAGATCCTTCCGCACGAGGCCAAGGCGGCCGGCGCGGCCGTGGTGGCCACGGGCCGGAGCGACTTCCCCAACCAGGTGAACAACTGCCTGGCCTTCCCGGGCATCTTCCGGGGGGCGCTGGACGTGCGGGCCCGGGAGATCAACGAGGCCATGGAGATCGCGGCGGCCCGGGCCATCGCGTCGGCCGTGCCGGAAGACGGCCTGGCCCAGGGCCGGATCATCCCCGACGCCATGGACTTCTCGGTGCCGCCCCGGGTGGCCGAGGCCGTGGCCCGGGCCGCCCTGGACACGGGCGTGGCCCGGGTCCGCCCGGATCCGGGCGAGGTCGCCCGGCGGCTCACCGAGTACATCTACGAGGAACAGGCCCTGGAAGGCGGAGAGGGCCTGGGGGAGCCGGCCCAGTGCCGGCTGCCCCAGACCGGGCGGGGCGGGCGCTGAGGGGGGCCGGCCCGGGGCTCAGGCGTCCTCGCGCACCAGCAACACGGGCACCCGGGCGCGCTGGGTGACCCGGTGGGCCGTGGATCCCAGCAGGATCTCGCCCACGGCGGAGTGGCCATGGGAGCCCATCACGATGAGGTCGGCGCGGACGCGCTCGGCCTCGTCGAGGATCACCTCGGCCGGCCGGCCCTCCACGAGGCGGATGTCCCGGACCCGGTCCCGGCCCTGGGGGTCGGTGCACAGTTCCTCCTGGCAGAAGAGCTCCAGCCGCTCCCGCAGGCGTTCCATGAGCCGCTCGCGGCCCTCCCGTTCCAGCCGCTCCCGGGTCTCGGGCGTGAGGTACACCTCCACCATGCTCTTGGTCATGGGGCTCAGGGGCTCCACGGCGTGGACCACCACGATCCGCGCGTCGTAGCGCTGGGCCAGGCTCAGGGCGTAGCGGAACGCGAGCACGGCGTGTTCGGACAGATCGGTGGCGTACAGGATGGTGCGGATCTCCGGCAGCATGAAACGAACCTCCCGGTTGGGGCGCCCGAAGGCTGAAGAACCTACCCGGCCCGCGGCCGGTTGGCAAGGTGCGTGGCCTATCCCTTCGGGGGCAGCATCTTTCCGGGGTTCAGGATGTTCTTCGGGTCCAGGGCCTGCTTGATGCGGCGCATGTACTCGAGCGCCGGGCCGTGTTCGGCCTCCACGAAGCCGAGCTTGCCCAGGCCCACCCCGTGT
>CAZBGL010000220.1:0-8238 GCA_964491375.1 uncultured Thermodesulfobacteriota bacterium | reverse complement strand
CCCTGCCCCCCGGTTCCAGACCCGGAGCTCCAGGCGGACCCGTTCCCCTTCTTCCAGCCGGCCGTCGCCCGAACGCGCCGGATCGGCCGGGTTTTCGTCCCGCATCCGGTACGCGTAGGCGAACTCCGGCCTCGGGACCGGAAGGACCCGCACGGCCAGCCCCCCGGTTCCCGCCTGCTGGCTCCCCTCGCAGCGCAGCTTCAGGCTCACCGTGTCCCAGCGCTCCGGCACGGACTTGGGCACTTCCACCCGCGCGCTCCAGGACCGGCGCTCTCCGGGATCGATCCGGCCGAACGGGAAGTCCAGGTTGCGAAGGAGGGGGTTGTCCGAATCGGTCCGGCCCCACACCCGGAAGACCGGGACGTCCCCCCGGTTCTCCACGGTGAACGTGATCTCGGCCGTCTCGCCCGGGCGCACCGTCACCTCGGGGCCAGGAACCACCCGGAGCGACGGCCCGGCCACGGCCGGCCCGGCCGACCAGTCCACTCCCAGGGTTCCAAGGGCCCTGCGGATCTTCTCGTCTTCCTCGGCCCTCACCCGGGCCACCACCGTGTCGGCGGCCTCGAGCAGCGCCTTGCGGCTGTTGCCCCGGGTCTGCCCCAGGATGCGGCGGGCCAGCTTCACGTGGAAGTCCCGACCGATCCGCTCGAGCTTCTCCTCGCGGCTCAGCTCGGCAAAGCTCCGATCGTCGTCCTCGTCCCGCTCGGGCTCCAGGTATTGGATCTCGGCCCGAGGCTTCTGGTCCCGGGCGTTGCCCCAGCTCCGGAACGCGTTTTCCAGCTCGGCCTCGGCCACGTGGGACGGCGGCGGGCCCAGCCGCACCCGCCCTTCCCGGATCCGTGCAGGGTAGGCCGCGATGTCCGGCTGGATGCCGATGGACTGGATGGACACGTCGCCCGGGGTGAGGTACTGGGCCACCGTGAGCTTGAGGGCGCCCCCGTCGGTCAGCGGATAGAGCTTCTGGACCGATCCCTTGCCAAACGTCTTCTGGCCGATCAGGAGGGCCCGCGACGCCTTCAGGGCGCCGGACACGATCTCCGAGGCCGAAGCGCTTCCCTGATTCACCAGCACAACCAGGGGCCGGTTGGAGATGGGGCGGTCGTCCTTGGCCACGGCCCGGGAGTTGGCGTCCCGCTCGGGCCCGCGGGTGCTCACGATGGTGCCTTCGTCCAGGAACCCATCCGACACCGCGATGGCCTGTTCCAGGAGCCCTCCGGGGTTGTTGCGCAGGTCCAGTACGATCCCCGCCAGGTCCGGGTGTTCCTCTTCCGCCTCGGAGATGGCCCTCCGGAGCTCCTCCACCGTGTCCTTCTGGAAGTTCTTCACCCGCGCGTACACGACCGGTGGCCCGTCGTCCCCGGCGAGCACGTAGCTTTCCACGCTGTCCACGTGGATGATCTCGCGGGTGAACGTGATCGCCCTCGGTTCGGTCCATCCCTCCCGGTAGATCGTGAGGGTGACCTGGGTTCCGGGCTCACCCCGCATCTTGTTGGCAGCCACGTCCACCGGCATGTTGATCGTGGGCTCGCCGTCGATGTACAGGATCTTGTCCCCGCTGCGCAGCCCTGCCCGGTCGGCCGGGGTGCCCTCGATGGGCGTGATGATCGTCATCTCGCCGTCGCGGATTCCGAACACGAACCCGATGCCGCCGAAGGTTCCCCGGGTGCCGATCATGAACTCTTTGAAGTGCTTGGGGCTGAACACGCTGGAGTGGGGATCGAGCTTGGAGAGGGCGCCGTTGAGCGCGAAATAGTAGACGTCCTGCCGCTCCACGTCGTCGCCAAGGCGGACCGAAACGAAGCGGAGCACCGTGTTGAGCACGTCGGCCGCCCTGGTGAGGTTCGTGACCCCCCGCAGGTCGAACGTTTTTCGTTCCTCGTCCACCTGCACGGTGGCCGTCCCCCCGTCGGCCGACACCCCGATCAGGACCTCGGGGTACTGGTTCTCCAGGGCCTCAAACGCCCCCTGGAGCAGCTTGCGGGGCTCGGCCCGGTCGGGATCCACGTATTTCTTCTGCACGTAGTAGAACACCTGCCGCACGATCCGGGGATAGGGGTCGCCGAACCCGTGGAACAGACCTCCCGGTTTGGAGCCCGGAAAGGAGCCCGCCAGCCCGACCGACCCGAGGGCCAGGAGCACGGCCGCCGCTCCTGTCAGCAGTCGCTTGTGCCTCACAGTGTGCCTCCGACGGAATCCAAGGGAGTTCGCCGGCGTCCACCCGGCGATGGTAGGTAGTATACCCGTGGGAGAACAAGAAGCGCCAGCAACCCCCTACAGGAACAGGCCCGGGAGGAGGAGGGGGGATCACTCCGCAGGGCCTGAGCGCAGGCGTTCCAGGTACTCCTCCCACTCCACGGGCAGGAGGTACTTCTTCTTGGCGTTGCACTCCCGGCAGGCGGGGACCACGTTGGAGCGAACGCTGCGCCCTCCCCGGATGATCGGCACGATGTGATCCATGGTGAGCTCCCGTGGGGGGAAACGGCGGCCACAGTAGTGGCACACACCGGAAGCCCGTCTGCGCTTCCACCACTGGGACCGGCGCAACTCCCGCGCCTTGGCCTTCTCGCGGGCCACGTGCTCGGGGTCGGCTTCGGGAACGAACAGCAGTTTCCTCACGGCGCAACGACAAAGGGCGGCCCGAGGGGCCGCCCTTCTCCTCCGCACATGCCGGACGGAGCCATCAGCCCTTGTGGCAGTCCCTGCACTTCAGCTTCTTCTTGGCGTCCTTCGCCCGGTGGCAGCTCCAGCACTTGCCCATGTTCCTCTTGTGGGCCGCGTCCTTGAAGCTGGGCGCATCCCCCTGGGCCTTGGCCTTGTGGCACTCGCCGCACTTGTACTTTCCCTCGGAGGCGTTGTGGTGGCAGGTCTCGCACCCGCTGTCCTTGTGCTTGGAGTGGTCGAACGTGACCACACCCTTCTTGCCGAAGTTCGTGACCTTCAGGCCGTCCGCAGGCGCGTCCGTGGCCGCGGCCCGCAGCCCCACCCCCGCGCAGAACACAACGGCAGCCAGGAACAGAACGAGCTTCTTCATCTCCGCACTCCCTCCCATCTGGTGAAATGGGCCCCGAATCGAGCCGTCCTGGAAAGAAAACGCGCCTTCTATACCACACCCCCCCACGGCCGGGTCAAGGCGTATGTCCCGGGCCGACAGGGGACAGGCCCTCCGCCCCGAGGCGGTGCAGGGCCTTGCGGCCGATGTCCCGGCGGTAGTGGACCCCTTCCCAGGAGATCCGTTCCACGGCCTCGTAGGCGCGCCGGATCGCCGCGGGAATGTCCTCGCCCAGGGCGGTGACACCCAGCACCCGACCCCCGGCCGTGACGACCCGGCCGTCCTCGCGGCGGGTCCCGGCGTGGAACACCACCACGTCCTCCAGCCGGGCCGCCTCCTCCAGGCCGCGGATCTCGTGCCCCTTGGTGTAGCTTCCCGGATATCCGCCCGAGGCCATCACCACGCACACCGCCGGCCGAGGGTCCCACTCCAGGGAGACCCGGTCCAGGGTTCCGTCGATGCACGCCTCCAGCACGGGCACCAGATCCCCTTTCATCCGCATCACGATGGGCTGGCACTCCGGGTCCCCGAAGCGGCAGTTGAACTCCAGCACCCTGGGCCGGCCGTGCTGGATCATGAGCCCGGCGTACAGCACGCCGACGTACGGCGTGCCCTCCCGGGCCAGTCCCTCCACGGTGGGCCGGATCACGGTCTCCACGATCTCGTCGAACAGTTCCGGGGTGACCACCGGAGCGGGGCTGTACGCCCCCATGCCTCCCGTGTTCGGGCCCTCGTCGTGGTCGAACACGGGCTTGTGGTCCTGGCTCGAAACCATGGGGAGCACGTTCCTCCCGTCGCAGAACGCCAGGAAACTGGCCTCCTCGCCCTCCAGGCACTCCTCCACCACGATACGCGCCCCCGCCTCGCCGAACCGCCGTTCCACCATGACGGCGTCCACGGCTTCAAGGGCCTCGTCCACCGTGCGGGCCACGGTGACGCCCTTCCCGGCGGCCAGGCCATCGGCCTTGACGACGATGGGGGCCCCCCGCTCCCGCACGTACGCCCGGGCCTCGCCGGGGTCTGAGAACTCCCGGTACTCGGCCGTGGGCACGCCGCAGCGCTCCATGACCGCCTTGGCAAACGCCTTGGACCCTTCGAGCCGGGCCGCCTCGGCCGTGGGCCCGAAGATCCGGAGACCCCGCGCCCGGAACCGGTCCACGATCCCGAGCACCAACGGGGCCTCCGGCCCCACGACCGTCAGGTCGATCCGCTCCCGTTCGGCGAACGCTGCGAGCGCGTCCACATCCTCGGCGCCGATGGCCACGTTCTCGGCCAGCTCAGCCGTGCCGGCATTGCCCGGGGCAGCGTAGACCTTGGCCACCCGAGGGCTCTGGGCGATCTTCCAGACGAGCGCGTGCTCCCTGCCGCCGCTTCCTACCACCAGGACCTTCATCCCATCCCCCTTCCCTTGAGCCAGCCCGCAATCGCCGCGTCGTACTCCGAGGTTCGGGCGAACGCCTTGGCGGCCAGTTCGTACCGCAGTTCGTCCCCCACCTCTCCCCCCAGACGGCCCATCTCGGCCAGCACCCGGCCGTAGTCCCCGGGGTCCACCACCACGGTGACGTACCGGTGGTTCTTGGCTGCCGCCCGGATCATGCAGGGCCCGCCGATGTCGATCTGCTCCACCGCGGCCTCCAGGGTGCACCCGGGATCGGCCACGGTCTTCTCGAACGGATAGAGGTTCACGGCCACGAGATCGATGGGCTGGATCCCGTGGGTCTCCATCTGGGCCGCGTGCTCCGGGTTGTCGCGGATGGCCAGGATGCCGCCGTGGATCTTGGGCACCAGGGTCTTCACCCGGCCGTCCAGGATCTCGGGAAACCCGGTGTACGCGCTCACCTCGGTCACCGGGATCCCCGACTCCCGGAGCAGGCGGGCCGTTCCGCCCGTGGACAGGATCTCGACCCCGTGGCCCACCAGGCCCCGGGAGAACTCCACCACACCGGTCTTGTCCGACACGCTGACAATGGCTCGTCGTACCTTGGGCATGGAACCCTCCTCCGGAACGGATACCGCCACCCTACCGTGCCAGGCTGGCCGCCGGGGAAAGAAGATATTTCAGGTCCTGGTCGTCGAACCGGATCCCGCCACCCACGAAATAGTCGGCCCGGCCCCGGTCGTCCAGGAAGTCGTCGAACCCGGCCTCGACGAACAGGTGCTTCAGAAAGGTCCAGCGGCCCCAGAGTTTCAGGTGGGGCGGGCCCTCGTCCCGCACGAAGTCGAACGCCTCGAACGTGAGCCGGAGCCGGTTCGACCAGAAATCCAGGTCGGCGCCCACCCCGCCCGTGGACTCGAACAGCCCCCCCCGGAGGGTCAGGAACGAGAACCGCTTGCCCACCTGGGCCGAAAACTTGTAGCGATCCCGGGTGACGGTCTCCTCCTCCCGGACCGTCCGGGTGCCCGATGCGTCCGAGATCACCCGCTCGGTGACCGTGGTCTCGGTGTCCCCCCTGGGATCGTTGACCAGGGCCAGGTAGTAGAACCGGTCCTGCCGGGGCTGGATCGTCAGGTGGACGTAGTCCTTGGTGTCCCCGTACTCCACCAGGTACTCGCCCCGGTACCCCAGTTCAAACCGGAACCGGTTGGCCCCGCTCACGAAGTCCGTGATCCCCTCCAGGGTCTCGTTCAGGTTCTCGTGTACGCTCTCGTCGTTGACCAACCGGCCGATCGTGCCCTGGCCCCGGTCGATCTTCTCGCTGATGCTCCGGAGGTTCCCCAGCGCCTCGGTCAGCTCCGAGTAGGCCGCCTCGTCCGTGAGCAGCTTGCCGAGCGTCCCCTCGCCCCGGTCCAGGCGGGCCAGCACGTTCCGCAGCTCCGCCGCCGCCCCCCGCAGTTCCTCGTACAGGGAATCGTCCCGGATCAGGCGGCCCAGGGTGCCCTCGGGACTTCCGGCCGCCCGCACCAGGGCCTCCACCTCGTCCAGGGCGGCCGAGACCTTTTCGCTGGCCGCCCTGAGGTTGGCCAGGGTGTGCCGGAGATCCTCCCGGTTCTCGGCCACCACCGCGTCCAGGCGGCCGGTCAGCCGTTCCAGGTTGTCCGCGATGGCCGGTGTGCGGTCCGCCAGGGTCCGGGTGAGCCGCCGGGTGTTCTCGACCGCCTCGTCGATCCCGTCCCGGTTGGCGTTCACCAAAGCCCTCAGGTCGGCGGCAAGCCCCTCCAGGTTCCTGAGCGTCCGCGCCAGGGTGTCGCGGTTCTGCTCGACCACCTCCTTCAGTCCCACGGACGCATCCCGCAGGCTCTGGACCAGGTCCCTCAGGTTCTGTTCGGCCTCGGGCGTGCCCAGGACGTTGGCCAGGCGCTCGGTCACGCGCTTTACGTCCTCCGCGATCCCGTTGAACTGGGTGATGAGCCGGTCCAGGTCGCCCGGCGGCGGTCCGGGAAGAACCCGTTCCCCGTCCCCCAGGCGGCCCGGCCCGGGGCCTGGAACGAGTTCCACGTATTTCTCGCCCAGCACGCCGTGGGTGCGCAGGCTTCCCACCGTTCCCCGCGGCAGTTCCACGTCGTCCCGTATCCGAAGCGTCAGTTCGGCCCGCCCCCCCTCCAGCCGGATGTCCTCCACGATGCCCACCGGGATGCCGGCCACCAGGACCTCGGCCTCCCGGACCAGTCCTTCTGCGCTGCTCAGGGAGAGACGGACCCGGTAGCCCCCTTCGGGACCGAACCCGATGCGCCCCAGCTTCAGGGCCATGTAGGCCAGGATCACCAGGGCCGCAAGCACCAGCAGGCCCACCTTGGCCTCGGGGGACATCCGCTTCATGGAGCTTTCCTCGCAGGGGCTATCCGACCCGGATCGGGCCCTCGGCCGACCCCCTCAGGAACTGGACCAGGATCGGGTTCGGATTCCTCCGAATCTCCTCGGGGGTTCCCTCGGCGATGATCCGGCCCTCGTACAGCATGGCGATCTTGTGGGCGATCTTGAAGGTCGCCCCGATGTCGTGGCTGATCACCACGTACGTCCTGCCGGATTCCCGCTGGGTCTCCACGATGAGCGTGTCGATCACATCGGCCATGATGGGGTCCAGGCCCGAGGTGGGTTCGTCAAACAGAACGATCTCGGGCTCCAAGATCAGGGCGCGCGCCAACCCCACGCGCTTGCGCATGCCCCCCGACAGTTCCGACGGCATCTTGTCCTCCACCCCCGGAAGCCCCACCACCGCGAGCATCTCCGCCACCCGGCGGCGGACCTCCCGCCGGTCCAGAGCCGTGTGCTCCAACAGCGGGAATGCCACGTTCTCGCCCACGGTCATGGAATCGAACAGCGCACCCTCCTGAAAGAGCATGCCGAAACGCCGGCGAACCCGGTTTAGCTCGCGCTTGCCCAGGGCCGTGATGTCCTCGCCGTCCACGAGCACCCGGCCCCGGTCGGGCCGCATCAGCCCGATCATGTGCTTCAGGGTGACGCTCTTGCCCCCGCCGCTCCGGCCGATGATCACCGTGGTGCGGCCGCGGGGGACCTCCAGATTGAGTCCGTCCAGGACCTTTTGGCCACGGAAGGACTTGTGAACGTCCTCGAAGACGATGATGGGGTCGGCCATGGGCCCGGACGACGCTCAGAACATGATGGCGGTGAGGAAATAGTCGCTCACCAGGATCATCACAGACGAAAGCACCACGGCCTCGGTGGTGGCCCGGCCCACGCCCTGGGCCCCGCCCGAGGCATGAAACCCTTTGTAGCAACTGATCGCCGAAAGGATGAGGCCGAAACAGGCCGCCTTGATCAGGCCGTTCGTGACGTCTCCCCACTCCACGTACTTGACCGTGTTCTCCACGTACACCCCGTGGTTGATCCCCAGCAGCTTCACGCCCACGAAATACCCGCCCACCACCCCCACGAAGTCGCTCACCACGCACAGGATGGGAAGCATCACGAAACTGGCCAGGACCCGGGGAATCACCAGATATCCCACCGGGTCCACGGCCATGACGGTGAGGGCGTCGATCTGCTCCGTGACCCGCATCGTGCCGAGTTCGGCCGCCATCGCCGAACCCGCCCGGGCCGTGACCATGAGGCTCGTGAGCACCGGGCCGAGCTCGCGGGCCATGGACAGGGCCACCGTGGTCCCCACCAGGCCTTCGGCACCGAACTTGCGGAATCCGTAATAGCTCTGGAGGGCGAGCACCATGCCCGTGAAGGTGCCGGTGAGCACCACCACCGAGATGGACCGGACCCCCACGAACTCCATCTGGCG
>CAZBGL010000219.1:0-13290 GCA_964491375.1 uncultured Thermodesulfobacteriota bacterium | reverse complement strand
TCGTGAAGGGGCCGGACGGCAGGCCCGTGACCCACGCCAAGGTGGGGTTCATGGTCGAGGGGCCGAGCGGTTCCCGGGTGCCCGTGCAGAAGGTCATGTGCATGGCCATGTCCGGCGGTTTCGGCGCCGATGTGGACTTCGAGGCCAAGGGCACGTACACGATCAAGGCCAAGGTCGTGGCGGGTGACACGAAGCTCGTGGATTCCTTCCGGTACACGGTGGAGTAGACGCCCCGTCCCCCGCCCCCCCTCTCCCTGCCCGGGGAACGAGGGGGCGGCGGGCGGACGGATACGGGCCGTCCTCCTCCCCTTCCTTCTCGTCCTTCTCACCACCCTGGCAGGATGCGGCTTCCGGCCCGAACGGATCCCCGTGTCCGGGAAAACGGCCTACCGGGGCATGGGCATCGAGGGGGCCGAGGTGGTGGCCTGGTCGCTTGCGCCGGAGGGTTCCGCTCCGGTCGACCGCACCCGCAGCGGCTACCACGGCTCTTTCCTCCTGCACCTTCCGCCCGGCACGTACCGGCTGGAGGCCCGGGCCCTCGTACCGAAGGGCCGAGACGATCTGCCCCTGCAGGGCGTGCTTCAACCCGTGGAGGTGCCTGCCGGAGCCTCCAGGGTCGACCGCCTGGTGGTTCGACTGGCCCCGGAGCACCCCCCGTCCCCTTGACCGGCAGGAAGGCGTGCGGTACAAGGCAGCGGGCCACAGTCCACACCCGCCCACCGCGCCAGGCCACGGAATCCCGAATCCTGGGCGCCGTGGCCTTTTTGTGGTCTCCGGGCCCACTTTTGGGTCTTCCGGCGTGCTGGCCTTCTGGCGGAAAGCGGCAGGCAAGGAGGGAATCGCCATGCTGAGGCTGGGGAAGGTTCTGGGGATGCTCGCGGCGGTGGCCCTGGCCGTTCCGGCCGGGGCCAAAGACAGGCCGTTTCGGTTCGGCCTGCTCCTGGTGGGCCCCTACAACGACCGGGGGTGGAGCCAGGCCCACTACGAGGCCGGCCGGCGCATCGAAAAGGAGGTGCCGGGCACGGAGATGGTCTACATCGACAAGGTGAACCCGGCCGACCGGCCCGGCGTGACGATCCCCCAGCTCGTCGAGGACATGGTGGAGAAGGGCTGCCGGCTGATCATCGCCAACTCCGACGACATGAAGGACGGCATCGTGGAGGCGGCCCTGGAGCATCCGGACGTGTACTTCGTCCACATCTCGGGCGACCACGTGCTCACCGGCAAGGCGCCCAAGAACCTGAGCAATCTCATGGGCAAGATGGAGTACGCCAAGATGATGGCCGGGTTCGCGGCGGCTCTCACCACGCGCACGGGAAAGATCGGGTACCTGGGCCCCCTGATCAACGACGAAACCCGCCGCCTGGCCGTGGCGTGCTACCTGGGCGCCCGGTACGCCTGGGAGAACGTGCGCAACCGCCCCGCCTCCGAACTGAAGTTCCGCGTGAACTGGATCGGGTTCTGGTTCAACATCCCCGGGGTGACCGCCGACCCGACCCAGGTGGCCCAGAACTTCTTCAACTCGGGATACGACGTGGTGGTGTCGGGCATCGACACCACGGAGGCGGTGGTGGTGGCCCAGCAGAAGCGCAGGGAGGGCAAGGAGGTCTGGGCGATCCCCTACGACTACGAGGGGGCGTGCGAGGGTGCCGAGGACGTGTGCCTGGGCGTCCCCTATTTCAACTGGTTCCCCGGGTACAAGATCCTGATCGAGCAGGCCATGGCCGGCACCTGGAAGTCCCAGTGGCTGTGGCTCGGCCCCGACTGGAAGGACATCAACAACCACGAGACGAGCTCGGTGGGGTTCCTCCCGGGGCCGGCCCTGGCGCCGGAGGTCCGCCAGAAGCTCGACGGGTTCGTGGCGGATCTCGCCGGCGGAAGGCTCAACCTGTTCCGCGGGCCCCTGTACTACCAGGACGGGTCGGTGTTTTTGGCCGAGGGGCAGACGGCCACGGACCGGCAGATCTGGTACATGAAGCAACTGCTCAGGGGCATGGAGGGCCAGAGCAGCGCCAAGTAGGGCGCGGGCCGAGGCCGCAGACCCTGCGGGGCGGGTGTGGCGGCACCCGCCCCGCAGGTTTTTCTTCCCCCTGGATCCCATGCAGATCGTCCTCGAAGGCATCCACAAGCGCTACGGCCCGGTACACGCCAACCGAGGCGTGAGTCTGGTGGTGCGCCCCGGCACGATCCACGGCGTGCTCGGGGAAAACGGGGCCGGCAAGAGCACCCTCATGCGGATCCTGGCCGGGTACACCCGTCCCCATTCGGGCCGGATCCTGCTGGACGGCCGGGAGGTGCGCTGGCGCAGCCCGGCCGAGGCCGTGGCACGGGGGGTGGGCATGCTGTACCAGGACCCCATGGACTTTCCGGCCCTGACGGCGTTGGAAAACTACGCCCTGGGCCGCCCCTGGGTTCCGCCCCCGGCGCTCCGGCGCGACCTGGAGGCGCGGGCGGCCGAGTTCGGCTTCGCCGTGCATCCCGACCTGCCCCTGGACCGGCTCACCGTGGGCGAGCGCCAGCAGTTGGAGCTGCTGCGCCTCCTGAGCCTGGGGGTGGGGGTGTTGATCCTCGACGAACCCACCACCGGCATCTCGGGCGTGCAGCGGGAAACCCTGTTCGCCGCTCTTCGCCGTCTGGCCGAGCAGGGCCGGAGCGTGCTCCTGGTTTCCCACAAACTCGAGGACGTGGAGGCCCTGTGCGACGAGGTGACGGTGCTCCGCCAGGGCCGGGTGGCCGGCCGTGCGGAACGGCCGTTCCGCACGCGGGAGCTCCTGGAGATGATGTTCGGGGCCCCACCCGAGGCGCCCCGGAGGAAGCCGGGCACGCCGGGGCGGCCGCTGGTGGTCTTTCGGGACGTATGGGCCACCGGGGGCCGGGCGGGCCTCAGGGGATGCTCCGTGGTCATCCGGGAGGGAGAGGTGGTGGGCCTGGCCGGCGTGGAGGGCGCGGGCCAGAACGTCTTCCTGAGGGTGGCGGCCGGGCTGGCCCGTCCCTACCGGGGGGCTGTGGAGGTGTGCGGCGCGCCCGCTGGGAGCTACCGCAGGATCCGGTCCCGCGGGGCGGCGTTCCTGCCCTCGGGCCGGCTGGAGGAGGGGCTCGTGCCCGGGCTCACCGTGGTGGACCACTTCGCTCTGGGAGGAGGCCGGGTCCCGTTCCGGAATCCCTGGCGGGCGGCCCGGGGTCGGGCGGAAGAGGGAATCCGCACGTACCGGATCCGCGGTCGGCCCGAGACCCGGGTCGAGGCGCTCTCCGGCGGGAACCAGCAGCGCCTGCTGCTCGCGCTGCTTCCCGAACGGCCCCGGCTCCTCCTGCTGGAAAACCCCACCCGGGGCCTGGACCTCGAGTCGGCCCACTGGGTGTGGGAGCGGCTTCTTGCCCACCAAGGCCAGGGAGCCACCATCGTGTTCAGCTCCCCGGAACTGGACGAGATCCTGGCCGTGGCGGAACGCGTGCTCGTGTTCCACGACGGGGTCCTGGTGGCCGACGTGCCCGCCGACCGGACCTCGGTGACGGAACTCGGATGCGCCATCGCGGGCAAGGTGCCCGGGGGCCCGGCCACGGCCGGCCCCGGGGAGGCGGCGGACGCCCCATGAGGAACCGGATCCTGGAGATCGCGGCGGCCACCGGGCTGGTGTTCGCGTTCGTCACCGGGGTGCTGCTGCTCACGGGCGCCCCGCCCCTGGACGCCTACGGCCTCATCGTCCGGGGGGCGTTCGGGTCGGTTCCCAAGTTCGCCCGAGTGCTCACGGTGTGGGTACCGCTCACGCTGTGTGCCTGCGGGCTGCTCTACACGTTCCGGATCGGTCTGTGGAACATCGGGGTGGAGGGGCAGATCATCCTGGGCGCGGTGGGAACCACCTGGGTCCTCCGGGCAGGGGCTGGCCCACTCCCGCCGGCCGTACTCCTCGGCCTCGCCATGGGGGCCGGCGTGTGCCTGGGGGCCCTGTGGTCCCTCGGGGCAGGGCTCCTCCGGACCCGGGGCGGCGTGAACGAGATCTTCGCCGGCCTGGGGCTCAACTTCGTGGCCCAGGGGATCGTGCTGTGGCTCATCTTCGGGCCCTGGAAGCGGGCCGGCGTGGCCTCCATGAGCGGAACGGAGCCCTTCCCCCCGGACCTGTGGCTTCCCACCTTCTCCTGGGGACGGCTGTCCCCCGTGGCCCTGGCCTGCGCCGTGGGGGCGCTCGTCCTCACGGCCTGGCTCCTCGGCCGGACCCGCGTGGGGCTGTGCCTCAAGGCCGTGGGGGGCAATCCCCGGGCGGCCCACCTCCTGGGCCTCGCGCCGGAACGGTATCTCCTGCTCGCCATGGCGCTGGCCGGCGGCCTGGCGGGGCTGGCCGGCGCCCTCCAGGTGCTGGGCGTGTACCACCGGCTCATCCCGGCGATCTCCAGCAACTACGGCTACCTGGCGCTCCTCGTCACCATGCTGGCCGGCTTCCGGCTCTCGCCGGTGGTCCCCATTGCCCTGTTCTTCGCCGCCCTGAACGTGGGCAGCGTGCAGCTTCCCATGAGCCTGCGGCTGGATTCCTCCCTGAGCGGGGTGATCCAGGGAGCCCTGGTTCTGGCGGTGCTCCTGGCCCACGGCTGGGGCACCCGCCGTGCCCGGAGGGGAACATGAGCGACGTGGCCCCCGTGCTCCTGGCGGCCAGCGTGGTGGCCGCGGCCGCTCCCATTCTGCTGGCGTCCCTGGGCGAAACCCTCACGGAACGGGCCGGCCTCATCAACCTCTCGCTCGACGGCGCGATCCTCCTTTCCGCCATGGCCGCCTTTGCCGTGGCCCACGACACCGGAAGCCTGTGGCTGGGGTTCGCCGCAGCCGCGGCCGTCGGCGGGCTGGTGGCGGCCCTGGTGGGGTTTGCCGGGGCCGTACTGGGCATCTCCCAGGTCGCCGTGGGTTTCGTGCTGACGCTCATGTGCCGGGACCTGGCCTACTTCCTGGGCAATGCCTACTCCCGCATCCAGGGTCCCCAGGTGCCCCCCCTGCCCGTGCCCCTGCTGGAACGGATTCCCGTGCTGGGAGATCTCCTGTTCCGTCACAACGCCGTGGTGTACCTGAGCCTGGCTCTCGTGCCCGCGGCGTGGTGGTTCCTGTACCGTACCCGCTGGGGACTCGAGGTCCGGGCCGTGGGAGAACACCCCGAGGCGGCCTACGCACGGGGCATTCATCCCCAGCGGGTCCAGATGCTGTGCGCCGTGGCCGGCGGGGCGCTGGTGGGACTGGCCGGGGCCGCGTATTCCCTGGCCCTCAAGCCGGGGTGGGGACGGCCCCAGGGCGCCGAGGGCATCGGGTGGATCGCCCTGGCCCTGGTGATCTTCGGGGGGTGGCATCCCCTCCGGGTGGCCTTGGGCGCGTACCTGTTCGCCCTGCTCCAGGTGGCGGGCATCCCGCTTCAGGAGGTCTTCCCGTCGGTCCCGGCCCAGGTGTTCCAGGTGGCCCCGTTTCCGCTCATGATCTTCACCCTGCTGCTCATGGGGCTCAGCCAGAGGGAACCGGTGGAGCGGTGGGCCGCCGGAAGGCCGTGGGCTCGGCGGTTGGTGCGGGCGCTCAAGGGGTCGGCCCCCCGCGCCCTGGGCCGGCCGATGGCGGAGTCGTAACGCGGCCCAACGGCCCGACGGGGGCAGCCCAGCGGGCTCCTTCCCTAGGCCTCTCCCAGCCGGATGAGCCTCACCGCGATCTCCGGGAGAGGCAACACCTCGTCCACGAACCCGGTGGCTGCGGCCTCCCGGGGCATACCGTAGATCGCGGCCGTCCTCTCGGACTCGGCGATCACCCGTCCCCCGCACCGCTTCACCGCCTCCACGCCCCGGGCCCCGTCGCGGCCCATCCCGGTCAGGATCACGGCGGTGAGCCGTTCCCCGAAAACCCGGGCCGCGCTTTCCAGCAACCGATCCACGTTGGGCACGTAGGGATCGTCGTCCGGTGGCTCGAGCACCACGCGGGCCTCGTTTCCCAGGCGGCGCACGGTCATGTTCCGGCCACCGGCCGCGACCAGCACGGTACCGGGCACGACCCGGTCGCCCTGGGCCGCCTCGCACACCCGCACCGGAAGCAGCCGGTCCAGCCGCTTGGCGAACGACTCGGTGAACCCCGGAGGCATGTGCTGGGCCACCAGGAAGGCCGCCCGGGTGTCCTCCTGGAGCCCGGAGAGGAGGTACTGCACCGTGGGCGGCCCGCCCGACGAGGCCCCGATGGCGACCACCGGAAAGTCCGCCGTCTCGGGTCCGGGCCTCCCAGCCCCCTCCACGGTCCGTTCCTCCCGGCCGGCCGCGGGGCGGGCGAGCGCAAAACGCGCTTTCAGCCGGAGTTCCTCGGCGATGGACTCAAGGTTGCGGTATGGGTCCTCGGGCTTGGAGATGAACCCGGTGGCCCCCAGGGAAAGGGCGCGTTCCACGTTCTCCAGGTCGGCATACGCGCTGACCACGAGAACGGGTGCGGCGGAGCGGGCCCGGAACAGCCTCAGGAACGAGAACCCGTCCATCACGGGCATGTGGAGGTCCAGGGTGACCAGATCCGGGGGAGTCCGCAGGGCCTTGGCCAGGGCGGTCTGCCCGTTGGCCGCCCCGTCCACCGACCCCACCCAGGGCTCGGAGGCGAGGACCTCCCGGAGAAAGCGGCGGACGAACGGGCTGTCGTCCACCACCAGCACCCGTGCGCGCCCCTTCATGGACGCTCCTTTTCCGCGCCCCCCACCAGGGCGGAGGCACGCCTTTCCAGCCCCTGGATCTGGCTCTGGAGTTCGTGGAGCACCCGCTCCACCTCGTGGATGCTGCCGTCCTGGTCCTCCGTGCGCTCCTTCAGATCCCTGAGGTGGTCCAGGATGCGGCCGGTCTCCTGGCGCTCGCGGGCGAGGGCGTTCAGGATGTCCTGGAGGTTCTTGTCGATGGCGGCCACGGCCTCGGAGATGTATCGGCTCACCTCGGCCTGCTCGGCCGTGGCGAGTTTCACCTGCTCGGTGAGGTTTCGCATGACATCGGTGCTCTGGCTCACCAGGTCACCGCTGGTGCGATGCTCCTGCACCGCTTGACGGATGTGCGAGACCATGGCGTTGACCTGGCGCATGGAGTCGGTGACGCTGCGGCTTCCCCGGGCCTGTTCCTCGGTGGCCTTCAAAATGCTCTGGTTCATGCGGCTGGCGGCGCGGGCCTTCTCCAGAATGTGCTGGAGGGAGGCGCCCGCCCGCTCGGCCAACTCCACGCTCCGGGCCGTGGCCTCCTGGCCCCGGGCGACCGCGCCGGCAGCCAGTTCGGCCTGTTCCTGGATCCTGCGGACGATCCGGGAGATCTCGCCGGTGCTCGCAGTGGTCCGTTCCGAAAGATTTTGGATCTCGTGGGCCACCACCGCGAAGCTGCGGCCGTGCTCCCCGGCCTGGGCCGCGATGATCGCCGCGTTCAGGGCCAGGAGCTTGGTCTTGTCGTTGATCTCGTTGATGATCTTCACGACCCGGTCGATGTTGCGGCTCGCCTCCGCCAGGTGGGCCATCACGTCGGCGGTCTCCTGGATCACCGCGTAGGAGTCGTGGATGCCCCGGAGGGTCTCCTGCACCGCGCCGCTCCCCTCCTCGGCGGCCCTCGCGACCTCCTCACCGAGGTCGGCGGCCTGACGGGCCGTCTCCTCGATGCGGCGGGTGGAGGCGTCGATCTGGCTCATGGACGACACCGTGGCCTCGGTCTCCCGGGCCAGTCCCTCCACGTTCTCGGCGACTTCCGCCGTGGATTGGACCATCTGGATCACGCTCGAGGCCACGGCCGAAACCTGCTGGGCCAGATCGTCGGCAGTGCCGGCCACCTCGTCGATGCTGGCCGACATCTGGATGAGGCTGGTGGAGTTGTCGCTGGTGGAGCCCGCGATGGCGTCCAGGTGGGTCCGCGTCTCCTCGAGCGCCGTGTTCAGCCCGTCCACGGACCGGACGATGGCCTCGGCCGCGTTCCTCCCGGCCGAAACCCCCTCTCGGAGCCGGCTCAGGGCCATCTGCACGTTCACCCCGCACTCGCCCAGATGGGACACCAGGGCTGAGATCTCCCGGAGCACCCCCTGCTGGCGCCGGGCGGCCCGGTTCAGGGCCGCGGCCACCGCGCCGAGCTCGTCCGCCCGGTCCACGGTGAAGGCCACGCCCGTTTCCCCTCGTTCCAGCCGCTCGGCCTCTTCCCTGAGCTGCCGCAGGGGCCGGATCACCATCCGGGAGAGCACACCGTACGCGCACAGCAGGAGCAGCACGATGGCGGCCCCCGCCCCCGCGATCAGGCGCACCGTGTCGGTGTGAAGCCTCTGGAACGGAGTGGTCACGCCCACGTCGAGGTAGAGATACCCCAGCGGCGCATCCTCCGGGGCGTGGCACCGCCCACAGGAGGGATCCGCGGGAAGGGCACGGAACACGCGCACCAGGCGCTCTCCCCCCTGCGCCTCAAGAGTGCTCACGGGAAGGGGCGGACGCTGGCTGTGGCACCCCGTACACCGGGGGTCCTGGTCCGGATCGGCTGGCCCGTTCACGGGCGGTTCAGACGCGAGCACGGCCCCGCTGCGGCCGATGATCGCCGCACTCTCGTACAGGTGGCTCCGCAACAGAGTTTGAAGGAGATCCTCGAGCCCCTCCTTGTCCGCGGTCGCCAATCGGGGGAGCACGGCCGCCACCAGGGCGTCGGCCAAGGCGTTTCCATAGTGCTTGGCCTCCCGCTGGACGCTCCGGGTGCGGTAGGCCACATAGCACCAGAAGGCGGTCCCCCCCAGGAACACCGCCACCAGGGCCAAGGCCACCAGCACGCGGATCCGGAGGCTGTTCACGGCTCACGCTCCCTCTTCGCCCAGGGCGCTCCGGAGCATCGAGGCTGCCCGGCGCAAGGCGTCCGCCGGATCGAGGACCTGGAAGTCCCGGTCCAGTCCCTCCACCACCGCCCGAAGCTGGCCTACCAAGTACTCCCCTTCCTCCAGACGCTCCATCAGCCGTTCCACCGGGACTCCCTCCGCCTCGTCCGGAGCGAGCGGGTCGACGGTCGAAATCGACGGAGCCGCCGGGCGGGATTCCCAGGCCTCGCGCACCGAACGAACCAGAGACTCCACTCCCTGCGCCCACTCGGTACACGAGGCCGCCGTTCCCCGGAGGGACTCCACCTGGCCCTCCCAGTCCTCCACCAAGGTCTCCACCCGCTCGAGGTCCGCCACGGTCCTTTCCACGGCCTTGGCCTGGGTGGCGATCAGCCCCACCGCCCGTGTGGACTCCGACTGGAGCGTCTCGATCAGCCCGGAGATCTCCTGGGTGGACTCGGCCGTGCGCTCGGCCAGGTCCCGGATCTCGTCGGCCACCACGGCGAACCCCCGGCCCTGCTCCCCGGCCTGGGCCGCGATGATCGCCGCGTTCAGGGCCAGAAGGTTCGTCTGCTCCGTGACCTCCTCGATCACCGTGAGGATGGCCCCGATGGACTGGATCCGGGCTCCGAGCCGCTCCACCGAGGCCACGGCCCCCTCGGCGTCCGCCTGGAGCTCCCGGAAACGGGCCCGGACCGCATCCAAGCGTTCGCGGAACGACACCATGGATGCCCCCAGAGACTCTGCGATCTCCCGGAGCGCCGCACCCCGGCCGCCGGGATCCGCCCGCTCACCCAGTTCCCGGATGAGGGGATCGGTCCGGGCGGCCCATTCCATCAACCCATCCCACCGAGAGGAAGCATCGCGCCAGGCATCCCGAAACGGGCGCAGACGGTCACCCAGCGACTCCACGGCTTCCCGCACCGCACTGGCGGCCTCCCGCAACTCCTCCTCGTGGGCGGTGAGGTCGGAGAGCACCGGATCCATCCGCTCGGCCACCGACGGAAACCGAGGAGGTTCCCTCAGGGACGCCAGGACGGCCTCCACGGCCTGCTCCAGCCGCCGGCACCGGGCCTCCAGGGATTCGCGAGTGGTCGAGAGTTCCGCCTCGGCCGTTGCGGCGCGGGCCTCGGCCGACTGGATCCGCTCGCGGGCCTCGGCGAGCCGGGACGCCACCCGGGCAAGCCAAGGGGGGCCTCCTTCGCCGGGTTCCTCCCCCCGGAGCACACGTTCCAATGCCAAGAGGGCCTGCCGGGTCCTTTCCGACTCCTTTCGCCGGATCATCCCGGTCACGGCCGCTCCCGCCGCCGCTCCCACAGCCACGGCGGCCAGCCCCCCGACCAGCCCGGCCCACGCCCCCAGCAGGCCGGCCGCACCCGCAAGCGCAGCCCCTGCCACACACCCCACGCCGTATTTGGTCATCTTCTCGGTCCTCCCGCGTCGTGCCCCCCGGCGAACAAACGGCCCGCCCGCAGCAAGAGCACCACGGGGGTCGCCCCGCCCTCTTCTTCGCGCCGGAACATCCCGACCACCACCGCCCGATCCGGGTCCTCGCCCCCCGGAGCGGGCACGACTTGATCCAGCGGCACCGAGACCACGTCGAACAACCGGTCCACCGGCACCGCAAAAGTGCTGCCCCCCGCCCTGACCACCACGAACTTGGCATCGGCAGGGGGATCGGAGGGAGCGCTCTCCCCGAGGAGGCGGTGAGTGTCCACCACGGGCACCAGTTCCCCCCTCAGGTTGAACACCCCCTGCACCCCGGCCGGCGCCCCCGGGACCGGAGTCACGGGCCGGGGCCGGAGGATCTCCCGTACCACCTGGATGTCCACGGCGAACCGCCTCGCGCCCACGCCAAAGCACAGCAGTTCCAGCGACCCGTCCATCACGGCCCTTCCACCCGGAAGTCGCACAGGGCCGAGGCGCACAGCAGCGCCAACAACCGTCCCTCCCGGTCGTATCCCACTCCTTTGAGGAAACGGGGGTCCACCGCCTCGGCATAGTCGCTGCTCTCCACCCCTTCCCGGTGGAGCCGGACCACCCCGCGCACCCGGTCCACCCGGAACCCCATGCGCTCCTCCCCGTCCCGGAGGACCACGATCCTGTTGTGCCGCGCTGGGGGTCTGGGCGCCAGCCCCAGACGGGACGCCAGATCCACCACAGGCAGGACCGTCCCCCGGACGCTGGCGATTCCCAGGACCCACTGCGGCGTCCGGGGCACGGGGGTGACAGGCCGGGGCAGCAGGATCTCGGCCACGGTCCCGATCTCGAACCCGTACTGCTCCCCCCCCACCTCCACGCCGAGGACCTCGGTGCGGCCCCCCTCCACCCGAGCCGGGGCCGTGCCGGGGTCGGCACCGCCCCGGTCCTTCTCCAAGGCCCGCAGGAGGGCCTCCCTCCACGCGGCCAGGTCCTGGGGAGGCTCAGGCATGGGCAAACACCTCCTCCACCAAGGCGGCCACGTCCAACACGAGAATCGGCCGCTGATCCCCCAAGTCCGTGGCGCCGGCGATCCCGCGGACCGCCTCGAGGCGCGTACCCAGACCCTTGATCACCACGTCCTGCTGGCTCACCAGCTCGTCCACCGCGAACGCCGCGCGTTTTTCGGCCACACCCACCACCACAGCGTACTTCCAGCCGTTCCCCCCCTGCTCCGGGACCCCGAACAACCGATCCAGGCGCACCAGGGGCAGCGTGTTCTCCCTCAGGCGCAGCACGGGGCGGCCCTCCAGGGAGGCCACCTGCCCCGGCTCCACGGACACGGTCTCCAGCACGCTGCTCAGGGGCACCGCGAACCGCATGGTGCCCGCCCGGATGAGCAGGGCCTGGATGATGGCCAGCGTGATCGGAAGAACCACGGTCACCCGGGTGCCCTCGCCCTCCCGGCTATCCAGCTCGATCATGCCCGAAAGCCGGGCGATGTTTTTCCGGAGCACGTCCATGCCCACGCCCCGGCCGGAGACCTCGGTAGGCTCGTCCTTGGTGGAAAAGCCGGGGACAAACAGCAGATCCAGCAGTTCTCGGTCGTCCAGCTCGGCGTCCGGGTCGATGAACCCTCGCTCCACGGCCTTGGCCCTCACGCGCTCACGGTTGATTCCGGCCCCGTCGTCCTCCACCTCGATCACCACGTGGTTACCCCGCTGGTGGGCCGCAATGCGGATTCGGCCCCGGCGGGGCTTGCCCTTGGCCTCGCGCACCTGGGGGGGCTCGATGCCGTGGTCCACCGCGTTGCGGATCACGTGGATCAGGGGGTCGCTCAGGTCCTCGATGATCAGCTTGTCCAGCTCCGTGTCGGCCCCTTGGATCTCCAGGTCCACTTCCTTGTCGCTTCCCCGCAGGATCTGGTGGACCACCCGCTGGAGCTTGGAGAACAACTGGCCGAGGGGCACCATGCGCACGTCCATCACGGCCTGCTGGAGCTCGGCCAGCTTGCGGCTCAGGGTCTTCTGGGCCTTGGACAGTTCCAGCACGTCGCCGGCCAGACCGAGCCGTTCCCGGAGGCGAGACGAAACGAGCTGGATGTGGCTGCGGGCGAGCACCAGCTCCCCCACTAGATTCATGAGCCGGTCCAGCTTGGCCAGGTCCACCCGGATCGACCCGCTCAGGCTCCTTAACGGCGTGGACGCCGGGGCCTCCGACTCGCGGGAGGGGCGGGCTTCGGCCGGTTCCCGGGGACGGGCCGGGGCCGGGACCTCACGCTGGACGGCCGGCGCGGGCCGGAGGACCTCCACCTCGGCCCCGAACGCCTCCACCGCCGACCGCAGCGCCTCCACCGGCTCCTTGAGCCCGAAGAGGATCTGGAAATCCATGCGTTCCTCGGCCCCCGCGCCGGGGGTGGGCAGCGTGGAGATGATCTCCCCGAGGGGGCGCAGCACCTCGTTCAGGCGCTCCAGATCGGTGTCGAACGTCTCGAAGGGGAACCCCACCCGTACCCACACCAGGGTGCGGGAAGGGTTCTTAAGGGTGGCCTCGATCCGGTGGACTTCGTACTCCGTGAGCACCTGGACCACGTCTTCGGGGAACCCCAGGGAGGAGAGGACCCCCTCCTCCCCCCGGCCCTCATCCTCGGCGGCCCGCACCAGGCGCTGGACAAAGTCCTCCACGGCCGGGTCTTCGGGCGGATCCCCCTTGGCCAGGCGGCCACACAACTCTTTGAGCAGGTCGAGCCCGCCGTAGAGGAGGTCCATCACGTCGCGGTCCACGCTCACCCGGCCCATCCGGATGCCGTCGAGCAGGGCCTCCATCTTGTGGGACAGTTCGGTGATGTGGCCGAAGCCGCACATGGCCGCGATGCCCTTCAGACTGTGGGCCCCACGGAAGATGCTGTTCACCACCTCGGGATCCGGCTCTGCGCCGTCCTGCGCCCCCTCCAGCTCGGCCAGGTCGTCGGCCATCCGGTCGAGGATCTCTTCGGCTTCGGCCAGGAACTCTCGGACGTTCGCGTCCATGGGCGGGCTCATCCGGCGGCGCATGCCGGGGCGGCATGGAGGGCG
>CAZBGL010000218.1:0-18082 GCA_964491375.1 uncultured Thermodesulfobacteriota bacterium | reverse complement strand
GGAGGGGGGGGTGAGCGTGAGCGTGGAGTATCTGCATGGGGAGTACGACGAGGATTTTGGCGCAGGGCTGGCGTCGCGGGATGCGGTCACGGCCCAGCTCGCCGTGGAGTTCTGATGGGGTTGGGACACACTGCTTTGTTTTAGACTTGGGGTTGACAGCCGATTGGCACGCGATGTACGTAGAATAACGTGTACCCGGCCGGTGCCCCGAAGGGGGCTGAAAAGGGAAGTGGGGTGAGAATCCCCCGCGGACCCGCCGCTGTGAGCGCCGACGAAGGGCCACGACGCCACTGGTCTTGAAGGGCTGGGAAGGCGGCCTGGAGGAAGACGCGCGAGCCAGAAGACCTGCCGGCCGGGCGCCTCACGGGACCTCCTCGAGGGACTGGGAGGGTGGGGGAGCGGACACGCGGTGCTTCGAACACGGGAAGCCCGCACGCCGAAAGCGGCGTGCGGGCTTTTTTTGGTGACCGGAGGAGGAATCCATGGCGCTTTGCAGCGCCCGCGCCAGGCTCGTCGGATGGATGGCGACGGCTGCCGTGGCCACGGCGAGCGTGGGCCACGCCCTGGACACGATCGTGCTCGACGAGGTCGTGGTATCGGCCGAGGCGCCGGCCGTGGAGACCGCCGAGGTCCACGACCGCACGGCCGCGGTCACGGTGATCCGGGCGGAGTCCTTCCAGGGAAAGGCCACGGCCGTGCCCGAGGTGCTGGAGCGTTCGGTAGGGCTCACGGTGCGGCGGTTCGGGGGCCTGGGCGCCTTTGCCACGGCGTCGATCCGCGGTTCGTCCGCCCAGCAGGTGGCCGTGCTGCTGGATGGGGTGCCGGTGGCGGGTGCGGACACCGGATGGGTGAACCTGAGCAACCTGCCCCTGGGAGAGGTGGAGCGGATCGAGGTGTACCGTGGCACCGCACCGCTGCGGCTGCGCTCGCCGGCCATTGGCGGGGTGATCAACGTGGTCACCCGCCGGGCCCGTCCGGGATGGCACGGCCGGGCCGAGGTCACGTACGGCTCGTTCGACACCCTGGATCTCAAGGGGCTGGTCTCGTGGAAGGGCGAGGCCGCGGGGTTCCTGGTGTCGGCCGGGTACACCTCGTCGGACGGCGACTTCGAGTTCCTGGACGACAACGGAACCCGGGCCAATTCGGAGGACGACGAGGTGACCGCCCGCCGGAACAACGCGTTCTACGCCCGGAACCTGCTGGCCCGTGCCACCTGGGAGCCCTCGCCCACGCTGCACCTGGAAGTGTGGGACGACTACTTCGACAAGCGCGAAGGCGTGCCCGGGATCGGGTCCAACCAGTCCGAGAGGGCGCACCTGCGCACCTACCGCAACGTGGCCGCGGCGCGGATCGGGAAACAGGAGTTCCTGGTGCCGGACCTGGAGGTGGAGCTCTCGATGCACCGGGTGGACGAGACCACCGCGTTCTACGACCCCCTGGGAGAGATCGGCGTGGGCCGGCAGGACAACGTGAACGAGAACGTCGCCTGGGGCGGCGAGGGCGTGCTGACCGCCTACGTGGGCGAGGTCCAGGCCCTGTCGTTCCTGGCGGCGTACCGGGAGGAACGGTCCAAATCGTGGGACGAGCGGGCCCGCGTGACCGAGGGCGACCCGCAGGAGCGGCGCACCCTGCAGTTCGGGGCGGAGGACGAGATCTACCTGTTCGGCGACCGGCTGCTGGTGAACCCTCAGGCGCTCTATACGCGGGTGGCCTACGACTTCGGCGGGACGGCGCCCTTTTCGTGGCAACCGCTTCCCGCGCCGGACGACGAGCACTACTGGAGCTACAAGCTGGGTGCGACGTGGGAGCCGGTGCCGGGTCTGCGGGTCAGGGCGAACGTGGGCCGGTACTTCCGGTTGCCCACCCTGGCCGAGCTGTTCGGCGACCGGGGTGGGGTGGTGGGCAACCCCGAGCTGGTTCCGGAAAAGGGCGTGAACTGGGACATCGGGTTTTCGTGGGACCGGCCGAGGCCCTGGGGCCCGGTGGAGCGGCTCCACCTGGAGGCCGGTCTCTTCCAGAGCCTCACCGACGACCTGATCCTGTTCGTCCAGACCTCGCAGCGCACGGTGAAGGCGATCAACGTATCCAGCGCCCGGGTGTGGGGCGTGGAGACCGCGTGGTCGGTGGACCTCGCGGGGTGGCTGGCGGTGCAGGGGAACTACACCTACCAGCACACCGAGAACACGAGCGAGATCCCCTACTACCGGGGCAACCAGTTGCCGGGCCGGCCCGCCCACGAGCTGTTCAACCGCGTGGAGGTGCGCTGGCGAATCCTGGAGGCGTTCCACGAGTTCTCGTGGACGGCCCAGAACTACCTGGACGCGGCCAACTTCGAGAAGGCCGAAAGCCGCCAGATCCACAACGTGGGCCTCCGGGTCCGGCCGAGGCCGTGGCTGTCGGTGACCGCGGAGGCCAAGAATCTCACCGACGAGCAGGTGGTCGACGCCCTCGGCTTCCCCCTGCCCGGGCGAAGCTACTACGTGACGGTTTCGGCGGAGATGTGAGGACCCCCATTCGTGCAAAGGAGGAGAGGCATGAAACGGAGAATGTTGTATCTTGGAGCCCTGTTGGCGGTGCTGATGGTGGGGATGCTCTCGGGGTGCGGGAGCGATTCGGGGGACGGCTCCGGGACGGTGATTCCCGTGAGGCCGGGGACCGCGTTCGTGGCGACGACCGATTTCAAGACCGGCGGGTACGCCGTTGTGGACCTCGACACCCTGGACGTGCAGACGTTCCAGGGAGGGGGAATCGTGGAAAGCGACAATGCCGTTGCGTACTATGGAGGCGCGATCTACGTGATCAACCGGAAGGACTTCGACAACATCACGGTGCTCGATCCGGCGGACGTGTCCAAGGCCGAGCGCCAGTTTTCGACGGGCAACGGGACGAACCCCCACTCCATGGCGTTCGCGAGCGCCGAGAAAGCGTACGTGAGCCTGTACGGGGCCGACTATCTGCTGATCCTCGACCCCTCCACCGGAAAGGAGATCGGGCGGATCGACCTGAGCGCCTACGCGGACGACGATGGGATCCCCGAGGCGTCGCCCATGGTGCTCGTGGACGGAAAGCTGTACGTGGCGCTCCAGAGGCTGGACCGGAACAACTGGTTCACGCCGACGGGGACCTCGTACGTGATCGTTGTGGACACGAGCGCCGACCGGGTGGTGGCGTCCATCGAGCTCACCGGAACGAACCCGCAGTACATGCGGTACGACGAGGTGATGGGGCGCATCGTGGTGTCGGAAACGGGCAGCTACGGGATCCAGGATGGGGGCCTGGAGACGGTGGACCCGGCTACGGGTGTTGCGGAGGGATTCTTCATCACGGAGGCCCAGGCCGGGGGTGACGTGGGGGACTTCGCGGTGGTTGGCGAGAAGGTTTACGTGGTGGTCACCGATGCCTCCTGGAAGAACGACGTGGCCGTGTTCGTGAAAACAGAGGGTTCGTGGGGCAAAGCGGGGACGCTGGGCACCTCCGGCGCGTTCATCCCTTCCCTTGCCGTGGACCGTTCGGATCGCCTCCTCGTTCCGGACCGGGATACCGAGAATCCCGGGCTGAGGATCTACGACACGACCACGGACCAAGAGGTAGAGGGGAGCCCGGTGGACGTGGGTCTGCCTCCCAACGCCATCGCGGTATTCTGAGTGCTCGACGCCCCCACCCCTGCCCTCTTCCTCCCATCTGAGGGGAGGGCAGGGGTGAGGGCACAGATCGAGGCTTCCCATTTGATCCGACGAACCCTTGCCCGGAAAGCGGGAGCTCTGGCCCTGGTGCTGGGGGCCGGTGCCCTGGCCGCCCGGGCGGCCGTGTGGACCGACGCCCTGGGGCGCCGGGTGGAGGCGCCGGACCGCCCCGGCCGGATCGTCTCCCTGGTGCCGAGCGTCACAGAGATCTTGTTCGCCGTGGGCGCCGGGGACCGGCTCGCCGGGGTCACCCGGTTCTGCACCTATCCACCCGCGGCCCGCCGCCTGCCCAAGGTGGGGGGGTATGCGGATCCCAGCCTGGAGGCCATCGTGGCCCTGTCGCCCGATCTCGTGTTCGGTGCGGCCGACTCCACGCCCCCGGCCCTGATCCGCCGGCTCGAGGCCCTGGGGATCCCGGTGTACGTGGTGTACCCAAGGAGTCTGCGCGACACCGTGGAGACCATCCGGACGGTGGGGTACGTGGCGGGCGTGCCCGAAGGCGGCCGGGCCGTGGCCGATGCGCTCCAGAACGCGGTGGAGCGGGTGCGCAGCGCGGTCCAGGGGCTCCCGAGGCCCGGCGTCCTACTGTGCATCATGGTGCGGCCCCTGGTGGTGGCCAGCCCCGGCACCCTGGGGCACGACCTCCTCGAGGCGGCCGGGGGGCGCAACGTGGTGCCGCCCGGAACGGCGCGGTACCCCACTTGGGGCGCCGAGTCCCTGCTCGCGGCCGATCCCGAGGTGATCATCGTGTCGCCCCACCCGGGGGAGCCCGTTCCGGAACGGTTCTTCGAACAGTGGCCCGAGCTGCGGGCCGTCACCTCGGGGCGTGTGGTGCGGGTCGAGTCCGACTGGCTCCACCGCCCCGGCCCCCGCCTGGCCAAGGGCTTGTGGGCGCTGGCCCGGGCCCTCCACCCCGAGGTGTTCCGGGGAGGGGAGGGGAGGTGAGGTGAGGGTGCCCGGACCGCCACGGGCGCGCGTGCTGTGGCCGGCCCTGGTCCTGGGACTCGGCGGGGCCTTTGCGTTCTCGATGTGGGCCGGCGCCTTGCGGCTCCCGTGGAGCGAGGTGCTGTGGATCCTCGCCGGGGGCCCGGCCGCCAGCCCCACCCACGGGGCCATCGTGATGCGGGTGCGCCTGCCCCGCGCACTTCTGGCCGCCCTGGTTGGGGCGAGCCTGGGATCGGCCGGCGGCGCCTTCCAGGCCCTCCTGCGCAATCCCCTGGCCGACCCGTACATCTTGGGCGTGTCGGGCGGAGCCGCCTTGGGGGCGGTGGCCGCCCTCTCCCTGGGCGCCACCTCGGCCCTTGCCGTGCCGGCCGCGGCCTTTGCGGGCGCGGTCGCCTCCATGGGCTTCGTGTACGTGGTGGCCCGGGCCCACCGGGGGAGTCCCCACACCCTGATCCTGGCGGGCGTGATGGTGGGCAGCTTCTGCTCGGCCCTGCTCCTGTTCCTCCTGTGGGCCGCGCCGGCCGACCCGGCGCGGGCCGCCGTGTTCTGGCTGGCCGGGGATCTCTCGGGGGCCGACCCGGGGTGGCTTCCGGCGGCCGCGGCGTGGGCGTCCGTGGCCTTTGCCGGACTGTGGGCCCAGTCCGCCGCCCTGGACCTGCTGACCCAGGGCGAGGACGTGGCCGCGGACCTGGGGCTGGACGTGGGCCGGGCGCGCTTGCTCCTTCTGGCGTGCGGGGGTGGGCTCGTGGCCGCCTCGGTCGCCCTGGCGGGCCTCGTGGGTTTCGTGGGGCTGGTGGTGCCCCACGCGGTGCGGGCCCTGTGGGGGCCGGCCCATCGCCGGCTGCTTCCGGCCTCGGCCGCGCTCGGGGCGGCGTTCCTGCTCGTGGCCGACGGGGTTTCGCGCACGGTGCTCGCGCCCGCCGAGGTGCCGGTGGGGGTCATCACCGCGCTCGTGGGAGCGCCGTTCTTCCTGTACTTGCTGCGCCAGCGGGAGGGCCGGCCGTGATCCGCGTGGAGGGCCTGCGGTTCGGGTTCGGGGCCCAGGAGGTGCTGCGGGGGCTCGCATTCGAGGTGCGGCAGGGCGAGGTACTGGGCGTGCTGGGTCCCAACGGGAGCGGCAAGTCCACCCTCCTCAAGCTCCTGCGGGGGGCGCTCGTGCCCGGATCGGGCCGGGTGCTCCTGGACGGGCGGCCGGTGCACCGGTATTCCCGAAGAGCCTTGGCCCAGTGGATCGCGGTGGTGCCCCAGGCCATGGCCGTGCCGTTCCCGTTCACCGTGTGGGAGACCGTGGCCATGGGCCGCTTCGCCTACCGCAGGGCCCTGTCCGGCCCCACCCGGGCCGACCGGGCCGCCGTGGAGCGGGCGCTCGCCTGGACGGACGCTCTCCACCTCGCGGGCCGGGCCGTGACCGAACTGAGCGGGGGGGAGCTCCAGCGGGTGTTCCTGGCCCGTGCCCTGGCCCAAGAGGCCCCCGTGCTCCTTCTGGACGAGGTCACGAGTCATCTGGACATCCGTCACCGGCTCCAGGTGGCCGAGCTCCTGGCCCGGCTGAACCGGGAGGAAGGCCGTACCGTGGTCCACGTGACCCACGACTTCGACCTGGCGGCCGAGATCTCGCACCGCCTGTTGCTGCTGGGCCCGTTGGGCGAGCCCGAGGCCCTGGGCCCCCCCCGCGAAGTGCTCCGGCCGGAACGGCTGCACCGGGCGTTCGGGATCTCGGTGCGCGTGGAACCCGACCCGCTGACGGGGGGGCCGCGGGTGTTCCCCGTGCTGCGCGGCCCGCAGCCCCTGCAGCTCGATCTCGACGTGCACGTGGTGTGCGGAGGGGGAAGCGGGGGGGAGATCCTGCGGAGGCTGGTGCTGTCCGGAGCCCGGGTCTCGGCCGGGCCCCTGAACCGGGGGGACACCGATGCGGAGCTGTGCCGGGTGCTGGGCGTCCGGGTCGTGCTGGAGCGGCCGTTCTCCCCGGTGGGCGAGCGGGCGTTGTCCGAGGCCGGTCCCCTCATGCGCGGTGCCGACGCGCTCGTGGTGGGGCCGGTGCCGTGGGGCCCGGGAAACGTCCGGATCCTCGAAGCGGTGGAACAGGCCCTGGAAGCCGGCCGGCCGGTGTTCCTGGTGGACCCCCGGCCCGAGCGGGACTTCTCGGGTCACCGGGCCTGGGAGGTCCTCCGCCGGCTCGAAGGGCTGGGGGCCTGCCGGGTGGCGGACGCGCGGGAACTCGTGGAGGCCCTCTCCGGGGTCAGCGCCGGCTGAGCCGGAAGACCACCGGCACCTCCAGGACCAGGGGGTCTCCGGGGAGTGCATCGGGAGCGGGCGGAAACCGGCGGATACCCCTCCGGAACGTGTCCACGGCGGCACGATCCAGGCTCCTGAACCCCGACGAGCGCACGATCTCCACCCGCTCCAGTTCGCCGGACCGGTCGACCTCCACCCGTACCACGCAGGTGCCCTGCTGGCCCCGCCGCAGCGCGGCCCGCGGATAGCGCTTGTGCCGCTCGATCAGGGCACGGATCGCCTTCAGGTATCCCTCCCGGGCGGCGGCATCGTCTTCCCCGTTGGACGCTCTGGAGCCTCCCGGGCTTCCCCTGGCTTGGTGTGCCACACCGGAGCCGAGGGCCTGCCCCCCGGCCTCCCCTTCGGACCGGGTGGCGGACGGGACGGGCGCCGACGGCGTTCCGGGCTCTGCCGCGCGTGCCCGGGGTAAAGGCCGGGTGCCGAGGGCCCACGGGTCGGGGGGAACCGCGGACGGTTCCGGGATCGCCGGGTGGGGCTCGGTCCGGGTTGGCGCTTCCGGAGGCGGCGCGCGGGGAGCCGGGGCCACTGGGCGCTCGGATGATGCCGTAGGGGGCCGGGGCTCGTGGGGTGAAGGTTCGGGGTGCTGTTCCTCCGGGCGGGCTTCCGCAACGGCCGGGCCCCGGGCGTTGGGGGACGCGATCACATCGGTGGCGGCCCTGTCCGGTTCGGGTCGGGGTGGCGCGTCGGCCCGGGGGGAGGCCCGCGGGATCGGGCGTTTCTCGGGCGGCGGGCGCCGGGGCTCTGACTCCGGGGCGCTGGGAGGCGTTTGGGCTTGCGTGCGGGATGCAGGCTGCGGCGCCCGAGCCGGCTTCCCGGGCCGCGGGCGGGCCCGGGCACGACGTTTCGGAGCCTCGGTGGTGGAGGGGGGCTGCTCGCCGCGGCGACCCTTCCCGGGCGGCGCCGGGAGTTCCAGCAACCGTACGGCCACCGGGCCGCCCTCCGGCCGGATCTCGGGGACGGACGGTCCGGGATACTGGTAGAGGATCAGTGCGTGCACGGCAGCCGACACCAGGGCAAACGCGGCCCACCGTGCCGGGGACGGGATCCCCGGGAGCTTCGGGTGCCGATGTGCCGGATCAGGGCGCTGGAAGTCCAAGGAACTCCCTCGGTCTCTCCCCCCTGGGAACCAGGAGGCCAAGCGCTGGCGATCCAGAGATCCTCTTTTTTGTGTCCCGGCGTGGCACGACGAGCGTCCGGCTGTCGTCCTACTTCGGGGCTGCAGCCCGATCCCCCTTCCATACGGGCAGGAGCCCGAGGTGCGGAGAATCCGAACGAAAGAAGCCGGCCCCCTCGGGCCGGCTTCTTTCGGGAACCGCTGCGCCCGTCACACGTGGGGCAGCAGGGGAGCGATCACCAGGCTCACCACGCTCATCAGCTTGATCAGGATGTTCATGGAGGGCCCGGAGGTGTCCTTGAACGGATCGCCCACGGTGTCGCCCACCACGGCGGCCTTGTGGGCGTCGGAGCCCTTGCCGCCCAGGGCGCCCTTCTCGATGTACTTCTTCGCGTTGTCCCAGGCACCGCCGGCGTTGGCCATGAACAGGGCCAGCAGCACGCCGGTGACCGTGGCGCCGGCGAGCAAACCGCCCAGGGCCTCGGCGCCCAGGGTGAAGCCCACCACCACGGGCACGATCACCGCCGTCAGGCCCGGCACGATCATCTTCTTCAAGGCCGCGTTGGTGGAGATGGCCACGCAAGCGGCCGTGTCGGGCTTGGCCGTGCCCTCGAGCAGGCCGGGGATCTCGCGGAACTGGCGGCGCACCTCGCTCACCATCTCGTAGGCCGCGTCACCCACCGCGGTCATGGTCATGGCACCCACCAGGAACGGGATGATGCCGCCGATGAGGAGGCCGATCACGGTGCTGGGGTGGCTGAGGTCGATCACCTTGAGGCCGGCGGCCGACGAGTAGGCCGCGAACAGGGCCAGGGCGGTCAGGGCGGCGGAGCCGATGGCAAACCCCTTGCCGATGGCCGCCGTGGTGTTGCCCTGGGCGTCGAGCGCGTCGGTGATCTCCCTCACCTCGGGGCCGAGCTCGCTCATCTCCGAGATGCCGCCCGCGTTGTCCGCGATGGGCCCGTAGGCGTCCACGCTCATGGTCACGCCCACGGTGGAGAGCATGCCCACGGCCGCGATGCCGATGCCGTACAGGCCGGCCAGGTTGTACGACGCGAAGATGGCCGCCGCGATGAGCACCACCGGGATGGCGCAGCTTTCCATGCCCACGGCCAGCCCCGTGATGATGTTCGTGGCCGGTCCGGTCTGGGACGCCTCGGCGATGCGGACGATGGGTTTGGCCGACGTGTAGTACTCGGTGACCAAGCCGATCAGGATGCCGGCCACGAGCCCGAAGACCACGGCGTAGAACACGCCCACCGGCAACCCGAGCTGCTTGGCCAGCCAGTAGGCGCCGAGCACCAGGAGGATGGCGGAGACAAAGGTCACGTTCCGGAGGGCCTTGGCCGGTCCCTGGTTCTCCAGGACCTTCATGGAGAAGACGCCGATCACGCTGGCCACCAGGC
Source organism: uncultured Thermodesulfobacteriota bacterium (assembly GCA_964491375.1). Lineage (GTDB taxonomy): Bacteria > Desulfobacterota > Deferrisomatia > Deferrisomatales > Deferrisomataceae > CAZBGL01. The sequence continues at coordinate 8,639 of CAZBGL010000218.1, read as the reverse complement.
CCACCATGACCACCAGGAGCGGATAGGCCATGTAGGCGAGCTTCTCGGTGGCCGGGATCACCGCGCTGGTGGCCGCGATGGCGATGGTGGCCACCACCGAGCCCACGTAGGACTCGAAGATGTCCGCGCCCATGCCCGCGGTGTCGCCCACGTTGTCGCCCACGTTGTCGGCGATGGTCGCGGGGTTGCGCGGGTCGTCCTCCGGGATGCCGGCCTCCACCTTGCCCACGAGGTCGGCGCCCACGTCAGCGGCCTTGGTGTAGATGCCGCCGCCCACGCGGGCGAACAGGGCGATGGACGAGGCGCCCATGGCGAACCCGTTGATGTACTGGGCGGTGTCCGGGTTGCCGAAAAAGTAGTACAGGACGCCCAGACCCAGCAGCCCCAGGCTCGCCACGGACAGGCCCATGACCGCGCCGCCCGAGAACGCCATGTACAGGGCCTTGCCCATGCCGGACTCCTTGGCGGCCTCGGAAGTGCGCACGTTGGCCCGCGTGGCCGCCTTCATGCCGAAGAAGCCGGCGAGCATCGAGCAGCACGCGCCAGCCAGGAACGCCCAGGCCGTGAAGGGCGCGATCTTCCAGAACAGCAGCAGGAACACCACGGCGATGAAGATCGCCAGGATCTTGTACTCGCTCTGCAGGAACACCATGGCCCCTTCGTGGATGGCCTCGGCGATCTCCTGCATTTTCTCGTTGCCCGCGGGCTGGTTCTTGATCCAGGAGTAGATGAGGGCCGCGACGATGAGCCCTCCCACCCCGATCAGGGGGGCGTATGCGGTCCAGGCGGTCAACTGCTCCATGGCTTCCTCCCTTCCGAAACGGTTACGAGTGGAACCGGTTCATGGCCTTGATCGGCCCTTCCAGGACGATGTGGGTCACGGCCTCGGCCGCACGCTCCACCACGGCCGGAAGTTCGGCGGCTTGATCGGGATCGAACGGGCCCAGCACGTAGTCCACCACCTCTCCCTTTCCCGCGGGCCGGCCGATGCCCACCTTCACCCGGACAAAGTCTCCGGAACCCAGGTGCTGCAGGATCGAGCGCAGCCCGTTGTGCCCCCCGTGGCCCCCTCGGGTGCGGATGCGAAGCACCCCGAAGGCGAGGTCCAGGTCGTCGTGCACCACCACCAGGCGTTCCAGGGGCACCCCGTACCGTTCCACGAGCCGGAGCACCGACATCCCGCTCCGGTTCATGTAGGTCCGGGGCTTGGCCAGCACGACGGGCCGGCCCTCGACCCCGGCCTCGGCCACGTGGGCCAGGGCCGCCTCCGCCCAGCCGCGCACTCCGGCACGGGCCGCCAGCCGGTCCACCACCAGGAAGCCCATGTTGTGGCGGGTGTACGCGTACTGAGCGCCCGGATTCCCCAGCCCCACCACCAGGTATCCGGGGACCCTTCCCCCACCCTCGTCCGGCACGGGAGATCACTCGCCCGCGGTCTCTTCTTCCTCGCTCTCGGCCTCTTCCTGGTAGCCCGACGGGGCCACGACCACGCACACCGCCAGGTCGGGGTTGGTGAGGATCCGCACCCCTTCGGGCGGGGTCAGGTCGCCCACGTGGATCGACTCGCCCGGTTTCAGGTTGGTGACGTCCACCACGATGGCCTCGGGCAGGTCGTCGGGCTTGCACGCCACCCGGAGATCCTTGCGGGCGATCTGGAGGATGCCTCCCAGTTTCTCGCCGATGGCGGTGCCCTGAACGTGGACCGGCACCGTGGCGTGGATCACCCGGTTCGGGTCGAGCTTGTAGAAGTCGGCGTGGATGAAGCGGCGCTTCACCGGGTCCACCTGCAGGTCCTTGACGATCACCCGCAGCCCATCGAGCGTTTCGTCCGAACTCTTGAAGCGCAGGAACACGTTCCGCTCGGCCGGCGTGGAAAGCGCCCGAACCAGGTCCTGTTCGCGGAACGTGACCATGCGGGGCTCGAACCCCGGCCCGTACACCACGCCGGGCGTCTTGCCGGCGGCGCGCAGCTTCCGGGCGGCCCCCTTGCCGGCCGCCTCCTTGGGTTCAACGGCGAACTCGAACTCCGTATGCATCGCTCGTTCTTCCTTTCCTGACGTCGGCCTTGGACTGGATCACACGAACAGGGAACTGACCGACCCGCACTCCGTGATGCGGCGGATGGCCTCGGCCAGAAGGGGAGCCACGCTGAGCACCCGGATCTTGCCGGTGCGCTCGGCCTCGGGCCGCAGCGGAATGGTGTCGGTCACGATGAGCTGTTCCAGACACGAATCCTGGATGCGCTCCACCGCCGGTCCGGAGAGCACGGGATGGGTGGCGGCCGCGTACACCTCGCGGGCCCCGTTGTCCTTGAGGGCGCGAGCGGCATGGGTCAGGGTGCCGGCCGTGTCCACCATGTCGTCGAGGAGCAGGGCGCGCTTGTCCCGGACGTCGCCGATGATGTGCATCACCTCGCTGACGTTGGCCTTTTCGCGTCGCTTGTCGATGATGGCCAGACCCGCGTCCAGGCGCTTGGCAAAGGCGCGGGCCCGTTCCACGCCTCCGGCGTCCGGGCTCACGACCACCAGTTCGTCGTTGCGGAACCGCCTCCGGAACTCCTCCAGCAGCACGGGCGTGGCGTACAGGTTGTCCACCGGGATGTCGAAGAAGCCCTGGATCTGGCCGGCGTGCAGGTCCACGGTGAGCACCCGGTCGGCCCCGGCCACCGTGATGAGGTCCGCCACCAGTTTCGAGGTGATGGGCACCCGGGGACTCACCTTCCGATCCTGGCGGGCGTACCCGTAGTAGGGGATCACGGCCGAGATCGAGTTGGCGCTCGCCCGCTTGAGGGCGTCCATCATGACCAGGAGTTCCATCAGATGGTCGTTCACCGGGGGGCAGGTGGGTTGCACCACGAACACGTCCCACCCGCGCACGCTCTCCTCGATCTCGACGCAGATCTCGCCGTCGCTGAATGTCTTGACGGTGGCCCGCCCCAAGGGCAGCCCCAGGCGGCGGCAGATGGCCTCGGCCAGGGGGCGGTTTGCGTTTCCCGTGAAGATCCGAACGTTGTGCATCGGGTGCGCGCACGAAAGCCCGGCCGGCCCAAAGCCGCCGGGATGCCTGGCTGGGGCGGGAGGATTCGAACCTCCGGATGCCGGAATCAAAATCCGGTGCCTTACCGCTTGGCGACGCCCCAGCGCGTTTCCGTCGAAGTCCTACGGGGCCACCGGAACGGGAACGCCCCGGGCCGCAGGGTGTGAACCGCCCGAACCGTCCATCCGCGGGTCCCCGGTTCGGAACGAAGCGCCTCGGCCACACGCTCGGCCTGTCGGCGGTCCCGACACAGGCCGAACACCGCCGAACCCGAGCCCGAGACGAGCACGTGGGATGTTCCGGTGCTTTTCAGGAGTTCGAGGGCCCGCCCCACCACCGGCGCCTCCAGCACAGATGCCGGCTGGAGGTCGTTGCGCAACACGGCCCCCACCCCCCGGAAATCGAACTGCGCTATCCTAGGGGGGCGTCCCCGGGATGTCAACCCTTTCGTGAGGCGGGAAAATACCCGTGCGGTCGAAAGAAACTCGGCCGGCCACACGATCACGAGCCACAGCTCCGGGGCCTCCTCCAGGGGGTGGACCCGCTCCCCGATCCCCTCCACCCAGGCGGGTCCGCGGGCGAAGAAGAACGGCACATCGGCCCCCACCTCGAACGCGCACCGCCGGCGGGCTTCGTCATCCAGGCGCCGCCCGAACAGCCGCTCGAGCCCGATCACGGTGGTGGCGGCGTCGCTCGACCCCCCTCCGAGGCCTGCGCCCGCCGGGATCCGCTTGGACAGTGCGATGCGTACGCCCGCGGCCACGCCCGTCCTCCGGAAGTAGTACCGGGCCGCGCGCACGCATAGGTTGTCCTCGCCCGGGGGTACGGCGTCCCCCTCGTCCACGCGGAACTCCACCCTCCCCGGCTCGTCCAGGGGCTCCAGCACGAGACGGTCGAACCACGAGACCGGGGCCACGAGCATGCGCAGGTCGTGGTAGCCGTCGGGCCGGCGGCCCACCACCTCGAGGTACAGGTTCACCTTGGCGGGAGCTGAAAGTTCCAGCGGTCTCACGCGGGGCTGCTCCGGAAGACGAAGGGGTCGCAGAACGAGAAGGCCGACGGGCTGGGGAGGGGAAAAGGGGCCTGGCCGTGCCAGGCCCCGGCTGTCTCGCGGGCTCTACATCTCCTCGAACATGTCCTTTTCGGCCCCGCAGTCGGGACAAGTCCAGTCTTCGGGCAGGTCCTCGAACGCGGTGCCCGGGGGCACGCCGTTGTCCGGATCGCCCTTGGCCGGATCGTACACGTACCCGCAGATCGTGCACTGGTACTTCTTCATGGACTCCTCCTCTCGTCGGCTGGGGGCTCCCCGGCGGGCGGAGAGCCTCGGGTCGCGAGGGGCCGGGGATGTTCTCCCTCCCGGAGCCTTCGCGCCCCCAGCATACCCCACGCTCCCCGGGTCGGCCAGTCGGTCGTGCCCACGGCGGTCGACGGACGGCGACCGGTTCGCGCAACGGCGAGAACGCCGGGACGCCGGAGCGCCTTCGGGGCTGCGGCCCCGTGACGCGAGGGATCACGCCCCATGAGGGTCCCAGCATCTCGTCCTTCCGGCCTCGGAAAGAGCCAGGGGCAAACGGATCCCTCGCAAAAGGCCGCCACGCGCCCGGGGAAGGACGACTACGGGCTCCGCCGTTCCAGGGGCGGTCGCCGCGGGGGAAGTGCCGCCGCCTGCTCGTAGGCGTACGCCGCCCGGAGGAGTACCGACTCGGCGAACGGCGCGGCCAGGAGCTGGAGCCCCACCGGAAGCCCCTGGTCCGTGAACCCGCAGGGGACGCTGATACCCGGAAGGCCGGCCAGATTCGCCGGGATCGTGAAGATGTCGTTCAGGTACATCTGGAGCGGATCGTGGATCTTCTCGCCCAGGCGGAACGCGGCCGTGGGCGTGGTCGGGCACGCGATCACGTCCACCGTTTCGAAGGCGGCGCGGAAATCCTGCGCGATGAGACGCCGAACCCGCAGGGCCCTGAGGTAATAGGCGTCGTAGTATCCGGCCGACAGGGCGTAGGTGCCCAGCATGATCCGGCGCTTGACCTCGGCCCCGAACCCCTGGGCCCGAGTTTTGCGGTACGTGTCGATGAGATCCCCCCCCTCCACCCTCAGGCCGTATTTCACACCGTCGTACCGGGCCAGGTTGGAGCTGGCCTCCGCGGGCGCGATCAGGTAGTAGGTGGCCACGGCGTACTCGGTGTGGGGCAGGCAGACCTCCCGGATCTCGGCCCCCTGTTCCTCCAGCACCCGGATGGCCCTCCGGACGAGGGCCTCCACCTGGGGATCCAGGCCCTCGGTGAAGTACTCCCTCGGCACCCCGACCCGGAGCCCCCGGGCCTCGGGCACCAGGCACGCGCGGGGGTCGGGGACCGGCTCGTCCACGCTGGTGGAGTCCAGGGGGTCGTGTCCGGCCACGGCAGCGAAGAGCCAGGCCGCATCCTCCACGTCCCGGGCGAGGGGGCCGATCTGGTCCAGGCTCGACGCGAACGCCACCAGGCCGTAGCGGCTCACCCGGCCGTACGTGGGCTTCAGCCCCACCACGCCGCAGAACGCCGCGGGCTGACGGATGGAGCCGCCGGTGTCCGACCCCAGTGCCGCGGCCGCAAGCCCCGAGGCCACGGCCGCTGCGCTCCCCCCGCTGGACCCTCCCGGCACGCGGTCCGGATCCCAGGGATTGCGCACCGGGCCGAACGCCGAGGTCTCGTTGGACGACCCCATGGCGAACTCGTCCATGTTGAGCTTGCCCAGGAACACGGCCCCGGCCTCGCGGAGCCGGCGCACGGCCGTGCCGTCGTAGGGGGGAACGTAGTTCTCGAGGATCCGGGAGGCACAGGTGGTGCGCACCCCCCGGGTGACCAGCAGGTCCTTGAGTCCCAAAGGGATGCCGGTGAGCGGCCCGGCCTCGCCCCGGCGGATGCGCACATCGGCCTTCCGGGCCATCTCCAGGGCCAGGTCGGCCGTGACGGTGATGTACGCATTGATGCCACGGTCCAGCCGGTCGATCCGTTCCAGGTAGGCCCGGGTGAGTTCCTCGCTCGAGAGCTCGCCCCGGTCCAGGAGCGCGCGCAGTTCGTGGGCGGGCTTTGCCGTGAGGTCCATGGGCTCCTCCCTCAGGCCTCGATCACCTTGGGCACCCGGAAGCAGCCCTCCTCCGCGTCGGGCGCGGCCGCCAACACCTCTTCCCGCGGAAGCGAGCGCCGCACCTCGTCCTCGCGGAAGGCGTTCACGGCCTCGTGCACGTGGGCCATGGGCTCCACGCCCTCCAGGTCGAGCTCCTCGAGCTTGGCCACGTAGTCCAGGATGGCCGCGAGCTGGCCGGTGAACGCCTCGATCTCGTCGGGCTCGAACTCGAGCCGGGCCAGTCCGGCCACGTGGAGCACTTCGTCCCGCGTGATGCGCATCCTCGAGGACCCTCCGCACGGCGTGGTGTGGGCGACGTCCCCCTCGCAGGGGTGTGCGCAAGCTAGCACAGGCCCCGGGGGGGTTCAAGCGAACGGCTTGCCCGGCCGCCCCCCCGCGGGTACCCTCGGGCCATGATCGTTCGCCTGGCCCACATGGCGGTCACGCCCCGGGTGAACGGCCCGGGCCGGCGGCTCACGGTGTGGGTGCAGGGCTGCCCCCACCGTTGCGCCGGGTGCTTCAACCCCGGGCTGCTGCCCCCGGAGGGTGGCGTGCCCGTCCCCCCGGCCGAGTGGGCCCGCCGGGCCCTGGCCCTGGAGCCGTGGGACGGCGTGACCCTGTCGGGAGGAGAGCCGTTCGCTCAGGCCGGCGGGCTGGCCGCCTGCCTGGACGAACTCCGGGCCCGCCGGGGCCGGCCGTTTACGGTGATCGCCTTCACGGGCTACACCCTCGAGGAGCTTCGGGCAGGGGGACGCGAGCGGGCGAGCCTGCTCGAACGGATCGACCTGCTCGTAGACGGGCCCTTCCGGGTTTCCGAGCCGGCGGGGGCCGCGCTGCGCGGCTCTGCCAACCAGCGGCTGATCCCCCTCACGCCGGCCGGCCGGGAGCTCGCCCGGCTCGCGGAGCGGGAGGGGCCCTCCGGGTTCCTGATATCCATCGGGCCGGGCGGAACGGTGATCGTGAGCGGGTTCCCGCCCGCGGGGGCGGTGGACCGCTTGCGCAACGCCCTGGAGACCGGCCGGGCCGGTTGAAGCGAGAGAGGAGAACGGAACGGATGTTTGCCCTGTCCACGGCCTATTTCACCCTGCGCACACCGGAGCCCGACGGCGAGGACATCGTGCGGGGCGCCCTGGACCTGGGGTTTCGCGCCCTGGAGATCGACTACCGGGTGAGCGACCGCCAGATGCGCCAGATGCGGCCCGTGCTCCTGGCCGAAGGGGTCGATCTGGTCTCGGTCCACCATCCCTTTCCGCGGGACCCGGACGCCGACCCGGCCACGGCCCACATGCGGGGCCCGGAGCTCACCAGCCCCGACCCGGAGGAGCGGCGCGCGGCCGTCAGGCGGGTGTGCGAGACCCTGGCCCGGGCCGCCGACTTGGGCGCCGGGGTCGTCGTGCTCCACACGGGCAGGGTGAAGATGCCGCCCGAGGCACCCGAGGCGGATGTGCGTCGCCTGGAGGAGCTGCTCCGCCAGGGCCGGGCCAGCGGCGCCGCGTTCCGCGAGCTCCGCGAGCGTCTCGCCCGGGCCCGCCGCTCGGCCGCCCCGGCCCACTTGGACCCCACCCTTTCGAGCCTGGACCGGGTGGCCAACGAGGCCGAGCGCCGGGGGGTCCGGGTGGGTTTGGAGAACCGGTTCCACCCCCATGAGATCCCCGACCGTGAGGAACTCGGGGCGATCTTCCGCGAACTGGCCGGAGCCCCGCTAGGGTACTGGCACGACACCGGCCACGCCGCCAGCCTGGTGGCCCTGGGGTTCCTGAGGGGGCACACCGAACTGGTGGAGGCGTTTCGGGAGCACCTGCTGGGGTTCCACCTGCACGACGCCGACGGGCTCGACGACCACAAGGCGCCCGGAGAGGGCTCCCTCGATTTCGGGGCGCTGGTGCCCTTCGTGGAGCCGGGCGTGATCCGGGTGCTCGAGGTGCACCCCCGGTCCTCGGAACAGGCCCTGCGCCGCGCCCCGCAGGTGCTCGCCGAAGCAGGGCTCGGGCCTGCCGGCACGCCCGCGCCTGAGGAGGTCCGGCGTGCCGGGGGCGAAGCCACGGGGTGACGCACCGGACCGTGCACTTCCCGGCTCGTGGCTGAACCTCTCGGGGGGGGGCCTCCCGGACCTTTGGCGACGCCGCCCGGGGGCCCGTTTCCGCTTCGGGGCCACGGCCTCGGCGGGGGTGCTCGAGGGCGTTCGTGCCGCTCGCGGGCGCGGTGGGCGGGCTCGGGAGGTAGATGGCGTTTGGCCTTCCGGCCGCGTGCGCGGACCCGGGCCCCCGGGCGGCGCTCCCACGAGTTCCGTTGCGATCGCGGCGCGAGCCGAGGAGAGGCCCGTTGCGCCGTGGCGAGGGGGCGAGGGCCCCGGGGGACGCGGCTCCGGAGGCCGCGAAGTCCGGTATCCTGTTTCGCCGCGGCACCGTGCCGCTGGCCGGCCGGGCACCGGACCGCGGGAGGGGTGGTGCCGGGGGGAGGCGGGGTGGCCGCGGCGACCGTAGGTGGCGCGGCCCTCG
>CAZBGL010000217.1:0-7966 GCA_964491375.1 uncultured Thermodesulfobacteriota bacterium | reverse complement strand
GCGTGAACGGTGGCCGGCCGCCGAGGTGGTGCTCATCACGGGATACGGCACCCTGGACGACGCCCTCGAGGCGCTCCGGCACGGGGCCTACGATTTCCTCCTGAAACCCGTCCGTCTCGCCCAACTGGAGCTCCTGGTCCGCCGGTGCGAAGAGCGGATCCAGTTCGCCCGGGACAACCGGGAGCTGCGCAAGGTGGTGGAGCATCTCAGGGATCTCAACGAACGGCGGGAAAAGTTCATCGCGCTCGCCAACCACGAGCTCCGGACCCCCACGACCGTGGCGGCGGGGCTTGTCTCCCTGTTGGCGAACCGCGTCGGAGAACTGCCCCCCGAGCTGAGGGATCTCGTCCGGAACGCGGACCGGGCGCTCCGCCGCCTCAAGGAGGTGGTGGAAGATCTGGGCGACCTGGCCCTCACCCAGGGACGGGGCCTCACGGTGGTGCCCATGCGCGAACGCCTGGGGCTCCTGGTGGACAAATTGGAGTCCCTGTGCGACATGTACCGGGAGGTCCGGGCCTTGGACATCCGGGTGGTGTGCGGGGAGTCCCCGGACCGGCCGGTGTTTCTGGACCTGCGCAAGATCGTCCGGGCCGCCGGGGCGCTCGTCCAGAACGCGGTCAAGTTCACGCCGGACGGCGGTTCGGTGGAGGTCCGGGTGGGCGTGAGGGACTCCGTGCTGGAGATCGAGGTGGCGGACACGGGCACCGGCGTCCCCGAGTCCGAGGCCGAGAAGATCTTCGAGTTGTTCTACGAGGCGGGTGACGTCCGTCACCACCGCAGTTCCCCCCACGAGTTCGGAGGGGGCGGAATGGGCATCGGCCTTCCCCTGGCCCGCGCCCTGGCAGGTGCCCACGGGGGCACGGTGGAGTATCGGCCGAGGGAAGGGGGCGGAAGCGTGTTCACACTGCGCGTCCCGATCGTGCCCAGAGGATAGCCCCCCACCACACCCCGCTGGGTCGTGCCGCGAAGCGCCCCCAAGGGTCGCCCTCTTTGGGGCCGGCCCGGTCCGGTCGCTCACGGTGCCGTACGCCCTCCACGCCTGCCGCACCCGTTCGTCCAAGGGACAGGCTCTGGTGCGGTTCGGTTATTGCAGGAACAGGAACGGAAGGCAGCCGGTTCCGGCCCGCCCGCCCGCATCGGGGGGCTCGAGAGGGGGGGGTGTGCGCTTTCACCCGGAAATTGGGTGAAAATCCATGGCGGACCTGGCAGGACACGAGGAGCCCTGGTGAGCGCAGCGTTCAGCCCTTCCGGAAAAAGGCGGATCCTTGTGGCTGGGGTGGCGGCGGGATCCGTGGTGGTGGTCCTCCTGGCGGGGGGATTCGTCCACGCCCAGCGTTTGGCGAAGCGCCGTCAGGTCGACCGGGTTCTGGACCGGCTGGAGGCCCTGGCCGAGGCGCGCCGTGCGGCCGTTTCCACTTGGTTGGCGGAACGCCGGGCCGACGTGGAGGTGCTCGCCTGGGATCCCGATCTGGTCAGCCTGTGCGCCGGCGGGGCCTGTCCCCGGGACCTGCCCGAAACCCACTTCCAGGCCCACCTGGAGAACCTCAAGCGCTTCAGGGGGGTCGTCGGTGCCTACCTATTCACCCCCGACGGCGAACTGATGCTCAAGGCCGCCGGGTCTCCGCCTCCCTGCCCCGGGGCGGCCCCCATGGCCCGCCGGGTGGCGAGGGAGGGGCGTTTCCTTCTCCACGGCCTCCACACCGCGCCGGGGGGGCAGCCCCTGGTGGGGTTTCTCGTGCCTGTCGTTTGGGCGCTCGACCCGGGTTCCAGGCCGGCCGGGCCCGATGTGGTGGGCGTGGCGGCCCTATATCTGGATCCCTTGAAAACCCTGGCGCCGATGCTCCAGGCCGGTGAGCCCGAAGACAGCGGGATCCGGTGCTACTTGGTGTTCCGGACCGGTGACGGCAGGCCCCAGGTGTTCCCTGCCGGGGGAGGGGATGCGGCCCGGAGCGACGACGCCCGGGCCCGGGGTTCTGCCGTGACCGCGGCCTTGGAACTCAGACAGATGAGGGGGCGCTTCCTGGGGCTGAGGGGACGGCCCGCCCTGGCCGCGCTGCGGTGGATCACCGAGGCCGGCTGGGGGCTCGTGGTGGAGATGGACGAGGAAACGGCCCTCGCCCCCTGGCGACGGGAGGCCCTGTACGAGGGGTTCATGGCTGCGTTGGGCACCTTGAGCCTGATCCTGGCGTGGGTGGCGGCGTGGCGCACGTGGACGGGGATCCGGTACAGGAGGCTCCTGGAGGAGGTCCGCGAACGGGGTGAACAGCTCCAAGCACTGGCCCACGGCTCCGAGGACGTGATCTTCCTGAAGGACCGTGCCGGCCGGTACCTGCTGGTCAACCCGGCCGCCGCCCGGGTGCTGGGGGTTCCGCCCGAGCGCGCGCTCGGGCGCACCGCGGCGGATCTCCTCCCCCGGGAGGTAGCCGAGGCCGTTGTGGACCGGGACCGGAAGGTCCTGGAAAGCGGTCAACCTTTGCACGGCGAGGAAATCTTCACGGTGGACGGTGAGCCCCGGATCTTCCTGTCGGTTCGAGTGCCCATCCGGGACGGCGCGGGCCGTATTCAGGGAGTGGCCGGCGTGCTCCGGGACATCACCGACCGGAAACGGTGGGAAGACGAGCTCGCCCGCAGGGCCAGGGCGTTGGACGGCCTCTACCGGCTGGCGAGCCGGCTCGCCCTGGCCGACACCGAAGGGGACGTGCTCCACGCCCTGGTAGAAGGCGCGGTGGCCGCGTTCCGGGCGGACATGGCCTCGGTGTACCGGCTGGACCCGGAGCAGGGGGACCTGTACCTGGCAGCCGGCCGGAACCTGCCCAGGCCGTTCCAAGCCCGGTACGCCCGGATCCCCCGGGATCACGGCGTCACGGGCGAGGCGTTCCTCGGGGAGCGCACCCTGGTGCTGGAACACTACGCCGAGCATCCCAGGGCGGTCCGGGCCGCGATGGAGCTCAGCCGGGTGCGTTCGGTTGCCGCGGTTCCGTTGAGGGCCGAAGGCCGGGTCCTGGGGGTGCTGAGCCTGGGGTTCCGGTCGGTTCGGAGGTTCGCGGCCCACGAGAAGGAGGCCCTGGAGACGGTGGGCCACATGGCAGGGGTGGCCTTGGAACGGTCCAATGCCCTTGCGGCGCTCCGGATGGAGGCCGAAAACCGCCGCCGCGCCGAGCAGAGGCTGAGACGGCTCCACGAAACCACGGCCGCCCTCACGGGTTCGGCCCTGTTTCAGCGGATGGCCGAAGCCCTGTGCGGGGAGCTGGGCTGCCGATGGGTCATGGTGGCGCGCGCCCGCCCGGAGGGCGCCACGGCGGTCCCCTTGGCGGCAGCGGACCGGGGTGTCCCCGTGGAGCTTCCCCCGTATCCCCTTGAGGGAACCCCCTGCCAAGAGGTGGTGGCCTCCGGGACCCCCCTCATCCTCACCCATGGGGCCATGGAACGCTTTCCTACGGCCTCTTTCCTCCAACGGCACAAGGTGGAGGCCTACCTGGGACATCCCCTCCGGGACAGCCGGGGACGGGTGCTCGGTGTGCTGTGCGTGTTCCACGACACCCCTGTCGAGTTCGGCCCGGCCGAACAGGACCTGGTCGCCCTGTACGCCCAGCGGGCCGCGGGCGAACTCGAACGATTGGCCGCCGAGGAGCGGTTGGCTGAAACCCGCCGCTCGCTGGAGACCCTGATCGAGAATCTTCCCGGCATGGTGTACCGGTGTGCCAACCGGCCGGACCGCTCGCCGGTGGTGTTCGTCAGTTCGGCGGTGCGGGCTGTGTTGGGATGTGAGGCCGGTCAGATCGTGGACCGCCCGGGAAGGGGACTGGGCCATTGGGTGGTGCCCGAGGACCGCCCCCGGGTGGCACGGGAAATCGAAAGGGCCCTGGCTAGGGGACGGGCGTATGAGGTGGAGTACCGGATCCACGACGCGGAGGGCAACGTGCGATGGGTGTTTGACGTCGGCCGCGAGGTCCGCGCCGCGGGGGGACAGGGATGGATCGAAGGGGTCCTGTTCGACCAGACCGAGCGCAGGACCCTGGAGGCCCAGTTGACCCACAGCCAGCGGATGGAGGCCCTGGGACGGCTGGCCGGGGGGGTGGCCCACGACTTCAACAACCTCCTGACGGCCATCTCGGGTTATGCGGAGATCCTGTCTCGCCGCCTCCCCCAAGACGAAAGGGGCGGCCGGGCGGCAAGGGAGATCCTCAAGGCGGTGGACCGGGCGGCCCACCTGACCCGGCAGTTGCTCACGTTCAGCCGCAGACAGGTGGTGGAGCCCAAACGGATCTCGATCAACGACGTGCTCCGGGACCTGGCGGGCATGTTGGAACGGGTGATCGGTGAGGACGTGCGCCTCCACTTCGATCTGGGAGAGGACGTGGGCACGGTCCGGGCCGATCCGGGGCAGTTGGAGCAGGTGGTCCTCAATCTGGTGGTGAACGCACGGGATGCCATGCCCACCGGCGGGGATCTGTGGATCCGAACCCGTCGGGCCGTGAGAAAGGCGCCAGAGGGAGAAAGGGCTCTGGAGCATGCGGTGATCGAGGTGGAGGACACCGGTGTGGGGATCCCCCAGGAAGTGATGGAGCACATCTTCGAGCCGTTCTTCACCACCAAGGGCCAGGAGCGCGGCACGGGGCTGGGCCTGAGCACGGTCTACGGGATCGTGCGCCAAGCGGGGGGATTCATCGAAGTGGAGTCCGATCCGGGGGCCGGGGCCGTGTTCCGGGTGTTCTGGCCGGAAGGGACGGCGGATACGGCCCCGGAAGAGGCCCAGGGGCCGGAGTCCCGAGAGGGCGTGCCGTTCGAGGGGCTCGTGGCCGCGTTGGTCGAAGACGACCGTTGGGTGAGGGAACTGGCGGCCGAAGCCCTGGAGTCCCTCGGGTTCCAGGTGCTGGCGTTCGAATCGGGGGAGGCGGCCGAGGCGGGGTTGGGTGGGCAGCACCGGGTCGACGTGCTGGTCACCGACGTGGTCATGGCCGGGATTCGGGGTCCGGAGCTGCTCAGGCGGCTCCGGGAACGCTGGCCGGGGTTGCCGGCCGTGCTCATTTCGGGCCACGTGGACCAGGGGGAGGCCCTTTTGGATCTGCCGTGCACGGTGTTCCTGCAGAAGCCCTTTCGGATGGCCGAACTGGAGCGCGCCGTGGAGCGGGTTCTCCAGAGGGCGGACGGAGCCCAACGGGTGGCCGCATCGCAAGAGGGCGCTACACCCGGTTGGACTCCAGGCGTTCGCGCATCCGCCGGATGAGCCGGGCCATCCGGCGGGCCGAAGCCTCCAGGAGCTCCCTCCCTTTGTCCGCCGAGGCGAGCCCGGGGTTGCCCCACACTCCTCCGGGCCATCGGGAACGCTTGTCACGGACCAGAAACGGGCGGTCGAACCGGGGGTACTCCTCGGGGCTGGTTCCCCGGACGAGATCCGGGTCGATGGCCAGGATTCGGCTCGTTTCGATCTCGCCGGCGTGGCCGTCGTCCGGGGTTTCCACCAGGCCGGCCCGTCCGGCCTCACGGGCCCAGTCGTACTCGCACACCACGGCCACCTCGAGCCCGGGAAAGGTCTCGATCAGACGTTCCCCCGCCTCCTCGAGGGCGGCCATGTGGAGCCCGCCGGCGTGGCCCGATGCGACGATGAGGCCGCGGACCCCCTGGCGGTAGAGCGACTCCCCGATGTCGAACACGACCCGGCGGAGCGTACCGGGTCGGATGGACAGGGTTCCGGGGTGGTCCCGGGTGCTCCGGCAGTATCCGTACGCCACCGGCGGGCACAGGAGGGCGGGTTCGGTCTCCACGGCGCGCCGGGCGACCTCCCAGATCTGCAGGGTGTCGGCGGCGAGCGGCAGGTGTGCGCCGTGCTCCTCCACGCTTCCCACCGGCAGCACGGCCACGGGGGTCTGGGCCAGGGCCCGGGAGAAACCGGGCATGGTCAAACGGTCGATGCGCATGTTGACATTCCTTGTGGGAAAGTAATAATAGTTCTTTTCCTCTGACACCGGCTTTCCGTGCCCCGGCCCGGCCGGACAGGTCTGCATCCCGTGAAGATCGCCCTCGTACAGTTCGCCCCCGGCGGGGACACCGAACGGACCCGCCGCAAGGTGGAGCAGCACGTCCGGGCCGCCCGGTCCCGGGGGGCTGGTCTGGTGTGCCTGCCCGAACTGGGCTGCCATCCGTGGTTCCTGGCCGAAAGGGACCCGGACCCGGCGCCCCATGCGGTCTCCCCTGGAGGGGATCTGGAGGGGTGGGCCCGCGCCCTGGCCCGGGATGCCGGGGTGGCTCTGGTGCTGCCGTTCTGCGAGCGGAGCCTCCAGGGCGTGTACCACAACAGCGCCCTGATCGTCGAGCCGGACGGCTCGGTGGCGGGCCGGTACCGGAAGGTCCACCTCCCCGACATCCCGGGATGGCCGGAGCGGAGGGTGTTTGCCCCGGGGGACCTGGGGTTTCCGGTTTTCCGGGTCGGGGACCTGACGCTGGGGGTGCAGCTCGGCTGGGATCACTTCTTTCCCGAAGGGTTTCGGTGCCTCGCTCTGGCCGGGGCGCACGTGGTGTTCGTGCCCACGGCCGCGGCGTACGCAACGCGGGAACGGTGGCTCGCCATGGGTGTGAGCCATGCCATCGCCAACGGGATCTACGTGGTGCGGGTGAACCGCGTGGGAAGCGAGGCGGGCCTGGACTTCTACGGCCACAGCTTCGTGGTGCGGCCCGACGGGGACCTGGTGGCCGAGCCCATGCCCCTGGGCGAGGGGGTCTTCCTGGCGGAGCTGGACGTGGGCGCTGTGGAGGAGGCCCGTCGGACCTGGCCGTTCCTGCGGGACCGGCGGCCCCGGCAGTACGCGGCGATCGCCGGGGTGCCCTGGCCCGAGACCGCGGAGGGGCTCCCAGAGGGTGCGCCGGCAGACCCGCCGGCAGGAGGATCGCCATGACCCTGGACGTTCGGATCCAGTGCAGCGTGTGCGCCTGGCGCGAGAACTGTACGAAGAAACACACGATTCGCGAGACCCTGCTCCACTGCCCGGACTTCTGCCGGGATGAGCGGTTGAAGCCCGAGGAGGAGCCGGGCACGCGGCCGGAGCGGCACAAGCGGGTGGAGGACGTGTTCGGGGACGGATGAGCCCCGGGTGGCCTGAGGAGGACGGTGTGCGAAAGACCGTGGAACGCCTGCTCCGGGAGGCGTTGGAGCGGGCCCGGCAGGACGGATGTTTGCCGGAGGGGCGGCTTCCCCGCTGGACCGTGGAGCCCCCGCGGAACCCCCAGCACGGAGATTTTGCGAGCAACGTGGCGCTGGTGGCGGCGTCCGCAGCGCGGCGTCCCCCGAGGGAGGTGGCCGGGCTCCTGCGAGATCGCCTGGAGGACCCGGAGGGGCTGGTGGAGTCCGTGGAGGTCGCGGGCCCCGGCTTTTTGAACTTCCGTCTGCGGCCCGAGGCCTGGACCCGGGTGATCCGGGAGGTGGAGCGGGCCGGGCAGCGGTTCGGGCACAGTCCCGTGGGGAACGGCCGGCGCGTGCAGGTGGAGTTCGTGTCCGCCAACCCCACCGGCCCCCTCCACGTGGGCCACGGCCGGGGGGCCGCCGTGGGGGATGCCATGGCCCGCATCCTGGAGGCGGCGGGGTTCCGGGTGGAGCGGGAGTACTACATCAACGACGCCGGCAACCAGATGCGGATCCTGGGCCGGTCGGTGTACCTGCGCTGCCGGCAGTTGCGGGGAGATCCCGTGGCGTTCCCGGAGGATCACTATCAGGGGGAGTACGTGCGGGATCTGGCCCGGGAGGCCCTCGAGTTCCACGGAGAGGCCCTGTGGGAGTGGCCCGAGTCCGAGGCGGTGGAGCGCCTCGGGGTCTGGGCAGGGGAACGGATCCTGGAGGGGATCCGGGAGGACCTGGAGGCGTTCGGGGTGCGCTACGATCGCTGGTTTTCCGAGCGCGAGCTCCACGCCTCCGGGGCTGTGGACCGGGTATTGGCCCGCCTCGAGGAACGGGGCGAGGCGTACCGGGCTGAGG
>CAZBGL010000216.1:0-16236 GCA_964491375.1 uncultured Thermodesulfobacteriota bacterium | reverse complement strand
CCCCCCGAGATGGCGGAGAAGATCCGGTCCGAGATCGAGCGGCTCCGCAAGCAGATGCACTGAGCCCCTCCCGGACGTTCGTGCTTGCCTGGAATCGGGGATCGGGCCCCCGCAAGTCGGGGAACCGGCCCCTCCCCCGTGCACCTTCTGCCGATCGGCTCTCGGCCCGGTGCCGGTCTCGCCGAAGGAGCTCCCACGGGGCGGGCGGGGCCGGACGAGGCTCCTAACCCATCTCCCCCAGCCGGATGTGGCCCCTCAGGCTCACCACCGCATGCCCCCCCACCACCACCTCCTTCGGATCACCCGGCGTGCCCGACACCACCACGCGCACCTCCCCGGGCCGGCCGCACGCCTCGCCTTGGATGAAGGTCACCGGCACGCCGGGCCGGATCACCCGGTGCCTCACCAGGTACGCACCCAACGCGCCCGAAGCCGTGCCCGTAACCGGATCCTCGTCGATGCCCGCCGCGGGGCTGAAGTCCCGGCAGTGGAACACCCCGTCTTCCTCAACGAACACGTGGGTGGTCAACACGCCCAGGTCCTGGTTGATCGTGGCGAGCCTCCGGTAATCCGGAAGGAGACCGTCCAGGATCTCCACGCTCTTCAAGGGAATCAGGAGGTGCCACAGCCCGGTGTAGGCGAGCTCCACCGGGAGGTCCGCGCGCAGGTCCTCCGGGTCTGCGCCCAACACCTCGGCCAGGAGGTCGGCAGGCAACCCGCACGGCCGAAAGGCGGGCGGCGCCTGGGTCAGGTCCACCCGCACGCCCCCGGGGGTGCGAACCAGATCCGCCGGGAGCACCCCCACCCCGGTCTCCACCGCCACCCGAACGAACTCGCCCACCAGCACGATCTCGCCCAGCTCGGCGAGCACGGCCAGGCTTCCCACCAGGGCGTGGCCGCAGAACGGGACCTCTTGTGTGGGGGTGAAGAACCGGATCTTCACGTCCGCCTGCCTGCTCGGCAGCACGAAGGCGGTCTCGGAGGCGTTGATCTCCCGGGCCACGGCGAGCATGTCGTCCTCGGTCAGGCCCCGGGCGTGGGGCATGACTCCGGCCGGGTTGCCCTGGAGGGCCGTGCGCGTGAACGCGTCCACAATGTAGATCGGGCGGGTTTGCATGACGACCTCCTCCCGCGAAAAGGCCCGGCGCGGCACAGGGCGCCCCTTGGCCCGTACCGTGTTCAGGAAGAAGCGGAGCCCCCCCTAGCTCAGTCCAGGGCCTCCACCACCATGGCCATTCCCTGTCCCCCGCCGATGCACAGGGTGGCCAACCCCCAGCGCCCGCCCCTCCGGCGCAGCTCGTTCACCAGGCTCAACACGATGCGGGCCCCGGTGCATCCGATGGGGTGCCCCAATGAAATCCCGCTGCCGAGCACGTTGGTCTTTTCCAGGTCCAGGCCCAGCTCCCGGATGCACGCGATGGCCTGGGCCGCGAACGCCTCGTTGAGTTCCACCAGGTCGAGATCGTCCACAGAAAGGCCGGCCCTTTCCAGCGCCCGGCGGGTGGCCGGCACCGGCCCGATCCCCATGTAGGCCGGGTCCACCCCACCCGAGGCCCATGCCACGATGCGGGCCAGGGGCCTGAGCCCGGCGGCCTCGGCCGCCTCGGCCGCCATGACCAGGAGCGCCGCTGCGCCGTCGTTGATGCCCGAGGCGTTGCCGGCCGTCACGGTGCCGTCCTTCTTGAACGCGGGGCGGAGACGGGCCATCTTCTCCATGTTCGTGTCCATGGGCCGCTCGTCCGTGTCGAACGGCACCGGGTCCCCCCTGCGCTGGGGGACCATCACCGGAACGATCTCCTCGGCGAACCGCCCGTCCGCCATGGCCTGGCGGGCCCGCTGGTGGCTCAGCACTCCCAGCTCGTCCTGCTCCCGCCGGCTGATGCCGTAGAGCTCCGCAAGGTTCTCGGCGGTCTGGCCCATGTGGTACCCGTAGAAGCACTCCCACAGCCCATCGTGGACCATCAGGTCCACCAGGGCCGCGTCGTTCATGCGCGCGCCCCAGCGGGCCGCGGGCACGGCGTACGGGATACGGCTCATGTTCTCCATGCCCCCGGCCACCACCACGCCGGCCTCTCCGCTGAGAATGGCCTGGGCAGCCAGTGCGACGGCCTTCATGCCCGAGGCGCACACTTTGTTGACGGTGAACGCCGGGGTCTCCTTGGGCACGCCGGCCCGGATCGAGGCCTGGCGGGCCACGTTCTGCCCCTGGCCCGCACCCACCACGTTGCCCATGATCACCTCGTCCACCTGGAGGGGCTGGAGGCCGTCATCGTACCGGTAGTGGGAGGTCTCCAGGTCGATCCGGCCTTGGCCGGCCAGCGCCTTCGGGCCGTACGAGGCCAACTTCTCCCCGGTCACGGGTCGGACGCCCGCCCGCTCCAGGGCCGCTCGGATCACGGTCGCACCCAGTTCCGCCACGGGAACGTCCTTGAGGCTCCCACCGAAGCTCCCCACCGCCGTACGCGCCCCCGCCACGATCACCACGTCACGCATCGCGTTCTCCTCCCTCTCGCAGGAAAGGTCGCAAAAGACGTTGGCGCCGGATCATAGCGCATTTTCGCACCGCCCGCGACTCATCCCCTACCGCGAACCGGGCGGGCGTTCCAGCGTGGACATCCACCGGAGCAGCGGCAAGACGAACAGGGGCCAGAGGATCACGATACCCAGGCCCACCGCCCGCTCGGCCCCGTCCGGGTCGCCGGCCTCCTTCATCGCCCGCAGCGGCGGCACGGCCGAGGCGATCCGGAGTCGTTCGGCGCGGGGGTCGAGGCGATAGATCCACACGGGAAGATGAAAGAGGAAGGCGTTGGTCGCCACCCCCGAGGCGAGGTAAAAGAGCACCAAGGCCACGAGAAGGCGCAACGGTCCTACTCCTCGCCCCCTTCCTCCTCCCGGGCCAGCTCCTCGAACTTGATGTCGATGCCCAGCACGCCGGCCATGCGGTCCTCCAGGTCGTAGATCGGGGCCGATGCCGTCATGGTCAGCCTCCCCGTGACCCGCGAGGTATAAATGTCCGAGATGCATAGTTTCCCGGTCTTCACCGGGCCGACGAACCAGGCCCGGTCCGAGAAATCGCCGTGGATCTCGTACTCGGCGTACCGGCCCCGGTCCTCGATCTGGGTGACGTTGCGGGTGATCTTCCGGCCTTCCAGATTGGTCGCGTACACGAACTGGATGAACGGGTGCCGGTCGGCTGCCTCGCGCATGACCCGCTCCATGCGCGTCGGATCCATGGACCGCACTTCAGGGTCCTCCACCAGCCGCTCCACGATGTGGGCCACCGCATCCTTCACCCGCTTCTTGAGCTTGTCGTATTCCGAAACGAACAGCTCCGGCATGTACCGCCGGACCTTGCGCTCCATCTCCTCGTTGGACAACGCCGTGGTCCGGCCGCCCTCGTACTGGCGCATCACCGCCTCGTAGATCTTGGCCACTCCCGGATGCCGCTTGTCCACCCGGCGTTCCCCGGTGAGCGCAAAGTGGGTGTTGATCCAGTGGGCGACCCCGGCCAGCCCCGACTTGTCGGTGACCGCGATCCCCATGGGGCGGTTGAGGATCTTGGCCGTGTCGAAGATGTTGTAGATCTCCTCGTTCTTGGCCAGTCCGTCTATGTGGATGCCCGCCCGCGTGGTGTTGAAGTCCGAACCCACGAACGGCATGGAGGCCGGGATGTGGGCCCCGAGCTCCCGCTCGAAATAGTTCCGGATCTCCGTGATCACCGTGGGATCCATCCCGTCGTCCGTGCCCCGCAACTCCATGTACTCGATCACCAGCCCCTCGATGGGCGGATTGCCCGTGCGCTCCCCGAACCCCAGGAGCGTGCCGTTGGCCGCGGCGCACCCGTACAGCCAGGCCGTGGAGGCGTTGATCAACACCTTGTGGAAGTCGTTGTGTCCGTGCCACTCGAGCTGCTCGGGCGGGACCCCGGCCTCGTGGACCATGGCGTGCACCAGCCGGGGCACGCTCCGGGGCAGGGCCGCACCCGCGTGGGGCACACCGAAGCCCAGGGTGTCGCACAACCGGATCTTGACCGGAATCCCGGCTTGGCGACCCGCCTCCATCAGGGCGCGCGCAAAGGGCACCACGAATCCGTAGATATCCGCCCGGGTCACGTCCTCGAAATGACAGCGGGGCACCACCCCCTCCTCCAGGGCGGCCTCCACCACCGCCATGTACTCCCGGAACGCCTCCTGCCGTCTCTTTCCCAGTTTGAGGTAGATGTGGTAGTCGGACACCGAGGTGAGAATGCCCGTCTCCCGGATCCCCATGTCCTTGACGAGCCGGAAGTCCTCCTTTCGGGCCCGGATCCAGGCGGTGATCTCCGGGTACCGGTATCCCAGGGCCTGGCATCGCTCCACGGCCTCCCGATCGCGCCGGGAATACAGGAAAAACTCCGTCTGCCGGATCACCCCCTTGGGCCCGCCCAGAAGGTGAAGATACCGGAAAAGGGTCTCGATCTGCTGGGGCGTGTAGGGCGGACGCGCCTGTTGGCCGTCCCGGAACGTGGTGTCGGTGATCCAGATCTCCGGGGGCGGACTCGGCGCCAGGAGCACGCCGTCGAACGGCACCCTGGGGACCTCGGTGTAGGGAAAGATCTCCCGGAACAGGTTGGGCTCGTCCCGGTCCACTACTTCGTCCAAGGGGACGTCCGGGCGGGCCTTGGGAAGGGGAAAACGGTTGCCGCGACCACCGCTTGGTCCCATGGGGCACAACTCCTCGAGAGCGTGGTGGCGAGGGGATGCCGGGGGGCATGTGGTTCCCCACCTGCCCGGCCGGCTGGGTCCGCGGTTCCAGTTTTATGGCAACCCGGGAAAATGACAAGCCCCTGTCCCGACCGGGTCTCCCCTTGCCCACGTGCCCGGGATCTCCGGCAGGCGCCAGACGGCCGCGCGGCTGGGAGGCCGCTCTTGCGAGATCAGCGGGCAGTAAAAAGAACCCTGTCCCGGTGAGAGGGGCTCCCGGCCGCGACCCTTGGCGAGCGTGTGCTTCTGGCCTGGTTCCGAGGCTTGGAGGGTTGTGCGAGCACGCCGGCCGTGGGCGGGAGCGGCCCCTGCGAGGCGCGGGCGCGGCTCCTACGGTCGCCGCGGCCCTGGGGTTTCCGAGAGGCAAGGGCCCGACCCGGGGGTGCTCGCCGGGCGTCTCCGGGCGGCGGGTTGCCGCGGCGAGGTCGCATACGGCGCGTTCGCGCCCGCCCGAGCCAGGGGGCCCTCTCGGACCTCGGTGATGCCGCCCCGGGCCCGTTTGCGCTTCGGGGCCACGGCGTCGAGGGGGGTGCTTGGGGGCGGCTGTGCCGCTCGGGTGTGCACGGGGCAGATTCGGGAGACGTTGCCATTGGGCCTTCCGGCCCCCCGGCGGTACGGTCCTTTACGCTGTGGGAGCGGCGTTCGGCCCACGACCTTTCGCGGACCGGCTGGGAAGTCGCCCCGGGGGCTCGTCTTCGCTCGCGGTCCCGGCCTCGGCGGGGGTGCTCGGAAGGCATCGTGCCGCTCGCGTGCGCGGTTGGGCGGACTCGGGAGGCGGGGGCGCCGGGCCTTCCGACCGCGTGCGCGGATCCGAGCCCCCGGGGCGGTTGGGAGGGGCCCGTTCGATCCGTGCGGGCCCGGGAGGCGACAGCCGCCTGGCCTTCCGGCCGCTCGCGCGGCCCCGGACCCCGGGCGGCGCTGACCTGAGTCCCCGTTGCGACCGTTGCGATCGTGGCGCGAGACGAAAGGACGCCCGTTGCGCCGTGGCGAGGGGGCGAGGGCCCCGGGGGATCGCGGATGGAGGGCCGCCCCGGCGACGGCAAGGTCGCGCCTGGGAAGCCACCTCCTCCCCGCGCCCACAGTTCGTCTCCCTCTCAAGCCCGGCACCAGGCGGGTTTTCACCACCGGATCCCTCCTGTGGGGTGAGGATTCACCGACCCGGGAACATCACCCCGCCCGGCCAAGGGGTTTCGGAGGGGTCCGCTTCTTGCTATGGTGTGCCCCGGTTCGCCCGGCAGGGGGCCGGGCCTGTCTGCAGGAGGACGCCATGCACACGGAACCGTTCGTGTACGAGCGCCCCGCCGACCTGAGGGAGTTCGAACGCCTGCTCGCCAAGCACGCGGGCGAGGCCCACATCCTGGCCGGCGGCACGGACCTGATGGTGTTGTTCAAGGACGGCGTGCTCTCCCCGCGGGTGGTCCTGGACATGGGCCATCTCCGGGAACTGCGCTGGATACGGTGGGAACCCGGGCAGGGGCTTTCCATCGGGGCCGGCACCAAGGTGGCCGAGATCGAACACCATCCCCTGGTGAGGGAGCACGCTCCGGCCCTCGCCTACGCGGCCGGACAGCTCGGCTCGGTGCAGGTCCGGCACATGGCCACCATGGCCGGGAACGTGTGTCACGCGAGCCCTTCGGCCGAGACCCCGCCGGTGCTCCTGGCCCACGGCGCGGAGCTCACCCTGGCCCGGGAGGGCGGCGAGCGCCGGATTCCCATCTCGGAGTTCTTCCTGAGCTACCGCAAGACCGCCCTCCGGGCCGGCGAGTACCTCAAGGCGTTCCGGCTTCCGCCCCTGCCCCCCCGGTCGGCCGTGGCGTACCGGTTCCGGGGCCTGAGGCGGGCCATGGAGATCGACATGGTCAACGTGGGATGCTACCTCGAGCTCGAACCCGACGGGGCCACGGTGCGATCGGTGCGCATCGCCCTGGGTGCGGTGGGCCCCATCCCGTACCGGGCCGTGGAGACCGAAAGCGCCCTGGCGGGACGTGCGCTGGACGAGGGGTTCTTCGAAGAGGCCGGCCGGCTGGCTGCCGAGGAGGCCAAGCCCATCGACGACATCCGCGCCTCGGCCGCGTACCGCAGGAAGATGGTCCGGGTGCTCGTGGCCCGGGCCCTGCGCGCGTGCGCCGAGGACATCCGATCCCGGGAGGCGTGAGCCGTGAAGACGCCCATTACTCTCATCGTGAACGGCGAGACCTACGACCTCATGGTGTCGCCCACCGCGTTCCTCGTGGACGTGCTGCGCGAGGACCTGGGGCTCACCGGCACCAAGAAAGGCTGCGGCATCGGCGACTGCGGGGCGTGTACCGTGCTCGTGGACGGGAAGCCCGTGCTGTCGTGCCTCACGCTCGCGGTGTCGTGTCACGGCCGCGAGGTGACGACCATCGAGGGGCTGGCCCGCGGACCCGAACTCCACCCCATCCAGAGGGCCTTCGTGGAGAAGGGGGCCATCCAGTGCGGGTTCTGTACCCCGGGCATGATCCTTTCGGCCAAGGCACTGCTCGACCGGGTGCCCAACCCCACGGAGGACGAGATCAAGCAGGGCATTGCGGGCAACCTGTGCCGGTGTACCGGGTACGTGAAGATCATCGAGGCCATTTCCCACGCTGCCGAGCTCCTGGCGGAGGAGGAACGCCATGGCGGATAAACGGTTTCGGGTGGTGGGCACCGGGGTGGCCCGGAAGGACGCGCCGGCCAAGGCCCGGGGCGAGGCGGTGTACGCCGACGACGTCCGGCTTCCCGGCATGCTCGTGGGGAAGATCAAACGGGCCGACGTGGGCCACGCCCGGATCCTGAAGGTCGACACGTCCAAGGCCGAGGCCCTGCCGGGCGTGAAGGCCGTGGTGGTGGGCGAGGAGGCGCCCATCCCCTACGGAATCGTGCCCCAGATGCCCACCGAGTACGCGCTGGCCTACAAGAAGGTCCGCTACCACGGCGAGCCGGTCGCCGCGGTGGCGGCCGTGGACGAGGTCACGGCCCTGAAGGCCCTGGACCTGATCGAGGTGGAGTACGAGCCCCTTCCGGTGTACACCACCCCCGAGGAGGCCATGGCCCCGGACGCCGTGCCCATCCACGAGAACAACCGGTTCCCGGGCAACATCGCCTACCAAGCTACCCAGGAGTTCGGCGACGTGGACAAGGCGTTCGCCGAGGCCCACTACGTGCTGGAAAAAACCTTCCGCACCAGCTACGTGAACCACGTGTTCCTCGAACCCCACTGCGCCGTGGCCAAGTTCGACGCCAACGGCGAGCTCACCCTGTGGTCCACCACCCAGGTGCCCCACTACCTCCACCGCACCCTGTCCAAGGTGCTCGAGATGCCCATGCGGAAGATCCACGTGAAGGTGCCCCGCGTGGGCGGAGGGTTCGGGGGCAAGGGCGAGGTCTCCAACAACGAGCTCATCGCGGCGCTGTTGGCCCGGAAGTCCGGCCGGCCGGTCAAGGTGGCCTACTCCCGGCGCGAGGTGTTCCTACAGCACCGGGGCCGCCACCCCATCGAGATCCGCATGAAGATCGGGGTGGACAAGGAGGGCCGGATCCTGGCCCTGGAGTACGACGGCACCATGGACGGCGGCGCCTACGGCGGTTGGGGCGTGGTCATTTTGTTCTACACCGCGGCCATGCTCCACCTGCCCTACAAGGTGAAGAACGTCCGGTTCCGGGGCCGCCGGGTGTACACGAACAAGCCCACGTGCGGGGCCATGCGAGGCCTGGGCGGGGTCCAGCCCCGGTTCGCCATGGAGAGCCTGCTCGACCAGATCGCCATCGACCTGGGCATGAGCCCGTACGAACTGAAGCGCAAGAACGCCATCGGAAAGACCCACCGCACGGTGAGCGGTGTGGTGGTGCGCCACAGCGAATACCGCAAGTGCCTGGACGAAGTGGTGAAGCGCTCCGGGTACCTGGAAAAGCACCGGAGGTTGCCCTTCGGCCGGGGCGTGGGCCTGGCCGGTGGGTACTACATCTCGGGCACGGCCTACACCCTGTACCTGTCGTACAAGCCCCATTCCACCGCGCTCATCCGCGTGGACACCGAGGCCGGGGTCACCGTGTACTGCGGCGCCACGGACATCGGCCAGGGCTCGGACATGGTGTTGGCCATGATGGCGGCCGAGAAGCTCGGGCTGCCCTACGACGAAATCCACGTGGTCAGCGGTGACACGACCCTTGCGCCCTTCGACCTGGGGAGCTTTGCCAGCCGGGTCACCGTGGCCGCCGGCGCGGCCGTGTGCCAGGCGGCCGACCGCATCCTGGAGAAACTCCTGCCCGTGGCGGCCGTGGAACTCGGGTGCCGGGCCGAGCAACTGACCGTGGGCGACGGCGAGATCTACTCGGTGTTCGAGGAAGACAAGCGCATGGGGTTCTGGGAGGCGGTGGAGAAGTACATCGACGCCTACGGCCCCCTCACGGCCACGGGCGACTACACCCCGCCCCGCCGCACCGGCAAGTTCAAGGGCGCCAACATCGGCCACAGCCCCACCTACGGGTTCACGGCCCAGGTGGCCGAGGTGGAAGTGGACACCGAGACCGGCGAGATCCGCGTGGTGAACTACTGGGAGGCCGGGGACTGCGGCCAGCCCATCAACCCGGTGAGCGTGGAGGGCCAGGTGGAGGGCTCCATCATCATGGGCATGGGCCAGGCCCTGTTCGAGCAGGTGCGGGTGGCGCCGGACGGCCGGCTCCTCAACCCCAACCTGCACGACTACAAGATCCCCACGGCCGCGGACATCCCCAACATCCGCACCCACATCGTGGACAGCTACGATCCCGAGAGCCCCTTCGGGGCCAAGGAGTCGGGCGAAGGGCCCATCCAGCCCGTGATCCCGGCCATCCTGAACGCGATCTACGATGCCATCGGGGTGCGGTTCACCGAGATGCCCGTCACCCCGGAAAAGGTCCTCGAAGCCCTGGAGAGGGCCGGGCGGGCCGGGGCCTCGTGACCCCTCCCATGCCAAGGAGCCGTGCCATGAGCGACACCGCGAACGTGCGCGACCTCGTGAACGACCCCCGCCGGATCGGCGTGCTCGCCACGGCCAGCCGGAGCGGCGAGCCCAACGTGGCCGTGTTCGGCTCGCCCCACATGCCCGATGACATGACCCTGGTGATGGGGCTGGGCGACACCCGGACCGCTCAGAACCTGCTGGAGACCGGGCGGGCCGTCTTCATGAGCGTCCTGCCGGGTCCAAGCCCCATGGAGACCCGGGGGGTGCGGATCTACCTCAAGGTGCGCGCCATGGAGAAAGAGGGGCCCAACCTGGAGGGCATCAAGGAGAAGATCCGCAAGGCCGCGGGGGACCGGGCGGCCGCGCGGATCCGGTACGCCGTGTTCTTCGACGTGGAAGGCGCCCGTCCCCTGGTGGACTGGAGCCCCGGGAGCACCGACCCGGTGACCTGACGGCCGAATGCCCGCCCGGCACGCTCCTCAGATCTCCCGGAGGGCGAGAAGCCGGTCCAGCTTGGAGCGGAGCGCCAGGAGGGCCAGCCGGGCCGGCCCGAGCTTGCCGCGCACCCGCGCCAGCCGGTAGGCCGCGTGGGCCATGGTGGGCGGCACCCCGGGCGCGTCGGACCGGCGCTCGAGCCGGAGGGCGCCAGGGCCGCACGTGGGCACGCACAACCCGCACCCGATGCACCGGTCCCGGTCCAGGCGCGCGGCTCCGTCCACCACCTCCAGGGCCCCCATCTGGCACCGCTCCGCACACCGGCCGCATCCCACGCAGGCGTCCGCGTCGAGCACCGCCCGGAACGGGCTGGAGACCACCTCGCCCGGCCGGGGGGCGCGGGCGATGCACTTGAGCACCTGGCAGCAGCACCCGCAGCAGCAGCAAATGTTCACGGCCCGCTGGGAGTTGCTGGGCTGGAGCACGAGCCCGGTCTCCTCGGCGAGGTGCAGGATCTCCACGGCCTCATCCGCCGAGATCACCCGCCCCACACCCCGCTGCTCGTAGTACGTGGCCGCCACCCCGAAGATGAGGCAGGTCTCCTCGGGCGCATCGCACCCCTTGCCTGCGATCCGGTGCTCCCTCCGGCAGATGCACGGGGCCACCAGGATCCGCTTCTGGCTCCGCACCAGGTGTTCGGCCCGCTCGTAGTCCATGACCGCGTGCTCCACCGGGATGCTCCGGCCCACCGGGATCGTGCGCAACTGGGGTGCCTTGCGCCACACGTCCGGGTCGAACAGGTAGGGAATGTACTCGTTGACGTCGCGCACCAGGTCCGGGTCCAGGTCGTCCACGTGGTATTCCCAGATCCCGATCACGAACTGGGCCGCCATGTACAGGGGCTCGCGGCCCTTGCGGTGGATGGCGAACACCAGGCCCCTTCGCGCCATCTCCGCCAGCCGCCGGGACGCCTCGTCCGGGGGAATCCCGGCCCGGCGGGCGATCACCCGAGCCTCCTCCGGGATCACGGTGAGGTGGAGCGCCAACTCGGCCTCCTCCGGGGTGAACAGCCGCTTCAGGATCCGCAATTCCACGCCCGTGGGCGTGGGCGGGTACCCCCCGGGCAGGTCGTCCAGGTGAGCGGCCAGTCTGCGGTACAGGTCTTCGGACATCCTCTTGCTCCTGCGAGCTCGCATGCGGCCGGCGTTCGGCGAAAAGCCGGAACGCGAGGCCGCTGAAACGCTCCCAAGCGACTTGCCGCCCGAGCGGCAGACAGCGACCGGCTAACGGCCAACGGCGAACGGCCTGCCCGAGCCCCGGGCGACGCCCCAGATGGCCGCCCAAGGGTCGCGGCCAGAAACCCGCTCCCATGGGGACACGATGCCGCCGCCTCCAACACCCGCGCCAAGCCCCGGGGTGGACACCCCACCTCCCGCCCGGGCCCCCCCGGGGCGGAGCAAAGGCACGAGTTCCGGCACCCCACGCACGCCGCCAGCACCCAACCCCTGCCCCGCCGAGCCAGGCCCCCAACGCCGGCGCCGCCGAGGCCGTGGTCCCAAACGGAAACGGGCCCCGGGCGGCATCACCGAGGTCCGGGAGGGCCCCCTGGCTCGGGCGGGCGCGAACACGCCGTATGCGACCTCGCCGCGGCAACCCGCCGCCCGGAAGCGCCCGGCGAGCACCCTCGGGTTACGCCCTTGCCGCCCGGAGACGTCCGGGCCGCGGCGACCGTCGGAGCCGCGCCCGCGCCTCGCAAGGGGACCCTCCCGGCCCCACACGGATCGAACAAACCCTTCCCCACCGGCCCGGGGGCTCGGATCCGCGAAGGCGGCCGGAAGGCCGAACGCCACAGCCTCCCGAGCCCATCCAACGCGCACGCGAGCGGCACGAAGGCCTCCGAGCACTCCCACCGAGGCCGGGGCCGCGAGCGGAGACGAGCCCCCGGGCCGACCACGCCGCCTCCCGCCCGGACCCACCCCCGAGACGGAGCAAAGGCACAAGACCCGGAACGCATGCAGGGAGCAGCGGCCGTCTCTCCCGGGGCGTCTCCGGATGAACAACCGTTCATTCCTACCCTACCCCTTCCCTTGGCCGGCGCCAAGGAGAAAGGCGACACCCTCTTCCGTTTTCCGGATTTCACGCTACCCTGGAAGGACAAGCGGCCCCGGGCGGAAAGGAGTGGCCATGGGGTTTTTCAAGAAGATCTTCGGCGGCCGGGAGGAGTATCCGGAACTCGACGCCGCAAGCCCGGTCGCGCGGCGTCTGGAGCCCC
The DNA here is from genome assembly GCA_964491375.1 of uncultured Thermodesulfobacteriota bacterium. Lineage (GTDB taxonomy): Bacteria > Desulfobacterota > Deferrisomatia > Deferrisomatales > Deferrisomataceae > CAZBGL01. The sequence continues at coordinate 3,844 of CAZBGL010000216.1, read as the reverse complement.
TGAAGCCCGCGCTCGAGAAACTGGCCCGGGAGGTGAACGACCCCATTGAGGTGGTCCCCTGCCCCCACGGGGCGTTCGTGTTCATCGGCAAGCCTCCCAAGCGGTTCGGCGCCGCCTGGGTGCAGGGCGACCAGGTGACCAACCTCAAGGAACTGGCAGACCAGAAGCGGCTGCCGCCGGAACGCCTGGGCGCGCTCATCGAAAGCCTGCGCCAGGCCTACGAGCAGGGCAGCGGGGCTCCCCGTTACACCGCCACCGTGGCCGGCCGGAAGGTCGTGGTGGCTCCCTCCGACGACCTGGGCCGTCGCGTGGAGGAGATCCTGCAGCAGGTGGTCCGGTGATCGCTTTCTCTTTCCGGTCCGGAGACCCGACCGTCACAACCGACCCGATCGTCAAAGCCCGAAGAGCCCGGGGCCCCTAGGGTCCCGGACCCTTCCGCCCGGCCTCACGGCCGGGCCTTTTGCTCAAGAAGGCACAACCCCTAGGGGATCTCTGCCTCTGCGCACTCCCCCGAGGCCGCACAACACGTCAGGTGCAAACCCACACCGGAAATATCCGAATCGGTGAACCACCGTCCCTCCACGACTGGCCAAAAGACCACTTCCCCGGGCGAAGCCGGGAGCCCCGCGGCGTTGAGATCGAGGCTCCCTTCCAGATCCTCGCCAGCGGCAAACACCGTGACATCGCACGATGTCGCCCCCGGAGCCTGGTAGCTCACACGCACGGCTCCAGTGTCGTCGTCCCGCTCCACCCACAGGTCGCCGACCTGCACGTTCGCCGGCGGCCCGGTCCAGGCTTCGGGAAGGGTTTCCGGCGCCGCACGAATCACCCATGTCCTATGGTCCTGGCCTCGCTGCATCCGCAGGGTCACAGGGCTATCCGGGGTCCCATCCACATAGGCCACGTGGATCGTTCCCTCAACGTTCGCAACCGGGTAACACGTCCCGGAGACATCTACACACACGGCCCAGTCGGGATCCAGGTCTACCTCCCGGACACCAACCCCTACGTCCAGGCTCGCCGCCCCATCCCCCACCAGCGCAGAAAGCACTTCGCCATCCACCAACAGGGTCACCACTCCGGCCGATCCCCAGCCATCCTCCCGTACCGGCAGCACCAGCCGGATCGACTCCATGCCGGACGACGCAACCGGGAGGACCACCGTGTTTCCGGTAAAGTGCAGCACCGGCAACTCCACCTCCCCCGGTACGCCAGCCATCCGTACGAACGCGCGAACTCCGTAGGCCTCCAGGTCTGACATTGAGAACGCCAGGTCCAGAGAGCCAGAGGACAACGGAGACAGGGAGGCGAGGGACACCACGGCCTCTCCTCCTTGCAATTTCACGTCCGTCACGAGATATACGAAGTTGTGTTCCCATCCGATCAGGAGCGGGGCGACCCGCGCCGGGCTGCTCCGGCTCACCTTGACCACGTAGCGCCCGCGAACAGCTCCGTCTTCCAGGTAGCACCGATCGCTCCAGTTCCCGACGGTGACCCGCCCATCTTGGATCTCCGCAGCGGAAAACGTACGGCTGCCGTTGGATCCGTAAACCGTCACCGAGTCGATCCCGGGATCGTCCAGCCCGGAAAACACGGTATACGTCTCCAGCACCCGGGGTTCGGTGACCTCGTAGGTACCCGGTGCTCCCACGTAACGGATTTGGTAGCTCCGGTGCCCGGGTTCGTCGTGCACGTATCCCACTGCCGATGGGACGGGGACCCGAACCCGGCCCTGTTGGTCCGTCACCGTCCATGACACGAACTCGAACGGGCTGTCCGCCGACAACTGGAACACGGCGCGGGCTCCCACGGGCCGGAGACCGTCTTCCCACACCACGGTGGCCGTGCCTCGGGCCTCCACCTGAACGGACGCCGAGTATCGACCGGTGGCGTAGGTCCCCGCCACCACGGCCCGGTATCGCCCCGGTTCGGAATAGGTATATTCGGTTGCAGGCCCCTCGGTCGTACGGTCCACCACGCCGTCCCCGTCGAAATCCCACTCGTACTCCGAGGGCGGCAGTTCACACGGGGCCGCAAACCGCACGGTGAGCGGGGCCGTGCCGACGGCGGGATCCGCCTCAAGGTCGATGGACACCGGCGAGGACACCACGAGAGGTCCCTCCGCGAGTTCCACCGGAACCCAGGTTTCGTCCCCGATGTCCAGGAAGACCCGAGGGATGTACACCCCGGCCGCCTCATAGGTGTATGTGTACTCCGGGACGTCCCCTCGTGGCAGATCCGACGGGTTCGAAGAGCCCATGGGATCCCAGCGGAACCCCCTCACGTGGGACAGCCCACCCCGGTCTTCCAAGGAGAACGTGACCGTGAGTGGGACGAGGCCCGACTGTACAGAGGCGTGCGGCTGGACCCGGGGCAACACGTCCACCATCCGCTCCACGGTGAAGGGAGGGCCGTTCGACGGCAGGACCCGGGCGAACACCAAGTAGTACCCGTATTCCGCATAGGAATGGTCCACAGCGCGTTCCTCGGCGGGTTCCGACCAGGTCACGCCGTCGAAGCTCCAGGACACCCGGAATCCGGAGGGAGCCGCCCCCTGGGGATACGACAGGTCTAACCGGAACGTATAATGGAGGTCGTCATCCGGCGATGGCTCCGGCGTGATGTCCACCGTCTCGGGGACGAACAGGGCGATCTCGTCGCTTCCCTCTTCCCCCCGGGAGTCGCGCACGGTCGCCCGGATCCGGTGGATTCCCGGGGCCAATTCGAGGATCGCGACCGCAGGGCACGCCCACCCCTCCCCTTCGCACGCTTTCTCGATCCAGGGCTCACCATCCACCTGGATCTCCAGGGCCTTCAGATCCAGGCCCAAGGGCCAGATCTCGGGATGGGTGAAGGGTTTCCCGACGGCCTGGATGGTGTACACGCGACCGCCGCCCTGATACGCGGCCGACGCATCGAGTGTCACCGCGGGGGGAGTGTCCACGGGCGGCAGATGGATCACGGCGGAGACCGTGCCCTCGTCGGCCGGACTGGCCAGATAAACGCTCACCTCCAGGGACGGTCCCTCTCCGGAACCCGGAACCCATGCCACGGCGGGCACAAAACGGAACCGCGCACCGGACCAGTCGTCCGCTCGGACCTCGAGGACGCGGGTCCACGGACCAGCGCGTACGCTCCACCGGTAGCGGATGGCCGCACCGGTCTTGTCGCGGGCCTCCACGCGCACCTCGATGGGATCCCCGTACCGGTAAGCACGGAGATCAGTCAGAACCTCAATGGGGCCGGTTTCGATAGTGTGCTCCCGGAGCCGAAACACCTTCCCCTGGGAGACCGTGTGCCCGGCTGTGTCCGTGAGCTCGAACGTGAACTGGAATCGCCCCGGCCCGGGCAAGGTCACCGTTCCTGAGCCGTCCGGACCGAGGGCCAGTGGCTCGGCCAGCACGGTCTCGCCGGTGTCCACATTGCGTACTTCCACCAGGCGGGCCGACACCATCACGTCCGTCAGGGACCCCCCGGGAAGGGCCTCGAAGATCGCCCGAAACCGAACCGTTCTGGAGTTCAACGCGGGGAAGAATTCTACCCTCGAGATGTAGAGGTACGGTTGCACCGGTATGTCGACAAAGGCGTCACGGTCTAGATCCCGGGCCGACAGTGTGTATGTGCCCAGGGAACGCCCCTCGCAAAGGAACTCCAAGCGATCGCCCGCCTCGAACGCTCCCTGGATTTCGAACCGACCGTCGCCGTCCAACCACTGAGAGCGCGTTCCATGATCAACCCACGAGATGGCCACCCGTCCTTGTACGGGCTTTTGTGTGCCCTTGAAGACCAGCCGCCCTCTGAAGGTGTGAAGCCCGTCCGCCGGCTCCAGCACCCCGAGCTCCCG
>CAZBGL010000215.1:0-12657 GCA_964491375.1 uncultured Thermodesulfobacteriota bacterium | reverse complement strand
CCAGGCGATCAAGAACCCGGCCACCCAGACGGCCCGGGCGGTTCGGGAACTCCGTGCGCGGCGGCGGATGGCGCTCACGGGCACCCCCTTGGAAAACCACATGGGGGAACTCTGGAGCCTGTTCCAGTTCCTGAACCCGGGGCTCCTGGGGGGCGAGCGAACGTTCGTTCGCCGGTACGTCCGGCCGATCCTCCAGGGAGACACCGAGGCGCGCGATTCGCTGCGGCGCCGGATCGCGCCGTTCGTCCTGCGTCGGCTCAAGGCCCAGGTGGCCCCGGAACTGCCGGAGAAGGTCGAAAGCATTCTGTGGTGCGAGATGACGCCCGAGCAGGAGGCCCTGTACCGCAGCGTGCTCGAGGCGAACCGAGCCCGGGTGCTCCGCGAGATCGAGCGCAAGGGGTTCGCCCGGGCCCGGTTTTCGGTGCTCGAGGCGCTGCTCCGGCTCCGGCAGGTGTGCTGTCTGCCCGAGGTCCTTCCCGGGGGGCTGGGCGAGGGCGTGCCCTCGGGCAAGTTCGATCGGTTCCGGGAGGCGGCCGTCGAGGTGCTGGAGGAGGGACACCGGCTCCTGGTGTTCAGCCAGTTCACCCGGGTGCTCGGCCGGTTGCGCCGCTGGTTCGAAGCGGAGGGCATCGAGCACCTCTATCTGGACGGCCGCACCCGCAACCGCGAACAGAAGGTGCGGCGGTTCCAGGAAGACGAACGGGTGCGCGCGTTCCTGGTGAGCCTCAAGGCCGGGGGGGCAGGGTTGAATCTCACGGGCGCCGACTACGTGATCCTGTACGACCCCTGGTGGAACCCGGCCGTGGAAACCCAGGCGACGGACCGGGCCCACCGGATCGGCCAGATCCGCAAGGTGTTCGCCTACCGCATGATCACCCGTGGAACCGTGGAGGAGAAGATCCTGGAGCTCCAGGAACGGAAGCGGGAACTCTCGGAGGGGCTGATCGGGCCGAGCGGCGAGGTGCCCCTGTCCGAGGACGACGTGCGGGAACTCCTGGATGCCCGGTAGGGCGCCGGCCGCCGGCCTCGCCGGTCGGCACCGGAAGAGGCCTCGGGTCGCCTGCGGGAGGGGCCCGGGCGGACCCGCTTGCCTGGCCGGACGGGGTTTCCGTATCCTCGGGGTTCCGGTCCGGAAGCGTTCCCCGAGCCACAGGGAGGAGAGGCCATGGAGTGCAAGAAGCAGGAGAACCTGGCCAGGTGTTCGTGCACCTACCCGAGCTGCCCCCGCAAGGGGATCTGCTGCGAGTGCATCGCCTACCACCGGTCCAAGAACCAGATGGTGGCGTGCTACTTCAAGCCCGAGGTGGAACGGACCTATGACCGGTCCATGGGGGCGTTCCTCGCCCAGTTCCGGTAGCCGGCACAGGGCCTGGAAGCCGTGGACGGATGCGGCCGGCCCGCGGAGCCGGCCGTTCGTGCGCATGGAGGAGGCATCCCGTTGGACGCAAGCCTGGTGGGACGCATCGCGAGGGAACAGGGCCTGCGGCCGGCACAGGTCCGGGCCGTGGTGGATCTGCTTACGGAAGGGGCCACGATTCCGTTCGTGGCCCGCTACCGGAAGGAGGCCACGGGCGGGCTGGACGAGGTGGGCATTGCGGCGGTCTGGGACCGGTACGGGTACCTGACGGAACTGGAGGACCGGAGGCGCACGGTGCTCCAGAGCATCGAGGCCCAGGGAAGGCTCACCGGGGAGCTGCAGAAACGGATTCTCGCATGCGCGACCAAACAGGAGCTCGAAGACCTGTACCTGCCGTACCGGCCCCGCCGCAAGACCCGGGCCGACCGTGCACGGGAACGGGGACTCGAGCCCCTGGCTCGCCTGGCCCTCGCCCAGGGGGACGAGGAGCCGCTGGAGGCGGCCCAGGGGTTTGTCCGGCCCGACGAAGGGGTGCCCGCGCCCGAGGAGGCCCTCCGCCAGGCCGGGTGGATCGTGGCCGAGACCGTGGCCCACGACCCGGACGCGCGGGCCTGGGTTCGTCGCACGACCTGGGAGAAGGGTTCCCTCCGGAGCGAGGTGGTGCCCGAAAGGGCCGCCGAGCGCACCAAGTTCGAATCGTACTACGGGTTTTCCGAGCCCGTGGCCCGGGTGCCCTCCCACCGGGTGCTCGCCGTTCGCCGGGGCGAGCGGGAAGGGGTGCTCCGGGTGTGGGTGGAGGCTCCCGAGGGGGAGATCCTGGACGGTCTTTGGAGCCGGTGGATCGAGCGCCCCGGATCCCCCTGGACACCATACCTCCGGGGATGGATCGAGGACGGCTACCGCCGGCTCCTGGCCCCGTCCATCGAGGCCGAGGTGCGCGTGGAGCTCAAGGAACGGGCGGACGAGGCGGCCATCGAGGTCTTCGCCGAGAACCTCCGGCATCTCCTGCTGGAGAGCCCTGCCGGCCCCAGAAGGGTGCTGGCCGTCGACCCGGGGTACCGCACCGGGTGCAAGGTGGTGGCGCTGGACGAGACCGGGGACCTGCTGGAGTGGCAGGCCATTCATCCCCACCCGCCCCAGAACCGCGTGGACGAGGCCCTGGAGGTGCTCGAGGGGATGGTTCTGAAGCACCGGCCCGAGTTCGTGGTGGTCGGCAACGGCACGGCCGGCCGCGAGACCCAGCGGCTGGTGCGGGAGTGGCTCCGCGAGCATCCCGAGTGGAACTGCGGGTGCGTGATGGTGTCCGAGGCCGGGGCGAGCGTGTACTCGGCGTCCGATGTGGCCCGTGAGGAGCTTCCGGACCTGGACGTTTCCGTGCGCGGCGCCGTGAGCATCGGCCGCCGGTTCCAGGATCCCCTGGCCGAGCTCGTCAAGATCGACCCCAAGGCCATCGGCGTGGGCCAGTACCAGCACGACGTAAACCAGAACAAGCTGCGCAGGGCGCTCGACCGGGTGGTGGAATGGTGCGTGAACCGGGTGGGCGTGGACGTGAACACGGCCAGCCCCTCCCTCTTGCGCTACGTGGCCGGGGTGGGCGAGAGCCTGGCGCGCAACATCGTGGCCTACCGACGGGAACACGGCCCGTTCCGGTCCCGGCGGCAACTCCTGGAGGTGCCCCGCCTGGGAGCCCGGGCCTTCGAGCAGGCTGCCGGGTTCCTGCGCGTGCACGGCGGCGACAACCCCCTGGACGCCTCGGCGGTGCACCCCGAACGGTACGCCCTGGTGGAGCGCATGGCCCGGGACCTGGGCGTTTCCGTGGCCGAACTCGTGGGGAACGAGCGGTTGGTGGACCGGATCGAGCCCCGCCGGTACGTGGGGGGTGACGCCGGCCTTCCCACGGTCCGGGACATCCTGGAGGAGCTGCGCAGGCCCGGCCGGGACCCGCGGGAGGCCTTTGATCCCGTTCGGTTCGACGAGCGGGTGCATACGCTGGAGGATCTGCAGGAGGGCATGGAGCTGCCCGGCGTGGTGACCAATGTGACCCGGTTCGGGGCGTTCGTGGACATCGGGGTCCATCGGGACGGGCTGGTACACGTGTCGGAGGTGGCCGATCGGTACGTGGAGGATCCGGGGGAGGTGGTCCGGGTGGGGCAGAGGGTCCGCGTCCGGGTGATCGGGGTGGACCGGGAGCGGGAAAGGATCTCGCTGTCCATGCGGTCCGGGCGAGGAGGCGGCCTCTCCGGGACCGGTGCGCGGCCGTCCGCCGACTGGAAGAGCCAGCTCGCCCGGCGGTTCCGGGTGCGTTCGTCCGCTTGACAGGCCCGGGCCCCGTGCTACGAAATCCTCCCGTCCGCCCGGCGTGCCGGGAGGCCCCCAGGAGACTCCAACCCCAACCGTGACGAAGGAGGGAAGACCCGTGATCAGCCAGTCGATGCAGGACGCGCTCAACGAACAGATGCGGAACGAGTTCTACTCCGCCTACCTGTATCTGGCGATGGCCGCCTACTTCGAGTCGGAGGACCTGCCCGGTTTCGCCAACTTTTTCCGGGTGCAGGCGATGGAGGAGCTCACCCATGCGGACAAGTTCTACCGGTACATCTGCGAGGCCGGGGGCCGCGCACGCATGGCCGCCATCGAGGAGCCCCGGAACGACTACGACTCGGCCGTGGACGTGTTCCGGTTCGCCCTGGAACACGAGCGCAAGGTCACGGCCATGATCAACCGCCTCACGGACCAGGCCATCGCCGAGAGCGACCACGCCACCCGGATTTTCCTCCAGTGGTTCGTGACCGAGCAGGTGGAGGAGGAGGCGAGCTTTTCCGCGTGGCTGGCCAAGGTGCGCCGGGTGGAGGGGGACGGCCGTGGCCTGCTCCTCTTGGATCGAGAGGCCGGTCAGCGCACCTTCACGCCCCCCCAGAGCGCTGTGTGATCCCCCGGGGCGGGCTCGGCCCGCCCCGGCCGCCGGATGCCGGAACCCCATGTCCTCCCGCCCGGACCCCTCCCGGGAACTTGAACTCGCGGCAGCCGTTCTCGATGCGGTGGACGACGCGGTGTTCGTGCACGACCCGGCCGACGGCCGCATTCTCCATGTCAACCGCGCGGCCTGCGAGCTCTATGGGTGGACCCGGATCGAGATGCTCTCGCTCCGGATCCAGGACCTGAGCCAGGGCGATCCCCCTTTCTCCCAGACGGAGGCCAGGGAGTGGGTGCGCAGGGCCCGGCAGGAAGGGCCCCAGCGGTTCGAGTGGTTGGCCCGCGACCGGCACGGGCGGCTGTTCTGGGTGGAGGTGGCGCTCCGGCGGGCCCGCGTGGCGGGCGCCGAGCGGGTGATCGCCAGCGTCCGGGACGTCCAACGCCGCAAGGATGCGGAACGCCGCCAGTCGGAGCTGGAGCGGGAGTTGCTGAACAGCCGGGTGCTCGAGGCGGTGGGCCGCCTGGCCGCCGGGGTGGCCCACGATTTCAACAACGTCCTGGGCAGCGTGCTGGGGTGCGCGTACGTGGCCGGTTTGGACACGCAGTGCCCTCCGGGGGTGCGGGAGCAGCTCGATCGGATCCGGGAACTCTGCCAGAGGGGAGGGGAGCTCACCCGGCGGCTCCTACGGGTGGCGCGCGCGGGAAAAGGGGGGATGGGCGCGGTGGACGTGCGCGCGTGCCTCGGGGACCTGCGGGCGCTCCTGGAGCGCACCTTCCCGAAGGCGATCCGGCTGGAGGTTTCGGTGGCGGAGGGCACGGGTTCGGTCCGGGCCGACCCCGGCCAGCTGACCGGCGTGCTCCTCCACCTGGCGCTGAACGCGCGGGACGCCATGCCGGAAGGGGGACGGCTGACGATCCGGGCACGGCCTGCGGGCCGTGGGGGGATTCCGGGGGTGCAGATCGATGTCACGGACACCGGCCCCGGGGTCCCCGACGCGATCCGGGACCGGATCTTCGAGCCGTACTTCACGACCAAGCACCGGGACAACCGGCCGGGCATGGGACTGGCCCTTGCCCGGGCCTCGGTGGATCGGTGGGGTGGCCGGCTCGAGTTGGCCTCCGGCCCCGGGCAGGGCAGCACGTTCGTGTTGTGGCTTCCTTGTGCGGGCAGGCCGGAGTGCCCACCGACGAACCGGGAGGCCGCGGAACGCTCCGTCCTCGTGGTGGAGGGGCCCGGAGGGCACGCCGGGCGGATCCGCGCCGCGCTCGAGCGGGCCGGCTATCGAGTGGAGCACGTGGCCTCGTCCGTGGAGGCCTTGGAGCGGCTCGGCCGGGGTGCCCGCGTGGCCGTGGTCGTGCTCGCCGAGGAGGGGGCCGAAACCGGCGGACCGAACGTGGAGCGTCTGCTTGCCACGCTGGCGCCCGAGCTGCAGGTGGTGCGGGTCGGGACCGAGGGGGACGGAGACCCGGCGGGGGTGGTCCGGCAGGTGGCCCGGGCATTGGAAGGGATGGGGTGCGGGGAGGTTGGGGGATGAAGCGGATTTTTCTGAGCGCATGGCTCGCGGGGGCGGTGGCGTCGGTGTGCGGGGCAACGGTGGTGCATCACGACCTTCGGGTGTCCGTGGAGCCCTCCTCGGGCCGGATCGCCGTGCGGGACACGGTTACCCTGCCCGAGGCGCGAAGCGGCTCTCCGGTCATCTTCCGGCTTCATCCTGGAACGGATGTGGCCCTGGAAGGCCCGGGGCGGGTCGAAACCGTGGCCACCCCCTCGGGAGAGATGCCCGCCGCCTTCCGGGTGGAACCGGAAGGCCGTTCGTTCACGCTGCGCTACACCGGCGTGGTGCGGCATCCGTTTTCGGAGCCCGACGAGTACGCCCGGGGCTTCCGGACCACCCCGGGCCGGGTGGACCCCGAAGGGGTCTACCTGGGGCCCGAGTGCGCGTGGTATCCCCAGATCGAGGGGCACAGGGTCACGTTCGTCCTCGACGTGGACCTGCCTCCCGGTTGGACCGCGGTGAGCCAGGGGGGCGGCGGCGCGACCGGGGAACGGACCTGGCGGTGGACGTGCGATGCCCCCCAGGACGGGATCTACCTGGTGGCGGGCCCGTTCACGTCCTACCGCAGGGGCTCGCGAGGTGCCGAGATCCAGGTGTACCTGCGCACGCCGGATCCGGCCCTGGCCGGCAAGTACCTGGAGGCCGGGGCGGCCTATCTCGAGATGTACGGCGCGCTGATCGGTGCGTACCCCTACCCCAAGTTCGCCCTCGTCGAGAACTTCTGGGAGACGGGATGGGGCATGCCCTCGTTTGCCCTCCTCGGGCCGAAGATCATCCGTTTCCCGTTCATCCTGCACTCCTCCTATCCCCACGAGATCCTGCACAACTGGTGGGGGAACGCGGTTTACGTGGACTACGAAAGCGGCAACTGGTGCGAGGGCCTCACCGCCTACCTGGCCGACCACCTCGTCCAGGAGGCCCGGGGCCGGGGAGCGGAGCACCGCCAGACCACGCTGCAGAAGTACGCGGACTACGTGTCCCGGAGCCGGGACTTCCCGCTCAGCGCGTTCCGGTCGCGGCACAGCGCCGCGACCGAGGCCGTGGGGTACGGGAAGGCGCTCATGGTGTTCCACATGCTCCGACGCCGACTGGGCGATGCGGCGTTCACGGCCGGGCTCCGGGAACTCTACCGGTCGGGCCGGTTCCGGACGATCTCGTGGGCGGAGGTGTTCCAGGCGTTCGGCCGGGCCTCGGGCCGGGATCTTTCAGGGTGGCTGGATACGTGGATCCACCGCACGGGCGCGCCGGCCCTCGAGTTGGCGCACGTCGAGGCGCGGCGGCGGGGGCGGCGCTGGAAGCTACGGGTGGCGGTCCAGCAACTCCAGCCGGAGAGGGCCTACGAGCTTTCGGTGCCGATGGCCGTGACCCTCGAGGGGCGCCCGGAGGCGGTCGTGAAGGAGCTCCGGATGGGGGACCGGCGCATCGAGTGGGAGGGGTGGTTCGACGCCCGCCCCCTCAGGGTGGACCTGGACCCGGAGTTCGACGTGTTCCGGCTGCTTTCCCCGGCAGAGACTCCCCCGGCGCTGAGCGGCGCGTTCGGTGCGCCGGTGGTGACGGTGGTGCTGCCCTCTGCGGCCCCCGTGGAGCTGGCCAGGGCTTATCGCGCCCTGGCCGAAGCCTGGGCCGGAGGACAAGGGGGTGAATGGAGGATCCGGTCCGACGCGGAGCCGTTCCCGGAGAGCGGTTCCGTGTGGATCCTGGGCTGGGAGAACCGGTGGCTCGAACGGTTCCGGGAGGCAGCGGCTTTCCAGGGACTGGTGTTCTCCCGGGGCGGGGCGGCCTGGGACGGCCAGGGGATCCGAAGACCGGAGCAATGCGGAGCCGTGGCCGTACGCCGGCCGGCCCGGCCGCGTGAAGTGCTGGCCTGGGTGGCCGCGGACCGGCCCGGGCCGGTGGAGGGGCTGGCCCGAAAGCTTCCCCACTACCACAAGTACAGCTGGGTCGTGTTCCAGGGAGACGAGCCGGTTGCCGTGGCCAAGGGCCGGTGGCCGGTCGAGGACTCCCCCATGACGGTTCAGTTGGGCGAGGGGCCCGTGGAACGGGGCCGGCTGCCGCCCCGCGCGCCCCTGGCGAGGCCCCGGCCGGCCTTTTCCGCCCGCCGTATGGAGGACACGGTCCGAACGCTGTGCGCTCCGGAGTTCGAGGGTCGGGGGTTCGGCACCGAGGGGCTGCGCCGGGCGGCCGAATGGCTCGCCCGGGCGTTCGCGCGCGCCGGACTGGAGCCGGCGGGGGACGGCGGCACCTGGTTCCAGCGGTTCAGGGCCAAGGGGGGAGACCCCCAGGCCGAGGTGGAGCTGATGAACGTGGTGGGGGTGATCCGGGGCCGCGATCCGAAACGGGATGCCGAGAGCGTGGTGGTGGGTGCCCACTACGACCACCTGGGCCGGGGGTGGCCGGACGCCAGGCCCGGGGAACGGGGCCGGATCCATCCCGGTGCGGACGACAACGCGAGCGGGGTGGCGGTGCTCCTGGAACTGGCCCGGGTGCTTGCGCAAGGGCCCGCGCCTCGGCGAAGCGTGGTGTTCGTGGCGTTTACAGGGGAGGAGGCGGGGCGGCTGGGTTCACGATACTACGTGAGGCACACCACCCGGTACCCAGTGGAACGGTGCGTGGCCATGGTGAACCTCGACACGGTGGGCCGCCTCGGGGATGGGAGCCTCATGGTGCTGGGCACGGGCAGCGCGGCGGAATGGGTCCACATCGCCAACGGCGCGGGTTACGTTGCCGGAGTAAAGGTCCAGCCCGTGCCCAGGGACGTGGGGGGGAGCGACCAGGTGAGCTTTGCCGAGCTCGGAGTGCCGGCCGTGCAGCTGTTCACTGGCGCCCACCTGGACTACCACCGCCCCACGGACACCCCGGACAAGCTGGATTTCCGAGGACTGGTGCGGGTGGCCGAGGTGGCCCGGGAGTTCGTGGCCTACCTGGCTGATCGCGAGGGTCCCCTTACGGGCTCGGGCGAGGGAGGCGTACCCGCTACGGCCGGAGACCGGCGCGCGGGTCTCGGAATCGTTCCGGACTACACGTTCGCAGGGCCGGGGGTACGCCTCCAGGGGGTCCGCCCCGAGTCCCCGGCCGATCTGGCCGGGTTGCGCGGGGGCGATGTCCTGGTGCGCGTGGGTACGCACCGGCTGGAAACCCTCCGGGATCTCGCCCAGGCCCTGGCGGCTTTCGGTCCAGGGGATCGGGTGGAGATCGGATTTGTCCGGGACGGAAAGGCCGCATCCGTCCGGGTGACCCTGGCACCGCGCTGATCCCCTGACCGGTCCCGCGTTCCGCGACGCACCGGCCCCGAGCCGACGTTTCGTCCGACCAACGGCCAACGGACCCGGTCCTTGATTTCCCCACGTTTCCTGCCGATAGGACCGCTGTGACCCGGGGGCGCGTGGATGGGTGTGTCTTCCTTTGGGGGCGAGGAGCGAGGCGATGGGTGTGCAAGGTTTGGGAAAGCTCCTGGGGTGGGCCGGGGGGATGGTGTTGGCCGTGCTGGTGCTGGGCGGGGGTCATGTAAGGGGGGCGGAGGCCGCAGGAGACGGTTCCATCTTGGAGATGGACCTCCGGGAACTCACCCAGATTCGGGTCACATCGGTATCCCGGCGGCCTCAGAAGCTCTCCGACACGGCAGCCGCGGTGTACGTGATCACGGCGGAGGACATTCGGCGCTCCGGCGCCACCACCCTGCCCGAGGTCCTGCGCATGGTGCCCGGAGTGGAAGTGGCCCGGATCAATGCCAGCACCTGGGCGGTCACCACCCGCGGCATGAACGGTCGTTTCAGCAACAAACTGCTGGTCCTCGTGGATGGGCGCTCGGTGTACACCCCCTTGTTTTCCGGGGTGTACTGGGAGATCCAGGACATCCCACTCGAGGATGTGGACCGCATCGAGGTGATTCGGGGCCCCGGGGCCTCCATTTGGGGGGCGAACGCGGTCAACGGCATCATCAACGTGATCACCCGGTCCGCCCGGGAGGATAGGGGTTGGCTCGTTTCAACGACCGGGGGCACGGAAGAGCGGGCTCGCGCCCTGGTGCAATACGAGGGCCGGGTGGGCCGGGAGGTTCACGGGCGGGTGTATGCCCAGTATCGGCTGGTGGACGAAGGGGAGGAGGCCCGGGGGGTGGGAGCGGAGGACGGCCGACGTTCGCTGCGTGCAGGGGGGCAGGTGGAATGGGAGGGCCTCGGACCGGACCAGTGGATGCTTCAAGCGGACGCGTACAAGGGTACCCAGGAGATCGCCTACGTGGACGCCACCCAGCGGGTCATGGGAATAGCGGGTGCCAGCATCCCCGTATTGGAGGACGACGTGAGGACCCGGGGTGGCTGGGTGCTCACCCGGTGGCGTCGTCTTTTTTCTGGGTTCTCCGAGTTGACGGTGCAAGCGTACTGGGATCGCACGGTACGTGACGAACCGCTCCTCACCGAGACACGGGACACCCTGGACCTGGACGTACAGCACGTAATCCGGATCGGAACCCACCACGACGTGGTCTGGGGTATGGGTTTCCGGTGGACCCGCGACAGCCTGACCCCGAGCCCGGCCATCTCTTTTTCCGAAGACCGGGAGATCGACCGCCTTTGGAGCGGCTTCGTCCAAGACGAACTGTCCCTGGCGGGGGATGCCCTACGCCTTATCCTGGGGGTCAAGGTGGAGCGCAACGAGTATACCGGCACCGAGTTCCAACCCACGGCCCGGGCCCTCTGGAAGGTCTCGAGCGGCTTTTCCCTGTGGGGCGCGGTGTCCAGGGCCGTGCGCACTCCGAGCCGTACGGAGGACGACGGGAACATCCTCATCGGGTACCTCCCTCCTGGTGGGCTGGCCTTGTACTCGGGCGGGACGGTCATCAACCCCGATCCGGCTCCGGTGATCCTGAAGGGGCGCGAGAGCTTCGGGGCGGAGGTCCTCAACGCCTACGAGGCCGGGATTCGGTTCCTCGCCGGAGACGCCCTGTCTCTGGATGCCGCCGTGTACCTCCACGACTATGCTGACCTCAGGACGTTCGAGCCCCGGGTGGACCCGGTCGCCTCCGCTTTGTGGCTGGAGGCCGACAACCGCATGGAGGGCGTGTCCTACGGGCTGGAGGTGTCCGCGGACTGGTTCCCGTTCGACTGGTGGCGCGTGTTTGGCGCGTACACCTGGCAGGTACTGAAGTTGGAGCTCGACGGGGACAGCCGAGACTTTTTCTCCGAGTTCGAAGAGGGACGAAGCCCCCGGCACCGGTTCTCCGTGCGGTCGGCCATGGACCTGGGGGACAATTGGGAGCTGGACGTTTGGTGCCGTTACGTGGGGACCCTTCCCCAAGGCGACGTGGAGAGTTATTTCGAAACGGATGTCCGCCTGGGATGGAAGCCTTCCGACGGGTGGCGGGTGGACTTGGTGGGCCAAAACCTGGTCCATGCGTCCCATCTGGAGTTCATCCCGGGGAAGGCTGTGGAAACCGTGCCTTCGGAAGTGGAGCGAGGGGTGTACCTCCGGGTCACCGTGGAGCAGTGAGGGGGAGAGCGCAGGGTGCGCCGCTTACCGTTGTACCGTGGAGAGCCCATGGGAGGGGGGATGGCCCGGATGGGCCGTGGACGTCGCGGGAAGCGGGCGTGCCTGGCGATCGGCTTGACGTTCCTGTGGCTTGCTGGAAGTGGCTTGATCGCCCGGAGTGCGGCTGCCAATGGCCGCGTGGGGCGGGAACCCGCGGTCAAGCTGGCCTACCTCTTCAACCTGATCCGTTTCGCCCACTGGCCCGAAGAAGACGTTTTCGGAGGACGACAGGGTGGGCCCGATGGGTTCGTCCTGGGGATTGTGGGGGATGACCCGTTTGGTCCCCTGCTGCGCAACTTGGAAGGCCGGACGGTCCATGGTCTGCCCCTCCGGATCGTGCGGGTGCGAACCCCGGAACAGCTGAAGCGATGCCGGGCCGTGTTCATCGCAAGCTCTGAATGGCCCCGGCTGGGTGCCGTGCTGCGGGTGCTCCAGGGCCAGCCCGTGCTCACGTTCGGTGACGTGCGTGGGTTCGTGGACCGGGGGGGCATGGTGGGCTTCCTGCGCGAGCGGGACAGGATCCGGTTCGAGATCAACCTGGACGCGCTCCGGCGGGCGGGCCTTCGCATGAGTTCCGAAGTGCTCCGCCTGGCCGTTCGGGTCCTTGGGGCGCCGGAAGGGGAGGCCCGCCGATGACCCGGCGTTTCCGCGATCTCTCCGTCACCCGAAAGCTCACGTGGGCGGTCACGGTGACAAGTGCGGTTTCGTTGCTGGTGGCGGTGGCGGTATTCGTGGGGCGCGAGGCGCGCGCTTTCCGCAGCCAGGCCGTGGACGGCCTCTGGACCCTGGCCGGCGTGGTGGGTCGCAACTGCGTGGCACCGCTTCTGTTCGACGACGCAGAGGCGGCCATCGAGACGTTGGCATCCCTGTCTGCCCATCCCCAAGTCGAGGCTGCCTGGGTGTATACGCTCGAAGGTCGTACGTTCGCCGCGTACACGCGGACAGGGGACAAGGGCGTTTCCGAGCCGGAACCCCCTATGAGCCTGGTATGGGCGGGGGGGGGAAGGGACCGGTTGCACCGGTTCGAAGGTGCCCATCTCTGGGTGGTTCGATGCGTGGAGTCTCGGGGCGAGCCCCGGGGCCGGATCGTCATCCGGGCCGATCTTTCCGACCTGCAGAGGCGGCTCCGGTGGGGAGGCTGGATCGCTTTGGCCGTGCTCGTGCTCTCCACCCTGGTGGCCTACGTGGTGTCCCGGCCGTTCCAACGGCTGATTTCGGCCCCGATTCTGAACCTTGCGCGCACCATGGAACGGATCGGGGCCGAAGGGGACTACGGCGTGCGCCTGGAACGAGAAGGCGCAGACG
>CAZBGL010000214.1:0-9230 GCA_964491375.1 uncultured Thermodesulfobacteriota bacterium | reverse complement strand
CTTTTCGTTCGTGCACGCAGCCGACTTGCACCTGGACGCGGCGTTCCAGGGCTTCTCCGGCCTGCCCGAGTCCCACGGGCACGTGTTCGAGACGCTGCGGCGGGCCACGTTCGAGGCGTTCGGGAACCTGATCCGGCTGTGCCTGGACGAGCGGGTGGACTTCCTGCTGGTGGCCGGCGACGTGTACAACGCGGCCGACCGCAGCCTGAGGGCCCAGCTCGTGTTCCGCGACGGCATGCGGCGCCTGGCCGAGGCCGGCATCCGGGCCTACGTGGCCCACGGCAACCACGACCCCCTTGACTCCCGGATCCACTCGGTACGGCTGCCCGACACCGTCCACGTGTTCGGCGGCGCGGAGTCGTCGGTGGTGTTCGAGAAGGAGGGGGAGCCGGTGGCCCGCATCCACGGGGCGAGCTTCCCCTCCCGCTCCGTGGGAAAGCAGTTCGCCTGGAAGCTCCGGCGGGAAGGGCCCGAGCCGTTCCAGATCGGGCTCCTGCACTGCACCGTGGGCCCCCACGCCGGGCACGAGCCCTACGTGCCCCGCACCCTGGACGAGCTGCGCCGGGCCGGGCTCGACTACTGGGCCCTCGGCCACGTCCACACTCGGAAGGCGCTGTCGGAGAGCGAACCGTTCGTGGGGTACCCGGGCAACCTCCAGGGGCTCCACGCCAACGAGACCGGCCCCCGGGGGTGCCTACTGGTGCGGGTGGACGAGACGGGCCGGATGGCTCCCCCGGAGTTCGTGGCGGTGGATGCCGTGCGCTGGAGCCGGCGCGCCCTGTCCATCGAGGGGCTGCCCGACATCGCCGCGCTGGAGCAACGGCTCGGTGCCGTGCTCGAGGAAGAGGCCCGCGGCGGCGAGGGGCGGCCGGTGGTGGTGCGCATCGAGCTGAACGGCCGGGGTCCCCTGCACGGGGAGCTCGTGCGGAGCGGCGCCGCGGCCGCGCTCCTCGAGTCGATCCGGCGACTCGGGGCCGATCTGGACCCGTTCGTCTGGCCGGAGCGGATGGAGGTGCGCACCCGGCCCGAGGTGGATCTCGACCGACGCCGTGGGGGTGACGACTTCGTCGGGGAGTGCCTGCGGGTGATCCAGACCTACCGCGAGACCGGTGCCCGCGGCCGGGAGCCCCTGCGCGCGTGCCTCGGTGAGCTGTTCGCCCACCATCGGGTGTCGCGCTTCCTCCCGCGCCTGACCGACGAGGACCTGCTCGAGCTCCTGGACGAGGTCGAGGCCCTGTGCGTGGACCGGCTCGTCCCGGAGGAGGGATGATGCGGCTGGTGGAGATCCACGTCGACGGGTTCGGGATGTTCCGGAACCGCTCCATCACCGGTCTGCCCCCGGGCCTGTGCGTGTTCCAGGGGGCCAACGAGGCCGGCAAGAGCACCCTCCTCGCGTTCGTGCGGCGGATCCTCTTCGGGTTCCCCGACCGCCGCTCCAGCGTGAACCACTACGACTGCGTCCACGGGGGCAAGAAGAAAGGGCGCCTGGTGTTCCTCCGGGACGGCGAGCGCGTGGTGGTGGAACGGGTCGAGGGTCCCCGGGGCGGGCCCGTGCAGGTGGTGTTCGCCGACGGCACCCGGGGCGGGGAGGCCGAGCTGCGCCGGCTGCTGGGCAGCACCACCCGAGACGTGTACCAGAACGTGCTCGCCTTCAGCCTGGACGAGCTCCAGACCTTCGAGACGTTGGCGAACGACCAGGTGGCCGACGCGATCTCGGTGGCGGCCATGGGCGAGAACCCCCAGCGGCTCGGGCAGGTGCGAGCGGGGTGGGAGGCCGAGCTCAGGGACCTGTTCACCCCCCGGGCGCACAAGGCCGCCATCACCGAGGGCCTGCGGCGGATCGAGGCCATACGGGAGCGCATCCGGCAGGTCGAAGGGGACCCGGAGGCGTACGCCCGCCTGTGCGACGAAATCGCCTCGCTGGAAGGCGAGCTCCGGCACCTGGAGGCCGAGCGCAAGGAGAAGGGGGGGCTCCTCGTGCGGGTTCGCAATCTCGTTCAGGCGTGGCCCGACTGGCGCGTGCGGGCCCAGGCCCTGGCCGAGCTCGCCGATCTGCCGCCGGTGCGGTCGTTTCCGCCCGACGGGCTGAGGCGGCTCGAGGACCTGGTGGGGGAGCGCAGGAGCCTGGAGCGGAACCAGGCCCGGTTGCGCGAGCAGCTCGGCCAGGTGCGGAGGGAGCTGGACGCCCTCGACTGGGACGGGACGCTTCTGGCCGAGGCCCGGGCGGTGCGGGAGCTCGAGCGGGGCCTGAGCGGGTTCGAGGAGTCCCTGGATCAGGTCCGGTCTCTGGAGCGCGAGATCCAGGGCCTGGAGCGGCGGCTGGACTCCCAGGCCCGGGAGCTCGGTCCGGGGTGGGCCGATCCGGAGCGGCTGCGCCGACTGGATCTTTCGCGCCAGGCGCGGGAGACCCTGGAGGCGCTTCGACGCGCCGTGCGGGAGTGCCGGGAGCGCGTGGAGGCCCTTCGACGGGAGCGGGAGGCCGCCGAAAAGGCGCTGGCCCGGGCCCTCGCGGTCGAACGGGAGCGGGAAGAGGCGTGCCGGGAGCTTCCGGAGCCCCCCTCCGGCCTCGACGAGCGGAGGATCCAGGCCCTTCACGGCAAACAACAGTACGTGGCCGCGGCGCTGCGCGACCTTCCCCTGCGCAGGGAGGATCTGCGGCGGGAGCGGGACGACCTGGCCCGGTTCCTCCGGGAGGTGGACCTGGATTGGCCCGAGGAGCGGATCGAGGGGTTTTCCGGCGCGGTCACCCTGCGGGAGGCGGTGCGTCAAGCCCAGGATCGCCTGGCCCGGGCCGAAGAGGAGGTCGCGCGCGCGGAACTGGCCGAGCGCCAGGCCCGGGATCGGCTCGAGGAGGCCCGGGCCAAGGCCTCCCGGGCCGAGGAGCGGCTGGCCGAGCTCCCCTCGCCGCCGGTCCGGGACGAAGAGGATCTCCGGCAACGCCGGACCCGGGCGCGCCGGCTCAGGGCGCTGCACGGCACCGTGCTCCGAGTGGAGGCCGAGCTCCGGGCCGGAGACCAACGCCTGGCCGACCTGGAGGAGTCGCTGGCCGCCCGGGACCGGGCTGGCCCCCCCGGATGGGCGTGGGGTCTGGTCGTCGCCAGCGCGGCGGCCCTGGCCGGTTGGGCGCTCGCCTCTGGGAACGCGGCGCTGGGGGGCGTCCTGGCCGTGCTGGCGGCCGGCGGTGCCGCCGGGTACGGGTTTGCGCGGCGCCGGTACGCCCGCGCGGCGGCCGCGGCGCAGGCGCTGCGGAAGAAGCACGACCGGTTGCGGGCCGATCTGGACGAGCTGCGGGGCCGTCTTCGCGCGTCCCGGGAGGACCTGGCCGCGCTGGGCGAGGCCTGCGGGCTCTCTGGGCCGGTCACGGACGAGGCGCTCGAGGCCCTGGAGGCTCAGCTCGACGCCTGGGCCGAGCGGCTCCAGGAGCGCCGGATGCGGATCCGGGCGGTGGAAGAGGCCCGGGCCGAGGTGGCCGAGGCCCAGAAGAGGCTCGAGGCGGCCGAACGGGCCCGGGCCGGGGCGGTGCAGGCCCTGGGGACGGCCCGCCGGGAGTGGGCCGGGTGGCTCGCCCGGAACGGGTTCGACCCCTCCCTGTCGCCCGACCTGGCCGTGGACGTGCTCCGCCGGCTGGAGACGGCACGGGAGAGGGTGCGTGCGATCCGGAGCCTCGAGGCCCGGATCCGGAACATGGAGGAGACGCTGGACGCCGAGGTGGCCGAGCTCAACGCGTTCCTGAAGAACCTGGGACGGCCGCCGGTGGAGCGCGAGGGGTTCCTGGCCGCGGTCAGCGAACTTGTCGCCGAGGCGGAGCGGGCCAAGGAGCTCGGACGCCAGAAACAGGCCGCCCGGGAGCGCGCCGAGGAGGCCCGCCGGGACCGGGAGCGCGCCGAGGAGGCCCTGGAGGAGGTGGAGGGGCGGCTCCGCGAGGCGCACCAGGCCCTGGAACGCGCCCAGGAAGCGTGGGCCGCCTGGGTCCGGGAGCAAGACCTGCCCGAGGGCCTCGCCGTGGACGCGGCCGACGACGTGCTCCGCCGTATCGAGGCGTGCCGGGAGATCCTCGACCGCATCGACGAGACCCGGGCGCTCCGGGAAGAGCGCCGGGCCCGGGCCGCCGAGTTCCTCGAGCGGGTGAACGGGGTTCTGAAGCGGCTGGGCAGGCCGGGCTGTGGCCTGGCGCAGGTGCCCTCCGCGGTGGCTTCGCTGGCCCGCGACCTGGAGCACGCCCAGGGGACCTACCAGAGGGCCGAGGTCTTGCGGGCCCGGATCGGCGACCTGGAGGGTGAGCTCGGGGCCCTGGAGGGGCCGCTGCGGGAGAACCGCTCCGAGATCGCGACACTGCTCCGGAAGGCCGGGGCGCGCGACGAGGACGAGTTCCGCCGCAAGGCCGAGGCGTTCCGCCGCAGGACCGAGCTCGAGCGAGAGGTGCGGACCCGGGAGGCCGCGCTGGCGAGCCGGCTGGGGGAGGGGGCACTCGACGTGCTGGAGCGGGCCTACCGGGAGCGGACGGCAGAGGACTATCGCCGCGAGGAGGCCGATCTGGCCCGGGCCCTGGAAGCCCTGGACCACCGGATCGGCGAGCTTCACCAGCAACTGGGAGCCAAGCGGCGCGAGCTGGAGGACCTGGAGAAGAGGGAGGAGATCTCGGCCCTCCGGCTCCGGCTCGCGGCCGAGACCGGGGCCCTGCAGGAGCGGGCCCGGCAGTGGGCGCGGCTGCGGCTGGCCCTGTTCGTCCTCGAGAAGGCCCGGGAGAAGTACGAGGAGACCCACCGGCCCGAGGTGCTGAGGGAGGCCGAGAAGACCTTTTCCCGCCTGACCTCCGGCCGCTACGTGGGGATCCGGTCGCCCCTAGGTGAGAAGGGGGCCTTGCGGGTGGTCGCGGCCGACCGCTCCGAGCTCGCGCCCGGGCAGCTCAGCCGGGGCACGGCCGAGCAGCTCTACCTCTCGATCCGGTTCGGGTTCGTGCGCCGGTTCCTGCGGGGCACCGAGCCCCTTCCCCTGGTGTTCGACGACATCCTCGTGAACTTCGACCCCGACCGGGCCTTGGCCGCGTGCGAGGCCATCGCCGAGCTCGCCCAGGAGGCCCAGATCCTGTACTTCACCTGCCACCCCGAGACCGTGGGCCGGTTCCGCAGCGTCTGCCCCGGCCTGGAGGTGAGGAACCTGCAAGCCCCGTAGGGGGCGGAAGAGGGCCGGTGCCGTGCGGGAACCGAACAGTACGCGCCGGGGGCGGGAGCGCTTTCTGCCGGCAACGGGAACACCGGGCCTGGGCGCCCCACGGGTCAGGGCTCGGGTTCCGTGCGCGTCGGGTCGAAGGGGCCGAGATCGGGGGGATGGAAGGCCACGGAGGTGACCGTGGTGGCCCCGGTCCGTCTCCCGCTGGCGTAGTTCTGCTCCAGAAAGGGGAACATGACCCCATCCACGGGGCGGAAGTCCGCGTACTGGGTAGCGAACACCGAGGTCCGCCCCGTGGCCCTCAAGAGGCCCTCCACCCGCAGAACGAGAAGGGTCTCCCCGTCCACCCAGTACGTGAGGTCCAGCGACATGGACCACGGGAGCCCCACGAGCCGCCACGACCGTCCACCGCTCCGGCGCCACCCCCGGTCCTCGAGGAGTTCCCGGTACCGGGTGAACACCCAGGGCACGGCCGACCTCAGGATCTGGTACTCCATGGCCAGCCGGGGAAGCCCGGTCACCCGCCGGAGCACGCCCGCGTCGCCCCGCCAGCCCCTGGGGCCGTTCAGGATCCGCACCTCGGTGGTCCCGGGGTAGGTGATCTCCACCCGGAGTTGGTCCGGGGCCCTGAACTCGCGCACCACCTTGCCCCGGGTCCCCCGCAGGAGGGCCTGGACCCGGGCGAGCACCCGGTACGCGGCGTACTTCTCGACAGCGGCCGGGCCTCCGTAGGCCTCCACCACCCTGGGCACCACGTCATCCAGGCTGCCCAAGGCCGGGCGCCCCAGGAGGAGCGCCGCGATCACGAACGCGCCGGCCCGGTGCACGGGATATCCTCCTCCAGCCCGAACAGGCGGCGGGCGTTCCCGCCCAACACGGCCTCGATCTGGTCGGGCTCGAGCCCCGCCTCGTTCATGTCCGCCAGGTACCGGGAGATCCCCAGCAGGGGATAGTCGCTTCCGAACAGGAGCCGTTCCGCCCCGGCGATACCGACGAAGTGCCGGTACACCTCGGGCCGGTACAAGTACGGCCCGGCCGCGGTGTCGTACCACACGTTCCGGAGGACCTCCGGCGCCTCGCGCCTGAGCAGGTGGTACACGAAGAGCCCTCCGCCCCAGTGGGCCAGGATCCACCGGGTGTGGGGATGGGCCCGGATCAGGGCGTAGAGATCGCCCGGCTCCATCCGGCTCTTGCCGGGATAGGCGTGTCCCACCGGCTCGTTGGTATGGAGGAGCAGGGGCACCTCGGCCTCGCGGCACAGCTCGGCGAGGGGAGCCAGGGCGGCGCGCACGTCCTCTCCCAGGCCGGCCCGGTACGTGGCGATCTCTCCGAGCCCCCGGGCCCCGGAGGCCAGGCACCGCTCCGCCTCCCGCGCGGCCGCCCGGCCCCGCAGGGGGTTCACGCAGGCAAGGGGCACGATCCGGCCGGGATACCGGCGGGCGGCCTCCATCACGTAGTCGTTGCACAGCCGGGTGTGCCCGTCGTCGCTCCAGGGGAACCCGAAC
Source organism: uncultured Thermodesulfobacteriota bacterium (assembly GCA_964491375.1). Classification (GTDB taxonomy): domain Bacteria; phylum Desulfobacterota; class Deferrisomatia; order Deferrisomatales; family Deferrisomataceae; genus CAZBGL01. Next base: position 2,556 of record CAZBGL010000214.1, on the reverse strand, counting down.
GCGCACGCCGTGCGGATTCCCTCCCGGTCCAGGTAGTCCACGAGCCCGGACGCGCCCACCAGCCTCGCCCTGGGATCCGCGTAGATGAGCCGGAAGTCCTCTTCGCCCCGAAAGAAAGCATGCCGGTTGCGCCGGATCTCCGGGGGGCAGATGTGCGTGTGCACATCGAGCACGCCGGTGCGGATCATGACTCCCATCCGGGCGGTATGCCCCTCTGCTCGAAGTAGTCCCGGAGTTTCTTGTCCTCGGCAAGGATGTGGTCCAGGAGCCAGTGCTTCAGGAACTCCATCGTTTCAAACGTGATCTCGGTCTTCCCCACTTCGCAGCGGGCATTCAGGTCAAACACCTCTTCGATCAAACGTTCGTGCTCCTTCCGGTGTTCCTGGAGCTCGGGGTAGTTTGCGGCTTCCATCAGGGCCTCCTCGTTGCGGAAATGGATCTCCGCGTACCGGAGGAGCATGTTGAGAACGGCAAACACTTTTTCTCGGGCCACGCCGGCCTGGAATGCCCGGTAAAACGCATTCAGGACGTCCACAAGGTGCTTGTGCTCGTTGTCCACTTTGGGAACACCGATTGCCAACGTCCGGTTCCACTGCACGAACATGATCCACCTCCCCCGGCCCCCTGGGACCGTAGCTACGAGAAATCGGGATGTTTCCCAGTCCCAAATCCTTTTTTATCAGGGTTCTCCGAGGGGCGCAACGCGGGGGAAGGCGGGAAATCACCGAGCCGGTCCCCACGAGCTCCGGAGACGGCGCCACGCCGAGGCGGTCAGGCAAGCGAACGAGACCGCCCGCCCGGCGTCGAGGGCGGCCGCGCCGGCCACGGCCCCGATCCATCCGGCCGGGCCGATCCCGAGGGCCAGGCAGGCGGCCAGCGTGAGGACGTCGGCCGCCGTGGCCGCAATGATGGGGCGGGTCATGCCGGCCCGCATGAACAGCGCGCGCAGGAAGGAGAGCCCCACCGTGAGCGCGGGCACCACGGCGAGGATCCGCGCGGGGAGCCGGGCGAACCGGGCCAGCTCCGGCGACAGGCCGGAAACCGTGCGGAACCACACGTCGCACAAAGGGGTGAACGCGACCAGGGCGAGCGCTGTCGACGTGATCCCCGCGAGCACGGCGGCGAACCGCGCCAGGGGCCGGAACCCCTCACCCTGATCCCCCAACAACGCAATGCCCACTTCCTGGTAGGAGAGCCCGAGGCAGCTGAACAGGAAGACCAGCCCGCGCACCACCGGGAAGACGGCCAGCGACTCCACCGGGGCGCGGGCCCGGGCGAGGAAAAACGTGATCGTGGGGTGCACCGCCAGGAGCAGCAACGAGCTCAGGGCAAGAGGGGCGTAGAACGCGGCGATTTCCCGGTAACCCGGCAGCCGGTCCGCGCCGGCCGGGGTGTTCCGGACCTCCCGGACGCTCCCGCGAGCCATCCAGCGCACGGCCACGGCCTCGGCCACCACCCCGCTCGAGAGCGCGCCCGCCCCCACCCACGCCCCGGGCCAGCCCGTGGGAACCAGGGCAGCGGCCGAGGCGGCCATGCCGGCCAGCCTCACGGCCGTTCCGTAGCCCACGTGCCGGGTCCGATGCCGGCGGATGAGCACTCCCTGGTAGAAGCGCCGGTACCCGATCACGCCCGGCCAGGGAAGGAGCAGCACCAGGGCGCCGTGGGTGAGTTTGGCCACCTCGGGGGGCAAGGAAAGGGCGCCGCGGGCGATCCATCGGAACGCCGGGGGGATGAGGGCCGCCACCATCAGCACGGACACGGCGACGCTGAGGCCGTACGAGAACCGGCGCACCCGCCGGTAGGATCCGGCGTCGCGCACCAGGGCTGTGGTGGCGGCCATGAGCATGATCACCGGGGCCTCGAGGACCAGGGCCACGGAAAAGGCCACCCCGAAGGCGGCCAGGTTGAGTTTGGGCTCGGGCAACCGGGCCACCACCGCGGCGAGGAACGGTCCTTCCAGGCTCATCATGAGCCACGTGGCCGCCAGGGGCGCCCAGAAGACGAAGATGCCCCGGTAGCTCAGGGTTTCGGACCCGTGGTGCTCCATGACGATCCCATCGTTTCCCGAAAGGTGCCGCCGCCGCACAATCCCGTGGGGGGCGCGGGGGCGGCGCCCTCCGGCGTGCGCGGGCCCTTTGCGAAAGGAGGGTGCAACCGTTCCTCCGCAGGCGGGCCGTGAAATCGGGCACAAGATGGGGAACCGTACGCCAGTCGGCCCCGGCCTGCAAGGGCGTCGAACGGGATCGCGTGACGGCCTCCCGGCCCGGGCTCGATCGAGGGACTCGGCGCGGCGAAAGGAACGCGTTGGCCCCGAAGCGGGCATGAACGCGGTTCCTCTCTGCTCGGGGAGGGGAAGGAAGCCAAAACGGCGGCCGGAGGGCGGGGGCCGTTTCCGGTGCCCCAGCCCGGGCCACGGGAGGGACGCCCTTTCCGCCCTCGGCCGCCGTTGGCCTGGGTTACCGGGTTTCTTCCCGAGGCCAGGAGACCCCATCCACCGTGACGTGCTCGATCCGGGCGTCGACCAACCGAAGGGTGATCTGTGCATCCAGGGCGTTC
>CAZBGL010000213.1:0-2724 GCA_964491375.1 uncultured Thermodesulfobacteriota bacterium | reverse complement strand
CTCCGCATCGCCGACCCCAGCGGAAAACCGCTCCCGGTCCACATCCCGGGGAAGATTCTCATCCGGGGCCCGACGGTCTCGCCCGGATACTGGAAGCGACCGGATCTCACCCGGGCCTCCCGCGTGGACGGATACTATGTGACAGGCGATATCGGGTTCCTGGATTCAAGAGGATATCTCCACGTCCTGGGCCGCGAGGGCCGGGTGCCCTCGCGCCGGGTGCGCGAACTCGTGGAATGGGCGGAGTTGCGCCCCGACGTGTGCATGGCGTGGGCCCGGGAGGCCGAGGGGCGCATCCTCCTGCACGTGGTGCCGGCAAGGGGGAGCCGCCTGGACCCCTCCTCGCTTCGTGAAGAGGCGCGGACCCGGAGTGCTCCGCCCGTCGAGATCCGGGTGGAGCCGAGGGCGCCCATGACGCCTGCGTGCAAGCTGAAAGGGTGAGGCTCCTCAAGGTCTTCCAGGGGAGAGCCGATCCCGACGAACGTGCCGAAAACTCACTTCCCGAGGTGGTGTCATGGCCAAGATCCTCCTGTGGAACTCCCTTGCAACACGACGCCGGTCGGCAAGCGATACGTTTTTCGACAACGGCCTGGGGGTGCTCCGGGCGCACCTCGAGGAGCACGGACACGAAGTGTGGCTGGAGGACTGGGCCACCGACGACTTCTTCTGGAGCCTTTCCACCCCCCTGCTGGCCAAACCGCTCCGCAAGATCTACGGAGTGCTCCTGGATCGTGCGGGCGGGGGACCGCCGCCTGCGTGGGTTCGGGCGGTGGGAGGGGCGGCCGTGGGACTCCAGGACATCCAGTCCCTCGTGCAGCGGAGGAGAATGGAGGCCCGTCTCCGGGACCTGGCCTGGCGGGTGGTGGAGGAGGGGATCCGGGTGGTGGGGGTGAAGCTCTGGTACGGGGAGGCGTTTTCCTGGGCGAAGCGCTTCGCCCGGCTGGTTCGGGAGCGGAACCCGGAGGTGCTCCTCATCGCCGGAGGGTACCATGCCACGTTGTATGAGGAGGACGTGCTCCGGTACGCGCCCTTCGACCTGGCGGTGCGCGGCGAGGGGGAGTTCGCCCTGACGAAGATCCTGGACCTGGTGGACGACATGGAAGAAAGCTCCAGGGCCGAGATCCTCCGGGCCGTTGCGGGGCGCCGGTTCGAGAACGTGATGTGGAGGGAGGGGAGCGCAATCCGCAAGGGTCGGAAGAGGCCCGTTCGCATCGTGCGAAAGGCGGTTCCCCGATACGGCGAGGCGCCTGGAAAGGTCCGCGTTCACGTCCTCCTGGAGAGCCTGGGATGCCCCTGGGGCAAGTGCAACTTCTGCGTGCATCCCCACTTCTACAAACGGTACGCCACACGGCCTGTAGAGGACGTGGTGGAGGAGATGCGGGCCATGGTGGAGCAGGGGGTGGGGATCTTCCGGTTTGCGGGCTCCGACACACCGCCGGGATTTGGGGCCCAGATCGCCCGGGGCATTCTGGACGCCGGCCTCCAGGTGATCTTCGGCATGGGCAGCCGGGCGGTGCGCAACGCGTCAGAGCCCACAGTGTTCGAACGCACGGTTCAGCAATACGAGCTCATGATCCGCGCTGGGCTGCGCGCCGTGTTCATCGGCGGAGAGACCGGCCACGATCGGATCAACCGGGAAGTGATGAACAAGGGGGTCAGGCGCGGGGACCTGGTGGCCACGGCCCGGGCCATCCGGGAGGCCGAACAACGGGCGGGCCACAAGATCGACATCGCCCTGGCCCTGATCTATCCCGCGCCCCTGGTGGAAGGGGTCACCGACCGGGACGTGTTCGAGGCCAACCTGGCGCTGCTTCGGGCGTTCCGGCCGGACTCGGTGATGGTCACCCCTCCGGGGCCGTTCAAGCACAGCCGGTGGTACACGGAAAGGGAGCGGTTCGGGTTCGAGTTCGACGAAGGGATCATTCCTTCGGCCATGGAATACGAGTACGTTCTGTACAAACCACCCTCCATGTGGCCAAAGCTGTCCCTCGCGCTCCAGGGGCGGAGTTTCGTCGAACTGCTGGAGGAATGCGGCCGTTTCCGGCGCGCGGTGGAGGCCCTGGGGATCCCCACCGACATCTCCGATGAACACTTCCTGATGCTCCGTGCAGCCGGGTATACGGGTCGCGAAGGAGTCGAGACCTTCAAGCGGGAGACCCTGCTCGACATCGTTTCGTGCGACTACCGGAAACTCGCGCTCCTCTCCCGCCGGATCAACACCGAGAGCCGGCGCCTGGCCCGCATTTCCCTGGAAGCCTCCTCCCCGGACCAAAGGGTGCAGGCCTCGGCCGCCTGAGGGCGGGTTCGCGGCGCCGCCCCGTGGTCTTGCGGGCTCGGGCCCGATCGTCCGCATGACCGCTGCATCCTGCCCGGTTCCGGGCCAGATGGATGCGCCCCAGGGAGGCCCCCGGGCTGGGGAGAGCGGTCCGTTTGATCGCACGGACCCGGGAGGGCCCCCTGCGAGGCGCGGGCGCGGCTCTTACGGTCGCCGCGGCCCTGGGGGTTCCGAGCGGCAGGGGCCCGACCCGGGGGTGCTCGCCGGGCGCGTCCGAGCGGCCAGGTGCCGCGGCGAGGTCGCATATGGCGTGTTCGCGCCCGCCCGAGCCAGGGGGCCCTCCCGGAGCGTGGTGATGCCGCCCGGGGCCCGTGTGCGCTCGGGGCCACGGCCTCGGTGGGGGTGCTCGGAAGCCGGTGTGCCGCTCGCGTGCACGAACGGCGGGCCCG
>CAZBGL010000212.1:0-2694 GCA_964491375.1 uncultured Thermodesulfobacteriota bacterium | reverse complement strand
CACGAGGCCACACCGGGCCGGACACGTGCCGCACAGGGTGGGTGCCGGGTTCCGAAACTTGCGCAGGGCCCGGTGGGGCGCCTCGCGGCCCGCCCGGGCAGGCGCGGCCAGAGCCAGGGACGCCGGCCCGGCCAGGCCGGCCTTGAGGAAGGACCTGCGGGACCACTGGGACACGGCAGCCTCCTCCGGAGTTGTGACGACGGGAACAAAGGAATCACAGGGTACGAAGCGCGGGGCGGCGTGTCAATCGCACGGAGGCCCTCCCGGGCGTGGGAGCGTGTGACCCGCCCGGGGCCCGTTTCCGCTCGGGGCCACGGCCCCGGTGGAGGTGCTGGGAGGCGGGTGTGCCGCTCGCGTGCGCGGTCGGTGGGCTCGGGAGGCCCTGGCGTTTGGCCTTCCGGCCGCCTTCGCGGATCCGAGCCCCCGGGCCGGTTGGACGAACCGCGGAGAGCGTCCATGCCCGGGAGGGCCCCTGCGAGGCGCGGGGGCGGCTCCTACGGTCGCCGCGGCACTGAGGTTTGAGGGCGGCGGTGGTTTTTCCCGAGGGTGCTCGCCGGGCGTTTCCGAGGGGCGGGTTGCCGCGGCGAGGTTGCATACGGCGTGTTCGCGCCCGCCCGAGCCAAGGAGCCCTCCCAGGCCTTGGAGACTGGTGGTCCGCCCGGGGCCTGTTTTCGTTTGGGGCCGCGGCCCCGGAAGTCCGTGACCAGAGAACAGGAGTCAGAGGCCTGGGGTTCTCTCCACTGCCCTCTGTCTGGTTCTTGACCCCTGGAATTGGGAGAACGGCCCGGCCGGACGAAGTCAGTTGCTGTGGTCTGCCGGGCCCTGTCCGGGGCTCGAGCCGCTTTCCAGGGGGAGGAAAAAGGAGAACGTGCTCCCGGAGCCGGGGCGGCTCCGGACCCAGATGCGGCCGCCGTGGAGCTCCACCAGGTTCTTGGCGATGGTGAGGCCCAGGCCGGACCCGGCCTCGGTCTTCTTGGTGGCCGGTTCCACCTGGAGGAACTTCTGGAACACCCGGTCCACGTCCTCGGGCCGGATCCCCCGGCCCTGGTCCGCGATCTCCACCACGGCGCATGCCACGCCCCGGTCTTCCGAGGGCGGCTGCTGGGGGTGGCTCGGGTCGAGCACGGCGGTGCGGGTGCGCACCCGTATCGTGCCCCGGTCGCTGAACTTCACCGCGTTGTCGAGCAGGTTGTAGAGTACCCGCAGGATCAGGGTGGGGTCCAGGACCACCGGGGGGACGTCCAGGGGATCGAACTCGATGCTCAGGCCCTTCTCCCGGGCCCGCGGCTCCATGGACCGCACGGCCGAGGCCACCAGTTCGTTCAGGTCCGCGGACCGCAGGTCGGGACGGATGTTCCCCGCCTCGATGTCCTTGAGGCAGAAGATGTTCTCCAGGATGGACTGGAGGTGTTTGCCGTTGGCTTCGATCAGGGCCAGGTCGGTCCGGTGGTCCTCGCTCAGCTGGGGGCCCAGCTCCTTCAGCAGGAGGCCGGCGAACCCGATGATCGCGTTGAGGGGGGTCTTGAGCTCGTGGTTGATGTTGTTCAGGAACTCGTCCTTGACCCGGTTGGCCTCTTCCAGCCTGCGGTGCTTTTCCTGGAGTTTCTCCAGCGCCGTGCGCAGTTCCCGGGTGCGCTCCTCCACCCGGGTCTGGAGCCTGCGGTTCTGCGCGTCGAGTTCGGCGCGTATACGGCTCAGTTCCCGATTGGCCGCCTCGAGGCGCGCCGTGCGCTCCCGCACCTGGGCCTCCAGGCGGCGGTTCATCTGCCGCACGGTTTCGAAGAGCAGGGCATGGGACACCGCCACGGCCAGGTAGCTCGCCAGGGTCTCCCACGCACCCCTCCGCGCCGCATCCAGGGCGCCGGAGTCCGGGTGGCTCAGATTGAGCACCCCCAGGCACTCCCCCTTGGCCACGAGCGGCAGGCAGGCCAACGTGCCCACCCGGACGCTCCCCGGGCGGTGCACGAACCGGGGGTCCGCCGGAGCGTGCGGAAGGAAGGCGGGTTCGCGGGTGGCCGCGCACCAGCCGGCCACCCCCTCACCCGGCCGGAACATGCGCCCCGGGTAGCCCTCGGGCCCGTAGTAGCGGACGGTTTCGCCCCGCCCCGCGGCGGCCACCAGGTTGAGTTCGCCCGTGTTCGGGTTGTGGAGGAGGATGGATGCGTTCTCCGCCCGTGAGAGCCGAAACAGGATTTCCAGGGCGTAGGGGATGACCTGGGCCGGATCTGCGGAGCGCTCGAACAGGGCCCCCAGTTCGCGGAACACGGACAGTTCCTGAACCCGGGCCTCCAGTTCCCGGGTGGCGGACCGGAGGGTCCGCACGTACAGTTCCTTGCGCTGCTCCAGGGAAAGGGTTTCCGTGGGTGCGGCCGGCGTGTCGGGCGGCATGGCCGAGCTCCCCGTCAGGTCCCGGCCAGGGCGCGGTAGAACGCCTCGGCCTGGGGTTTCTGCTTCTCCAGGAACGCCTTCAGATCGTCCACCAGGGCCTCCCCGAACGGGGCCTCCAGGGGGGGCTCCGCATCCCGAACCACGGCGTGGGCCCACCGGAGCACCTCCAGGCTCCCCCGGAGTTCGGCCCGCAGGTCCCCTTCGTGGTGGTGCCGGACCAGGGCCACGATGAGCTCCTCGGAGTCCCCCACGGCCACATAGTCTGCGTGGTGCAGGCACTCTACGGGCCGTGCCGAGGGGTGAAAG
>CAZBGL010000211.1:0-4739 GCA_964491375.1 uncultured Thermodesulfobacteriota bacterium | reverse complement strand
CGTCCATATAGGCGTCCCGGGAATCCCCGGCGAGGTTCGAGGGGGAAGGGGCGCGCACGTAGACGTCGGCTCCGCTCTCGACCACACGGGCGCGCACCAGGGGGCTGGAGGAGACCCCCACGGCCACCACCGCCAGCCCCGGTCTCTGGGCCCTGAGGCGCCCCAGTACGTCCAGGTCCGCATCCCCGGGTTCCTCCGGGACCTCGTAGATCACCCAAGGGGAGGGTTGTTCCAGGGGCCACTCCCGGATGAGGGCCTCCACGCGCTCGGGGGGGTGGCACACGCGCACCTGGCACCCCTTCTGTCGCCAGTGGGCGGCGCACGCGTCGGCCAGGTCCGGACGGGAGCACGCCACCACAACGGTGGGGCACTCCGGATCGTCCCCGTACTCCCGGGCCATCCCTTCGCGGGCCAGGAACCCGGCCTGGATCCCCACGTCGAGAATGAACTCGGAGGGGTTCAGGTGGAACCGGTCCATGACCCCACCCGGGTCCCCGAACTCGAACCGGAACGTGCCTCCGGGCCACCGGAATACGTCGAACACGATCTGGCGGAACTGCCGCGCCAGGACCCGCTGGATGTCCTCAGCCGACACCCCGAACTCGTCGCAAAGGATCGCCCCCAGCCTTCTCGGATCCCCCTCCCGGGACTGGATCTCCAAGGCCCTTTCGAGGTCGGACGCGGAGATCACCCCCTCCTCCACCAGCAACTCGCCCAGGCCGGCATGGGCCTGGTTGGACTCCGCCCGGATCAAGCGGCCCTCTTGGAACACGAGCCGTGCGGAGCGCTCCCCGTGGGTGATCTCCAGGACCCCGGACTTGCGGGAGCGGCCCACCACTTGGAGCAGATGGGCGATGTCCATGTAGCTGAGCGTGCCCTCCAACGGCATGGCCGAACCTCGCGCACACGTTGGCCTGGGAGTTCCGGCGTACCGATCGGCCTGCAGGGAAGGATCCTTTAGGTAGGACGGGAAGCTACGCCGCCATGCGGTCGTAGCGCTCGAACATCATCTGGAACGTGCCCCGGCCCTGGGTGAGGGAGCGCAGGTCCGTGGAATAGCCGAACATCCGGCGAAGGGGCACCAGGGCCTCGATCTCGGTGACGCCCCGGTCCGATGTCATACCCCGGATCTCGCCCCGGCGGGCGTTGAGATCGCCGATGACGTCCCCCACGTGGTCGTCCGGCACCGTCACCTGGACGCGCATCACGGGCTCAAGCTGCACCGGGCCGGCTGCCCGGGCCGCCCTGCGAAACGCCTGGTTGGCCGCCACCTTGCAAGCCATTTCGCTGGGAGACGCCGGGTCGAAGCGAACCCCCAGCACCTCCACCTCCACGTCCTCCACCGGATACCCGCCCAGTTCCCCGCTGAGCCAGGCCTCCTCCACCCCCTGGCGCACGGCATCCCGCACCGGCTCCGGCCATTCCTCCGAGTGGGTGGGGAAGGCGATCCGGTTCCCCGTCCCCCGGCCCGCGGCCGTCACCCGTACACGCACCCCGGCCCAGTGGCGCCTCTCGCCCAAGGTGCGGTCGAACTCGGCCTCGGCCTCACCCGTGCCGTCCACGGTCTCCTTGTAGACCACCTGGGGCCGGCCCACGTGCACGTCCACGTTGAAATCCTCGCGCATCCGGCGCACCAGCACCTCCAGATGGAGTTCGCCCATGCCCGAGATCAGGATCTGCCCGGTCTCCTCGTTCACCTCGTGGCGGAACGTGGGGTCCTCCTCCTCCAGGCGGGCCAGCACGTCCATGAGCTTGGGTTCGTCCTGGCTGCGCTTGGGCTCCACCGCCACGCTGATCACCGGGGGGGCGAACGCGATGGTCTCCAGCAACAGGGGGTGCTCCTGGTCGCACAGGGTGTCGCCGGTGACCGTCCACTTGAGCCCGGTGAGGGCGAGGATGTCCCCCGCCCGGGCCTCGGTTTCGCGCTCCTTCTTGTCGGCGTGAACCCGGAGCACGGCCGCGGGCTTTTCCACCCGGCGCCGGGTGGCGTTGTACACCCGCCCGCCCCGGAACACACCCGAGTAGATCCGGACGTAGGTGAGCTTGCGGCCCACGTCCTGTTGGATCTTGAACGCGAGCGCCGCGAACGGTTCCTTGGGCGAGGCCCGGCGGACCTCCTCGGCCCCGGTGTCCGGATGCACCCCCCGAACGGGGGGTACGTCCAGGGGGCTGGGCAGAAAATCCACCACCGCGTCGAGCACCGGCTGCACGCCCTTGTTCCGCAGGGCCGAGCCGGCGAGCACGGGAACGATCCGGCCCTGCAGGGTGGCCCGGCGGATCACGCCGCGCAGGAGGGCCGCGCCAGGCCACCGGCCCTCCAGGTACGCCTCGGCCACGTCGTCGTCCAGGTCGCCCAGGGTTTCCAGCAGGATCTCCCGACGGCTTTCGAGTTCGTCCCGTTCCTCCCCCTCGGGTTCGCGCCGGTGGACGGTGGCCCCCAGATCCGCCTCGTCCCAACGGAGCACATCCCCTTCCAACAGGTCCAGGCATCCCCGGAAACCGGCCTCGGCCCCCAGGGGGGAGACCACCACCAGGGGGAGGGCACCCAGCTTCTCGCGCAGACTCTCGACACTCGCGTCAAAGTCGGCCCCGATCCGGTCCATTTTGTTCACGAACACGATCCGGGGTACCCCGTATCGGTCCGCCTGGCGCCAGATCGTCTCGGTCTGGGGCTGGACCCCGGACACGGCCTCCAGCACCACCACGGCACCGTCCAGCACCCGGAGGCTCCGCTCCACCTCCACCGTGAAGTCCACGTGGCCCGGAGTGTCGATCAGGTTCAGCTTGTGCCCGCGCCACTCCACCCGGGTAGTGGCCGCGGTGATCGTGATCCCCCGTTCCTGTTCCTGGCGCATCCAGTCCATGACGGCCTCGCCGTCGTGGACCTCGCCGATGCGGTGGGTCCTGCCCGTGTAATACAGAATGCGCTCGGTGAGCGTGGTCTTGCCGGCGTCGATGTGGGCGAAGATCCCGAAATTGCGGATGTCCTTCATCGCTCCTCCCGGCCGTCCCCCACGAGCTCGGGCTGGGGTTCCAGGGGGGTTCCCACGGCCACGTGGCCGGCCAGGGTCTCCCTTTCCTCGCCGTCCACCAGGATCTGCACCCGCCGGAACCCAGGCGTATTCTCCACCACCGTGTGCACCAGCGCGAACACGGCGAGCAGCTCGCCCGAGGCCCCCCCGGGATCGAAACCCTTCAGGCTCTCCCCGTCGAAGTCCAGGAAGACGAGGCCGTCACGCCCCAGGTACACCCCCCGCAGCCGCACGGAGCGGGGCAGCACCGGTGCGGCCCCGTCGCCCGACGGGCCCCGGAGCAGCTCCTGAACGAGGCGCTGGATCCGCTCCACGGTGTTCAGACCCGCCGGGATCTCCCTCGGTTCGGCCACGAGCCGGGTCCAGCGGGGATGGGCGAAATACAAAGTGACCTCTTGGCGTGGTGCTCCCATTCCGGGAAGCCCCAAGGAGGGAGGGAACCGCCCGGTGAGCCGGCCCTGCCACCACAACCCCGCCACAGCCCCCAGCCCGATCAGGGCCAACAGCACCATCCCCAGGGCGGCCCGGCGTCCGGCCCGCCGCGGTTTTCGCCGGCGCATCACAGCACGTCGCGAGGGGGGGGTGCGTCGGGACAAAGCCGTTCTCCTTACGGGCCGGGATCCTTCCGGGCAAGCCACGCGAGCACGGCACGGCACCATCCCTCGGGCCCCTGGCCGTGGACCGTGCGGATCCCCGGCGGTCGGGGTTCCAGGAAACCGCCCCCGTGCCGCTCCACCAGCACCCCCTCGTCCGCTGCGATCAGCATGGGCAGGTCGTTCTCGCTGTCCCCCAGCGCCAGGGTTCGCGGCGGACGGCCCCACGCGGCGGCCGCGGCCTCCACCAACCACCTCACGGCTCGGCCCTTGTCGTTGTCGCCGGTCAGATGCCAGAACCGCCCGCCGCGCGTGAGCTGCAGCCCCATCGCGGTCGCACGGGCCCGCGCCGTGTCCACCACCTGCGAACTCGGCTCGGGCTTCCAGAGAAAGGGTTCGTCAAACTCCCGCAAGCGGGCGAGCCGCGCCCGCTCCAGGGGAAGGCCGGTCCACCGGGCCACGGCTTCGTCGTCCACGTCCCCGAAGCCCGTGATGCGGCCCGGGAGCCCGGCCCGCAGAGCCTCCAGGGCGGTGCGGAGCCGCCCGTACGGGACCCCGAACACCCGCGCGGGCAGTTCCCCCAGCCGTTCCGGAAACCGCTGCTCCAAGGCCCCGGTCCCCGTGGACAGGACGGCCCCGCCGTTCTCCACCACCATGGGCCCCCTCAGCCCCAGGGCCTCCTGGATGGCCAGCATCTCGGCCCGCGTCTTGGACGAGCACAGTACCACGGGAACCCCCCGCTCGCGCAGCGCCTCCAGGGCGGGCCGGGCCGCATCCCAACGGTACGTGCGGTGGTCCAGGAGGGTGCCGTCCAGATCGGTGAACACCAGCGCCCCACGGCCCTTCACGGGGATGACCTCCCGGCAGGGGTCGAACCGGCGAATCCTTATAGCAGCGGCCCCGTGCGGGCTGCAACCGGACAGCCCCCACCGCCCGGCGCCTCCAGGCACGAAACACGCCCGGGCCGTTCCTTTGCGAAGCCGAGGAAGTGGGCCCGGCACCCCCAGCCCCAAGGTATGCCAGCCTGCCCGGGGTCCGGAGCCGCGACGGGGCCGAAAGGCCAAGCGCCAGAGCCTCCCGAGCCCACCGGCCGTGCACGCGAGCGGCACACCCG
>CAZBGL010000210.1:0-3175 GCA_964491375.1 uncultured Thermodesulfobacteriota bacterium | reverse complement strand
TCCGCACCGCTTCCTGGATGCGGGCCCCGCCGGAGTCGTTCAGTCCCACGACCGGTGCGCCGTTCTTGAGCGCCATGTCCATGATCTTGCAGATCTTGTCGGACATGGTCAGCGACAGGCTCCCCCCGAACACCGTGGCGTCCTGGGCGAACGCATACACCAACCGTCCGTCCACCCGGCCGTAACCCGTCACCACGCCGTCGCCCAGGAACTTCTTCTGGTCCATGCCGAAGTCCCGGCACTGGTGGACCACGAACTTGTCCACCTCTACGAACGTGCCGGGATCGAACAGAAGGTCCAGCCGCTCGCGGGCGGTCAGCTTGCCCTTCTCCCGGTGCCTGGCGATCCGGTCCTCGCCACCCCCGGCCTCGGCCTCGCGGTTCTTCCGGGCCAGGAGATCGAACTTCTCCTGCAGGCTCATCGGAGTCCTCCTGATGGATTCACGGGAACGCCGTCAGCCGATGGTCACGAGCACGGCATCCTTGGCCACGTTGTCGCCCTTGGCGCACAGCACCTCCTGGACCTTCCCGTCCACGGGCGCCTCCAGGGCGTTCTCCATCTTCATGGCCTCGAGCACCACGACCACGTCGCCGGCCTTGACGTCGTCGCCGGGCTTGACCAGAACGTCCACCACCATGCCCGGCATGGGGGCGAGCACCTCTCCCTTGGCCTCCTTCTTGGGGGCCGCGGCCGGGGCCGGCTCGGGCTTGGGTTCGGCCGGAGCGGGCTCGGGCTGGGGCGCGGAACTCTGCGGGGCGGGCTGGGCCGGGGCCGCGGCGGTCACCACGGGCACGCCCTCGGGCGCCTCCACCGCCACCTCGAAGAGCTCACCCTCCACGTAGACCTTGTACGTGCGGGCACCGGCCGGGGGCTCGGCCTTCCTGGGCTTTTCCACGAGTTCGCCGGCCAGGGCCTTGCGCACCAGCTCCTCTTCGCGCTTGGCGTCCTCCAGGGTGCGCGGCTTCCATTCCTCGGGCGGGGGTTCGAGGCCGTACTTGACCCGGAGGAACCGTTTGCCCGTGGTGGGGAACAGGGTGTAGAGCAGCAGGTCCTTGCGGTCCTTGGCGAGCTCGCCGATCTCGGCCTTGGCCTTCTCGAGCTCGGGCTCCAGGATGTCGGCCGGCCGGCAGGTGATGGGCTGTTCGCCCCGGGGATAGCCCTTGAGGGCGAGCCTGCGCAGATCGGGGTCGATCTCGGCCGGCGGCCGTCCGTACAGGCCGTAGCAGTAGTCCTTCACCTGGGCCGAGATCATCTTGTAGCGCTCCTCCAGGGTGCCCCCGGGTTTTCCGAACAGGACGTTCTGCACGGCCTGCACGCCCACGATCTGGCTCGTGGGGGTGACGAGCGGGGGATATCCCAGTTCCTTGCGGACCCGGGGAAGCTCCTCGAACACGTCCTTGAGCTTGTCCTCCGCACCCGCCTGGCGGAGCTGGTTCACCAGGTTCGAGAGCATCCCGCCGGGCACCTGGTGCATGAGCACGCCGATGTCCACCACGGACAGCCGGGTGTCGTCCATCAGGTGTCGGTACTTCGGCCCGATCCTCTCGAGGTACTCGGCGATCTCGGTGAGCCGGTCCAGGTCGAGCCCGGTGTCGCGGGCCGTGCCCTGGAGCATGACCACGATGGGCTCCACGGCCGGGTGGCTGGAACGGTTGGCGAACGGCGCGGAGCAGGTGTCGATGATGTCCACCCCGGCGTCGATCGCCCGCTGGACGGTGTACTCGGCCAGGCCCGAGGTGGTGTGGCAGTGGAGCTCCACGGGCAGCTTGGTGGCCTTCTTGATGGCCCGGATCAGCTCGTACGCGTCGTCCGGCGACAGCAGCCCGGCCATGTCCTTGATGCAGATGGAGTCCGCCCCCATCGAGGCGAACGTCTTGGCCTTGTCCACCCAGTATTCCAGGGTGAAGAGCTCGCCCCCCATCTTCCGCTCGGTGACCGTGTAGCTCAGGGCCGCCTGGAAGTGCATCCCGTTCCGCTTGATCGCCCGGGCCGCGGTCTCGAAGTTGCGCTCGTCGTTCAGGGCGTCAAACACGCGGAAGATCTCGATCCCGGCGTCGCACGCCTCGTCCACGAACGCCTCCACCACGTCGTCGGCGTAGTTCCGATACCCCACCAGGTTCTGGCCCCGGAGGAGCATCTGGAACTTCACCTCCTTGGGAACGTAGCGCCGCAGCCGCCGCGGCCGCTCCCAGGGATCCTCGCCGAGGAACCGGTGCATGGTGTCGAACGTGGCCCCGCCCCAGATCTCCAGGGCGTGGTAGCCCGCTTTCCCCACGGCCTCGGCGATGGCCTCCATGTCCTCGGTGCGCATCCGCGTGGCGAACAGGCTCTGGTGGCCGTCGCGGAACGTGAGGTCCGTGATCTTCAGGGGGTTCTTCTTCTTGCTCATGGGGCACTCCTTCCCTCCAGGGGCAATGTCCGGGCTGGGCCGGGTATCGGTGTTACCAGGTGCGGGAAAGCCGGCGCTGCCAGAGGCTCCGGAGGAGCATGGCGTCGTGGCGTCCGGTGAGGGCCCACGGCGAAGGGCCGGAGGGGGGCTGGGCGGGAGGCGGCCCCGCGGCCGGCGCAGCGGCCTGGGGCGCCTCGGCGACGAGGTGAGCCATCACGGCGGCGATCGCCGCAACCAGCTTCTTTCGGCGCGTGCGGTCCATGCTCTCTCTCCACCCTCAGGGCCCTTTGGCCAGAACGGCCAGAACCTTGGCCCCGCCTTCGCCGTGGGCGAGCAGGCGGTGCCGCAGGTTCGACTCGAAATACACGCAGTCCCCCTCCCGGAGCACGATGCGCTCGTCCTCGATCAGGAGCTCGGCCTCGCCCTCCAGGATCATCAGGAACTCCTCCCCCTCGTGGCTGTACTGAGCCTCGTCCTCCCGCATACCGGGATCCACGTACAGGAGGAAGGGTTCCATGATCTTGTCGCGCTTCCGGTAAGTGAGGGCCTGGTAGGTGTACCCGTGCTTGCCCCCGGTCTTGGAGATCACCCGGGTCACCACCGGGCGCTCCTCCCGGCGGAGCACCTCGTAGGACGCCTCAGGTCCCTCGTCCCGGAAGAAGTACCCCACCCGCACGCCCAAGACCTTGGCGATCTTCGACAGCGTGGCGATGGGCGGGGAGACGTTGTTGTTCTCGATCTGGGAGATCAGCGCCGGGCTGAACCCGGTCTCATCCGCCACCTCTT
>CAZBGL010000209.1:0-14534 GCA_964491375.1 uncultured Thermodesulfobacteriota bacterium | reverse complement strand
CGCCCCTGTGGAACCGGGCGCCCACCGCGCCGCGGGTGTCCCACACCGCGCCGGCCAGGTCGGCGCACACCGGGTCGGCCATGGCCACGTGCCCCACGATGCCTTCCCCGAAGAACGTGTTCTCGCGACCCCAGGTGCGGTCCAGGAACTGGTCGGGAAGGCAGATCTCGCCGGGCCGCACGTCCTCTTCCAGGCTTCCCACGGCCGAGACGGAGATGACCCACTCCACCCCCAGGGACTTCAACGCCCAGATGTTGGCCCGGTACGGGACCTCCGAGGGAAGAAACCGGTGCCCCCGGCCGTGGCGGGGCAGGAACACCAGGCGCCGGCCGTCCAGGCGTCCCTCCACCAGTACGTCCGAGGGAGGGCCGAACGGAGTGGAAACCTCCACCTCCCGCACGTCCTCCAGGTCCTCCATCTCGTACAGGCCGCTTCCTCCGATGATTCCGATGGCGCTCTCCATGGTCGTCCTTTCCCTTTCGATCCGATCTCCCGGGTGAGTTGCCGCCCGAGCAGCGGTCGGCAAACGGCCGGACAGCCCCCCGGAGCTTCCGGTGCTCACGGCGCGTCGTCCGCCTTGAGCTGCCCGCACGCGGCCAGGATGTCCTCGCCCCGGCTCCTGCGGAGCGTGGCCGTGAAGTTCCTCTCGAGCAGGTACCGCTGGAACGCCTCCATCCGGTGGGGATCGGGCCTCCGGAAGGGGCTTTCCGGATGGGGGTTGTACGCGATCAGGTTCACCTTGCAGCGCAGGTGCGACAGCAGCCGTACCAGGCGCCGGGCATCCTCGGGGGTGTCGTTCACCCCCCCCAGCAACACGTACTCGATGGTGTACCGGGCCCTGGGCGGAAGGGGCCGGCTTCGCAGCGCGTCCAGCAGTTCCCCGATGGGGAACCGCCGGTTCACGGGCATGATCCGATCGCGGACCTCGTCGGTGGTGGCGTTCAGGCTCACGGCCAGGCTCGGCAGCACCTCGGCCGGAAGCCCCCGGATCCGGTCGGCCAGGCCGGCCGTGGAGATCGTGAGCCTGCGCCGCGTGATGTTGAACCCGTGGTCGTCCGACAGGATCCGGAAGGCCCTCAGCACGTTGTCCAGGTTGTGGAGCGGCTCGCCCATGCCCATGAAGACCACGTTGGTGATGCGGCGGTCCGGCCCCAGGCGGCGCCGCCCCACCATCACCTGGGCCACGATCTCACCCGCTGTGAGATGCCGGCGAAGGCCGAGGGTGCCCGTGCGGCAGAACGCACACCCCATGGCGCATCCCACCTGGGTGGACACGCACTGGGTCACGCGGGGCCCGTCGGGCATGAGCACCGTCTCCACGCGCTCCCCGTCGAACAGTTCGAGCAGGAGCTTCACCGTGCCGTCCCGGCTCGCCTGCTCGCGCACCACCCTGGGGAGCGCCAGCGTGGCGGCCCTTTCCAGACGGCGGCGCAGGGCCGCGGACAGGTCCGTCATGGCCCCGAAATCGGTGACGCCCCGTTTGTATACCCAGTGCATCACCTGGCGTGCCCGGAACGGCCGTTCTCCCATCTCGCGGAAGAACGACTCCAGGCCGGCCAGATCGCGGTCGAAAAGATACACGGGCTCGCCCATGTCCCTTGCCCGAAAAGTCCCGGGAAGATCGGAGACTTATACCCCTTGATCCGGAGGCGCGTCAACGCGGGCCGGTTTTGACACCGCAGCGTCCGCGCCCTATACTGCCGCCGCCATGGAACGTCGGCCGGGAACACGGCGCATAGCGTTTTTTCTTCTGGGAGCGGTCCTCGCCCCTGCCGCCGCTTGGGCATGGGGGCCGGCCACCCACCTCGAGATCGGCACCCGGGTCCTGGAGCACATCTCCCTTCTCCCGGCGTTCCTCCAGGAACTCCTCCGAAGCCATCCACTGGACTACCTCTACGGCTCCATCGCGGCCGACATCGTGGTGGCCAAGCGCTTCACCCACTACCTGCGCCACTGCCATCGCTGGACCGTGGGGTTGGAGGTCCTGGCCCGGGCCCGCAAGCCCAGCCAGAAGGCGTTCGCGTGGGGGTACCTGTCGCACCTGGCCGCCGACGTGGTGGCTCACAACTACTACGTACCTTACAAGATCATCCTGAGCTTCAACACCCGGGCCATGAACCACGCGTACTGGGAGGTCCGGTTCGACACCCACGCCCCGCCGGAGGTGTGGCGCATCCCGGAACGGATGAGCCGCCGCATGCACACCGACAACGACGAACTGCTCAAGTCCGTGCTCAGCCGCACGTTGCTCTCGTTCCAGACGAACAAGGTGATCTTCAACAGCGTGGTGCTCATGGGCCGGTTCAGGAAGTGGCACGAGATCATCCGGCACGCCATGGCCCACTCGCGCATCGCCCTGGACCCCGGCCGGGTTCGGCGCTACAAGGAGCGCTCCCTGGATGCGGTGCTGGGGTTCCTGATCGACCGGGAGGAGGCGTGGTGTTTCCGGGCGGACCCCACCGGCCACCAGAGCCTCAAGGCCGCCCAGGTGATCCGGTTCCACCTGCGACGGCGTTACCGGCGGGGAGAGCTCTCCCGGCACGCCTTCTTGGAGGTCATGGAGCGTTACCGGCCCCACCTGGAGGCCAGCATCTACGCCGCGCCCTCGGCGGACGAGCTGGTGGAGACCGCCCTGGGGCTGCTCGCGGAGCGCTCCGGCGTGTCCGCGGACCGGGACACCCCCCTGCCGGCGGGCATGGGGTGAATCGGAGCCGCGCAAGGGGCCGGAAGGCCATACGCCAACGTCTCCCGTGCCCTCCATCGTGCACGCGACCGGCACGATGCCTTCCGAGCACCGCCACCGAGGCCGTGGCCCCAAGCGGACCCGGCCGCCGGGCGGCGTGGCCCCGAGTTCCGCTGCGACCGTTGCGATCGTGGCGCGAAACGAAAGGACGCCCGTTGCGCCGTGGCGAGGGACCCGGGGGGCCTTCGGGGGACTCGCCCGGGCCCACGCCCCTCGGCTACGCAAAGGAGCGGCCCGAGCGTTCGGGGCGCCCGGGTGCGGTGGCCGGTGGGTGCCGCCCTCGTGCGCTCGGTCCGGGTTTCGTGTCTTTGCTCCGCCCCGGAGGTGGGCCCGGGCGCGAGACGGCGCGGCGCGCCAGGGGTCTGTCTTTCAGGAGTCAGAGGACAGGGATCAGAAGACAGGACCCTTGTCCGTGCTCTGTCTTTGACTCCTGCCCCCCTGATGTCCGGGCCTCTGGCTGTGTTGGAATGTGAACGTGCACCCCGGGGCGAGTCAGTTGGAGGCCCGCTTGCACGCCTCGGCCCAGATGGCCCCGGCCGAGGAGGTGCCCAGGCGGTCGGCCCCGGCGGACAAGAGGCCTTCGGCCTGGTCCAGGGTGCGGACGCCCCCCGAGGCCTTGATCCCGCAGCGCCTCCCGACCACCTGCCGCAGGAGCCGCACATCGCGGATGGTGACCCCCCGGGGGCCGTATCCGGTACAGGTCTTCAGGAAGTCCGCGCCCGCCCCCAGCGCGATCGCTGCGGCTTCCCGCACCTGGGCGGGCGAGAGCGCCCCGGTCTCCAAAATGACCTTGAGCACGAGCCCGTCGGAAGCCCGGCGGATCTCCTGGAGCTCTCGCGCCACCGCCCGGAGCCTTCCGTCCAGGAACCAGCCCAGGTTCATCACCACGTCCACTTCGGCTGCGCCCGCCTCCACCAGTTCGGCCACCTCGGCCACCTTGGCACGGGTGCTCTGATGGCCCAGGGGGAACCCCACCACGCTCGCGACGCGCACGGCCGTGTCCCTGAGCACCTCCACTGCCAGACGCACCCGGGTCGGCGGCACGCACACCCCGTGGAACCCCGCCTCGGCCGCCTCCCGGCACAGGGCTTCGACTTCCCCGGCCAAGGCCACGGGAGTCAACAACGTGGACTCCAGGGCCCTGCACAGATCGGACAGTTGCATCAACCCTCCTCCCGGGTCGGGTGTGTGCCGCCCCTCCATAACACCCCTGGGCGCCGTTCTCAACCGCCTTTCCCGGGCGGCCGCATCCGGGTTATGCTTGGGCCCGCGCGCCTCCCTGTGCCGGGTCGGTGGCCGGAAGGGTCCCACGCGGCTCCTCTCCGACGTCTCCGCGCGGCACGGGTCTGCCCGTAGGAGGCTCGCCGGGCGCCTCCGAGCGGGGGTGGCCGCGGCAGGTCGCATACGGTGAGGTTCCGGGCGCCCGAGCCAAGGCCCCTGGTCCGTGGAGACCGGCGGCCCGCCCGCGTCCTGGCTTCGCTTGGGGCCACGGCCTCTGAGGTGGTGCTCGGAAACCGGAGTGCCGCCCGCATGGACGATCGGGGGATCCGGGAAAGACGGCTCTGGCCTTCGGGCCCCTGCGCACCTCCTGGCCCCGGGCGTCGTCCAACCTCCACGTCGTGTGCCCCGGCTCCGGTTCGGGCCCCTTCCCCGGTCCACACGGCAGATAAAGCATGAAGATTCTCGACCGCTACCTGCTCGCACAAACGGTTCCGGCGTTCGGGCTCACCCTGGGGGTGCTGGCGTTCGTCATGGTCATGCACCGGCTGTTCCTCCTGGCGGACCTGGTGGTGGCGCAGGGCGTTCCCCTGGGGGTGGTGTTCCAGGTCCTGGCGCTGGCCCTGCCGGCCCTGCTTCCCCTGCTCATACCGGTGAGCCTGTTCGTGGCCCTCCTGGTGACCATGGGCCGGATGAGCCTGGACCACGAAGTGGTGGCCATGCGGGCGTGCGGGGTGGGTCTGGCCTGGAACCTCCGGCCCGTACTGGTTCTCAGCACCGCCCTGGCGCTGATCACCGCCTCGGTGAGCCTGTGGATCCAGCCGGCGGCTGCCGCCGCCTTGAAACGCGCCGTGTACCGAGCCGTGCAGAGCCGGGTGGGCGCCATGGTCCAGACCGGCGTGTTCTCGGAGATCGCGCCGGGGATCACCGCCTATGCCGAGGCCATGGGCCAGGACGGCCGGGAACTGCGCCGGTTGTTCGTGGCCCTGGACCGCGGCCCGCTGGCCGGGGCGTGGATCGTGGCCCGTTCCGGGACCATCGAACGGGAAGGCACCCAGATCGTGCTGGACCTGCAGAACGGGGAAATCCACCAATACACGGGGCCCCGCGCGCCCTACCGCCGGCTCCGGTTCCGGCGGTACCGGCTCCGGCTCCCGGTACCCCTGCCCCGCCCTTCCAAGAACGTGGAATATGTGCCCACGTCCGCCCTGGTCCCGCTGGCGCGGGGAGGAAACCGAGACGCGCGTTACGAGTTCCACCGCCGCCTCGCCCTGCCGGCGGGATGCTGGGTATTCGGGATCCTGGGGGCGTGCCTCGGCCTCCACCACTCGCGGTTCGGCAGGGGCCGGGCCTTTCCCCTGGCCCTGGGCGTGCTCCTGCTCTACTACGCCCTGCTCACCGCGGGCAAAGCGATGGGCCGTCGCACGTCCCTGCCGCCGGAGCTTGCGGTGTGGATGCCCAATGCGGTCCTGGGTGTGCTGGCCCTGTACGCCTTTGCGGTGAAGAACCACGAAGCACACCTGCCTTTCGAGGAGGGACTCGGCTCGGTCGTAGGCCGGTTCAGGGAGTGGACCGCCAGGAGGGCCGGGCCGTGAAGGTCGTGGACCGGCACCTGGCGGGCCTGTTCTGGCGGATCCTCGCCGGGACCGTGACGGGCTTCGTTGCCCTCTTTCTGGTGGTGGACATCTTCGAAAAATTAAGATTGATCTTGAAATACAATCCACAACCAACTGACATGGCGGTATTTTTTGCAGCACGCATACCCTGGATGCTCACCCAGGCCCTGCCCATGGCGGCCCTGCTGGCCGCGCTCGGCACCCTGGCGCTTCTCGCCCGTCAGGGCGAGGTCACGGCCCTTCGGGCCTCGGGCCTGTCCCTCCGGAGGCTCGCCCTGCCGTTCGCAGCCAGCGGCCTCGTGTTGTGCGGCGTGCATGCCACCCTACAGGAGCTGGCCGCACCCCGGGGTTTCGCCCTCGCCCGCGAGATCAAGAACGTGCGGATCAAAGGGCTCCCGGCACGGTCCCTCCTGCGGCGTTCCGACCTGTGGCTCCGGACCGACCGCGGCGTTCTGCACGTGGACCGGATCGGCCCGGACGAACGGGAGTTGCTGGGCGTTCAGGTGGTGGAACTCGAGGGGAGCCGGGTGGTGCGCCGCCTGGATGCCCGGCGCGCCGTCTGGTCGGGAGGAGCCTGGGTCCTGGAGGGGGTGGAGGACAGGTCCTTTGGTCAGCGCGGTTCCTTTGCCGTGCGCACCCGGGAACGGCTGCGCTACGCCCTGGGGGTCTCCCCGGCGGACCTGCGCATCGAGCGAGAGCCCCCTGAGGCCATGACATGGAAGGAGATCCGGGACCGGGTCCGGCGGCATCGGGCCCGGGGGCTGGACACCACCGACCTGGAGGTGGGCCTGTGGGCGAAGACGAGTCTCCCTTTCGCCTGCGCGCTCCTGCCGCTTCTGGCGTTTCCCCTGGGGGTAAGGATCCAGCCCCGAGGAGGCGTGGCGCGCCCCGTGGCGGCGGCGGTGGGGTTGGGCTTCGCGTACTGGGTGGTCCAGGCCGCCGGCCTGTCCCTGGGACGGGCGGGGCACCTTCCCCCTTGGCTCGCGGCGTGGGCTGGGCCGGTCCTGTTCTCCGCCCTGGTCGCCCTGCTGCTCTTTCGGGCCGAGCGGGCGTGAATCAGCGGCCCAGGAGCCGGCGGAGCCCTTTCCTGAGCTCCTCCTCCACGCTGCCGGCCTTCCCCGCCGCAGGTGGCCCCTCTTCCAGGAGGCTCCGCGCCCGGTCCCCCAGCACGCCGGCGGCCATGCGAGCCAGCGCCTCCGCGTCCATGGCGTACCGGG
Organism: uncultured Thermodesulfobacteriota bacterium; assembly: GCA_964491375.1. Classification (GTDB taxonomy): domain Bacteria; phylum Desulfobacterota; class Deferrisomatia; order Deferrisomatales; family Deferrisomataceae; genus CAZBGL01. The sequence goes on along the minus strand of CAZBGL010000209.1, from coordinate 7,740 downwards.
GATCCCTCACGGATCCCTTGAGGCTGAGGGGCAGTTTGACCCAGCCCTGGGCATCGGTCACCGCGTCCAGGATCCGTGCGTTGCGCACCAGGCGGGAGGCCAGTCGCCGGGGCGCGGCAACGGCCAGGCGCGCGTCCAGCCCGCCCCCGTCCAGGCCCACGGAGCCCGTGCCGGTCACCTGGAGCTCCGGGCCGGCCAGCGCGAAGGTGCGCACGTGGACACGGCCCCGGCGAGCGCCGGCGTCCAGTTCCAGGCTGTAGACGTTGAGGGTCTCCAGCTCGGGCACCCGGAACAGCCGGGCGAACCGTACGACCAGCGGATGGTTCACCAGCCGGCCGTCCCGGACCTGAAGCGAGACGTCCCCTTCCACGGCCCTGAGGGCTGCCCCCCGGCCGGATACGGCCGCCTCGAGCTCCAAGCGGCCCGACAGGATCCCCGCGGCATCTCCCCCCAGGGCGTCCATCACCTGCTCGACCCGGACGTCCGACAGGCTCACGAGCCCCCCGAACGGAGGGCCCGGCTCGGCCGGCCGGATCGAGACGTCCGCTTCCACGGTCCCCTCGTAGAGACCGGCCGAAAGGGGCCCCACCCTGAGGCGACCCTGGCGCATCTCGATCCGAGCCTCCACGGGCGCGAGCACCAGCCCCCGGACCGAGAGCCGCTGGATCCGAACGGTTCCCTCCACCTCCAGCGGAGGCGGCCCGGCGTCTCCGGAAGTGGCCGCCACCACGGTGCCAGGCGGAGCGGTTTCGCGTGCCGCTTCCGCAGGAGGGGGCAGCAGGGCCAGCAGCCGGTCCAGGTCCAGGGAAGGCGATCGGGCCTCGAACCGGATCCGGACCGGTTCTCCGGCGTAGTGGACGCGGCCGGTGGCAACGAGGCGCTGGCCGGCGAGCCCCGCCTCTAGCCGATCCACGTCGAGCCGCTTGGCGTCCGGATCGGCCCGGACCTCGAAGGCCAAGTCCCCGGAGGCCGGCCCGGGGCTCCCCCCTGCCCGGGATAGGGCCTCCAGGTGCACGGTGCCCCGGGCCGAAAACACGCCGTCCCGGGCCCGTGCCAGAGAACCGGTGAGCCCGAGGCGGCCCCCGGCCAAGGGCACGCCCCCGCCCAGGGCGTCCGCCAGGGCCGGAAGGTCGGGCACATCGATGCGTACCTCAGCGGCGAGGGCTCCGGTGGCCGGGTCAAGAGAACCCTCTGCGCCGACGCGGGCCACGCCCAGGGCCCGGGCTTCCACCTCGAAGGGGACCGGGCCTCGGAACGAAAAGTTCCGCACCCGGGTCCTCACCTCGTCGAGTTCGTAGACCCGGGCCGGCGTGCGGGTCCGGTCTTCGAACCGGAGCGTGCCCCCTTCGAGGGACAACAGGGCCACGGCGATCTCCAGACCGGTGCCCGTTTCGGCCTTTCCGGGCGGGGCGGCGGTCCCGCCGCCGGGGGCCTGTTCGCGCCCGCCGATCAGATCCCGGACGTCCAGGGTGCCGTCCGGAAGACGCACCACCCGCACCTCGGGCTCCAGGAGGCGTATCTCGCGGATCTCGACCCGGCCCCGCAAAAGGGCCCAGGGGCTCCACGACACCCTCACCTCTCGCGCCCTCACCAGGGGCTCCGGGCTCCCGGCCGCCCGCACCTCGAGTCCCTCCAGCCAGATTCCGGAAAGCCCGGCCCCGGCGTCGGCGATCCGCACGGAGCGGTGGAGCTTCGCCTCCAGGGGGGGGACCACCCAGGACAGAATCCGTTCCTTGGTGAGGTAAAGCTTCACGGCCACGACGACCGCCACCAGGAGGCATGCCACGGCGGCGACGCCGGCCAGGACGATCCTACCGGGCTTGCGCATGATCCTCCCTTGCAATCGCTCCACGGCTGTGGCTAAAATACAAGCTTCCGCGAGGGCGAGTAGCTCAGCTGGATAGAGCGCAGGTCTCCGGAACCTGAGGCCGTGGGTTCGAGTCCCGCCTCGCCCACCAGACACGCCGCCGGCCGTTCGAACGGCCGGCTTTTTTGTGGTTACGGTGCACCGGGGCCGGCCCCGGTCCCCCCTGCCCTTCCCGCCAGGGCCCCCCGGATCCCCCGGATCACCCGGTGCTTGTCGAACCGCGGCGCCAGGAGGCGGTCGCCGAGGGTGTCGCCCACCATGCGGTGGATCACGGTCCGCGGCGGAAGTTCCCGGATGAACGCGGCGGCACGGCCGACATACTCGTCTTCGGACAACACGGCCAGCTCACCCCGCCGCCACGCCGCCTCCAGGGGGGTGGCGCGGACCACCGAGAGCTGGTGCAGTTTCACCCCGGCCACGCCCAGCCGGGCCAGAAAACGGGCGGTTTCCCGCTCGTCCGCCGGCGACTCCCCGGGAAGGCCCAGGATCACGTGGGCGCACACCTTGAGGCCCCGGGCCCCGGCTCTCCGGCAGGCATCGGCGAAGTCCTCGGCCGTGTGTCCCCGCCCCAGCCGTTCCAGGGTGTCGTTGCGGCAGGACTGGAGGCCCAGTTCCAGCCACACATCGAAGCGGCCCGCGTACCCGGCCAGCAGGTCCAGCACCGGGTCGGGCACGCAGTCCGGCCGGGTGCCCACGCACAGGGCCACCACCCCGGGAAACGCCGCGGTCTGTTCCCACAGGGAACGGAGGACCTGCAGCGGCGCGTACGTGTTCGTGCGCGGCTGGAAATAGGCGGCGAACCGCCGGATCCCCTTGGCGCGCAGCCGGCGGATGCCGTCGGCCAGTTGCTCGGACACCGGTCGCCGGTCACCGGCCGAGGGGGCAAACGAGGCGGGGTCGCAGAACACGCACCCGGCGGTCCCCTTGGTGCCGTCCCGGTTGGGGCACGACAGGCCCGGGTCCAGGCTGATGCGGCGGACCGGCTCTCCGAACCGGAACCGCCAGTAGCGCGACAGGCTGGGATGGGGCTCAAGCGGCCAGGGCCCCGAGGGCATCCCGGATCCCCTCGAGCCTGGGAATCAGATCCTGACGTTCCGCCCGCTTGCGGGCCAGGCCCTGTTCCAGGCGGTTCAGATCCTGGACGACGGCTCGCACCAGGGCCTGGTAGGCCTCGATCCAGCCGTCGACCAACGCCTCCAGGCTCGGCCCCAACACCTGGTACTTGACCTGTTCGTTGTAGTGGAGCAGGGCGGAGCGGGCCTCCTCGGCCAGGAGCGTCCTCACGGCCGCGGCGCCGTCCCGGAAGAAGCCCTCGGCGAAGCCCGTCCGCTCCCCCCTCCGGAGGATCCTCCGGGTCCAGCCCGCGGCGGCCCGCCGGGTCCACTCGGCGGCCAGCGACAGGGCGCGCTCGGCACCGGAGTTGCCCGCGCCCGGCACCACGGCGCTGAACAGCGGGATCACCCGCCGGCCCGCGGACGGGTCCAGGGACGGCACCTCTGCGGCCGGTGTCTGAATGCCTTGGCGGCGCGCCTCCTCCCGGTAGGTCTCCAGGCTCCGGATCAACAGGTCGGCGGGGGGCCGCACCTGCTCCCCGAGCCGTCCGCTGGCCTCTTGCCACACCTTCCGGATCGCTTCCACGGCCCGGGGGTTCACTTCCTCCACCTTGTAGCGGTGGAACGCGGCCCGCATCTCCTGGTACATGCGCGCCGTCTGCCGCAGCAGCCCGCGTGGGTCGGCCGAACGGGCCTCGATCCTCGGCGGTTCCAGGCGCTCCACCGCGCCCATGACCTCCTCCGCCAGCGCGCCCCCCGAGGGGTGGAACACCCGGTCCACCTGCCGGAACATCTCGGCACGGATCCGGTCTGCCGCGGCCCGAACCGCCTGCTCAAAGGCCCCAAGGGACCGTTCCACCTCTTTCCGGGCCTCGCGCAGGGAGTCCCCGCCTTGGCCCAGCCGCCGGCTTTCCTTCCGCAGGGCGTCCAGGGCCGCCTCCACCCGTGCGCCCAGAACGGCCGCGGCCTCTCTCACCGCCGCCCGCGCCGCGGCCTCGGCATGGGTCCGGAGGGCATGGGTCACAGCCTCGTGAAACTCGGCCCGGAACGCCCCGAACCCGTCTGCCGCCCGCGCCGGCGACTCGTCCCAGAGGGCCAGGAGGAGCTCCTCTCGCCGCTCCAGGCCATCCCCCCGTTTGCGGCAGGTTTCCAGGAGCCCGCGCAGCGCCGACACCACCCGGATCCGCATCCCTTCGCCCGTCAGCGGCCGCAGCTCCTGGGCCATGCGCTCGGCGTGCTCCTCCAGCTCGCGGGCCGACTCGTGCTCGCCCAGGTCCGCGTTCAAGACGAACCACGCCCCGTCTGCAAGGCCCATGGACTTGAGGTCCCTTACGAACCGCAGGTCCGCCTCGCGAACGCCCACCCGGCTCGACACCACGTACAGCACGAGGTGGGTTCCCAACAGGTATTCCTGGACCTTCTCCCTGTGTCTGGGGTTGGGCGAGTCGTATCCCTGGCAGTCCCCGATCTCCACGCCCGCCGGAAGGTCCAGACCCGGGACGTCGAGCACCAGGTCGTCTACATAGGCTGCCAGGGCATCCTCTCCTGCGAACGCCCGATGCTCGGAAAAACGGTCCGGCCCCAGCTCCCGCACAGAGGGCTCGTCGCGCACCCACGCCTCGACCCGTGGGAACCCCTTGAGGAGCGCCCGCAGGAGCGCCGCGTTGCGGTCCAGCGTGCCGTTCTGCGAGAGGGCCCGCTCGCCGAGTTCCCCGAGGAGTTGTTCCAGCCGCCTGCGGTCCTCGGGACGCCTCAGGTCCAGATCCTTGGCCTCGTCGGCAGCGCCCAGGAACAGGACCGCCTCGGCCGCTTCCCGGTTGACCTGGTTCCATCCCTTGAGGCGCAGGGTGGCCCGGAGCGCCGGCCCGGGGCGCACCCGCGTGACCAGGGAGGTCACGATCCCGGCCCCCCGTTTGAGCAGATCGCGACCGATGAGCGCGTTGACCAGGGTGCTCTTGCCGCTCTTGACCGCCCCGGCCACGGCCACCCGGAACGAATGCCCCGGGTCGGCCTGCAATTCCCTCAGCCGTTCAACCCATGGATCCACCCCTGCGGCCTCGGGCCCCACCAGCTCCCGGAACGCCTCCAGCAAAAAGGCGACGGACCGCACCCGCTCCCCCAGCGTCCCGTTCTCCACCTCGGATTCCCCCTTCTGTGTGGTCTGGCCGGCGTCCGTTGCCGGCCGGTCATCGTATCGGGAGCCCCAGGGGGTGTCAATCGCGCCCGGGTCCCCGGCTATTTTAGCGTGGCTCAAGTTTTTCAGTCTTGCTGAAGACGCGGTTTCCCTGCTATGCTGAGACGGCGTTTGTTTCATCCGGTCAAACGCGAACCCGCTTCAGGAAAGGAGGCAGGGCATGGGGCGGTACGACGAGATCTACCGGCGAAGTCTCGAGGATCCGGAGGGGTTCTGGGGGGAGGCGGCCGAGCAGATCGACTGGTACAAACGCTGGGACAAGGTCTTGGACGATTCCAACCCCCCGTTCTACCGCTGGTTCGTGGGCGGTGAGCTGAACACGTGCTACAACGCGGTGGACCGGCACGTGGAGCGCGGCCGGGCCGACCAGGTGGCGATCATCTACGACAGCCCGGTCACCGGTCAGATCCAGAAGATCACGTACAAGGAACTCCAGGACCAGGTCGCACGCTTCGCCGGCGTCCTGCGCCGGTTCGGCGTGGAAAAGGGCGACACGGTGATCGTCTACATGCCCATGGTGCCGCAGGCCGTGGTGGCCATGCTCGCGTGCGCCCGGATCGGGGCCATCCACTCGGTGGTGTTCGGCGGATTTGCGCCCAACGAGCTGGCCATCCGAATCGACGACGCCAAGCCCAAGGTGGTGGTGTCGGCCTCCTGCGGCATCGAGGTGACCCGGGTCATCGAATACAAGCCCATGCTCGACAAGGCCATCGATCTGGCCTCGCACAAACCGCAGACCTGCATCATCCTCGCCCGCCCCCAGGCCAAAGCCGAGCTCCAGCCCGGCCGGGACTACGACTGGGACGAGTGCATGGCCCAGGCCGAACCCGTGGACTGCGTGCCCGTGAAGGCCACCGATCCCCTCTACATCCTGTACACGTCGGGCACCACCGGGATGCCGAAGGGCATCGTGCGGGACAACGGCGGCCACGCCGTGGCCCTGCGGTGGAGCATGGAGTACATCTATGACACCCGGCCCGGCGAGGTGTACTGGGCCGCTTCGGATGTGGGCTGGGTCGTGGGGCATTCCTACATCGTGTACGGGCCCCTCGTCACCGGATGCACCACGATCCTGTACGAGGGCAAACCCGTGGGCACCCCGGACCCGGGCGCCTTCTGGCGCGTCATCAGCCAACACGGGGTCAAGGTCCTGTTCACCGCGCCCACAGCGTTTCGTGCCATCAAAAAAGAGGATCCCAACGGCGAGTACCTCAAGAAATACGACCTGTCCAACTTCAAGTACCTGTTCCTGGCGGGCGAACGCCTGGATCCCGACACGTACCACTGGGCGTCCGACCTCCTGAACCGCCCCGTGATCGACCACTGGTGGCAGACCGAGACCGGGTGGCCCATCGCGGCCAACTGCATGGGCATCGAGGCTTTCCCCATCAAGCCCGGCTCTCCCACCAAGGCGGTTCCCGGATACGACGTGCGGATCCTCGACGACTCGGGCCGGGAACTGGGCCCCAACCAGGAGGGGATCGTGGTGGTGAAGCTGCCCCTCCCGCCCGGGACCCTGCCCACCCTGTGGCAGGCGGACGAGCGGTTCAAGCAGTCGTACACCGACCCGTTCCCCGGCTACTACTTCACGGGTGACGGCGGCTACAAGGACGAGGACGACTACCTCTACATCATGGGCCGGGTGGACGACGTGATCAACGTGGCCGGACACCGGCTCTCCACCGGCGCCATGGAGGAGGTGATCGCGAAGCACCCTGCCGTGGCCGAGTGCGCCGTGATCGGCGTGGCGGACACCCTGAAGGGCCAACTGCCCGTGGGATTCGTGGTCCTCAAGGCCGGCGCGCAGGTGGACGAGGGACAACTCAAGCAGGAGCTCGTCCAGATGGTGCGCGAGCAGATCGGACCGATCGCCTGCTACCGCGAGACCCTGATCGTGAAGCGCCTGCCCAAGACCCGCTCGGGCAAGATCCTCCGGGGCACCATGCGGAAGATCGCCGACGGGCAGGAATACCGGGTGCCCTCCACGATCGACGACCCCGCCATCCTGGGCGAAATCGAGGAGGCGCTCAAGAGCGTGGGCTACGGAAAGTAACGGCCCCCTGGATCCGCCGGCACGACGGCCCGCCCTGCTCTTCCGGGGCGGGCCGTTTGCTCTCCTGGGAACCCTTTTTCTTCCACAAAATGGAACCGGTTTTCCACTCCGGCTTTCTTGTTTTCCATGCCACCGTGCATATCCAGGCACGATCTTTGCTTCCCCGTTGCTTACGTAAAGAACAGAACATCATGCCCCGGATGTTCTGTGGGTGATCCGACGAAGCCCGAGGAGGACGAACATGCAACGGAATCAAGGCTTCATGGTGGGGATCTTTGTGGGACTGCTCATGTTGTTTGCTTGGCGGGGGGATGCCAGGGGATCAACGATCACCGAAGTCGAGAACAACGATCAATTTTCTATCGCCCAGGTAGTGGATCCTGGCATCACGGGTGTGGAGGGTTCTCTGCAAAGAATCTCGCTTCCAACACCCGACTATGAGTTCACGGGATCCCTCGACGGAAGCGATACCTCCGGAAATCCCGATGAAGACTATTTTGACATCTCCGGGGTGAGCCCCAATATCGATTTCCTCGCCTGGACCGACAATTCGACCTCCGGCGTGGACACCGTG
>CAZBGL010000208.1:0-4627 GCA_964491375.1 uncultured Thermodesulfobacteriota bacterium | reverse complement strand
GTCCACGATCTCGCTGCGGGTGGAAGAGGAGTTGTTCGACCGCGGGTGGCACACGTATCTGCTGGACGGCGACAACATCCGCCACGGGCTGAATCGCGACCTGGGGTTCTCGGCCGAGGACCGGCGGGAGAACATCCGTCGTATCGGCGAGGTGGCCCGGCTGTTCGTGGACGCGGGGGTGTTGGTGCTGGCCGCGTTCATCTCGCCGTTCCGGCGCGACCGGGACGCCGTGCGGGCGCTGTTCGAACCCGGGGAGTTCGTGGAGGTCTACGTGAAGTGCGACCTCGACACCTGCGAGGCGCGCGATCCCAAGGGCTTGTACCGCAAGGCCCGGAGCGGGGAGATCCCGGAGTTCACCGGGATCAGCAGCCCGTACGAAGAGCCCTTGAACCCGGAGATCGTGCTGGATACGGGCCGCCAGAGCGTGGAGGAGTCGGTGCGCCAGGTGGTGGAGTTCGCCGAAGCGCGCCGCCGGGTCTTCCTGGAGGGCCTTTCGCGCGCCTGCAGGGCCCGGGACGGGGAAGAGCGGATACGGGCGGAAGATCGACACGCGCAGGAGGAAAACCCATGACCCGGATCTCCGAGGAGGAGTACGCCCACCTCCGCAAGCTGGAGCACACCTCGATCCACATCCTGAGGGAGGCGTACGCCAACTTCAAGAACCTGTGCATGCTGTGGTCCATCGGAAAGGACAGCACGGTTCTCCTGTGGCTCGCGCGCAAGGCGTTCTTCGGGCACGTGCCGTTTCCGCTGATCCACATCGACACCCACTACAAGATCCCGGAGATGATCGAGTACCGGGACCGCCTGACCCGGGAGTGGCATCTCACCATGATCTACGGGGAGAACCGAGAAGCCCTGGAGAACAAGCAGACCTTTCCCGACGGCAACGTGGACCGGATCACCTGTTGACGGAACCTGAAGACCAAGGCCCTCAAGCACACCTTGGACGGCACCTGGCCCCGGTACCGGTTCAACCACGAGACCGGCCGGTACGAACGCGACCGCAACGCCGAGCCGTTCACCGGCGTGATCGTGGGGGTGCGGGCCGACGAGGAGGGATCGCGGTCGAAGGAGCGTTACTTCTCGCCTCGGAACCGGGCGGCCAACTGGGACATCGCGGACCAGCCCCCGGAGTTCTGGAACTATTACAAGGTGGACTTCGCGCCCGGAACCCACGTGCGCATCCACCCGCTGCTCGATTGGACCGAGTTGAACATCTGGGAATACATCAAACTGGAGAACATCCCCACGGTGTCCCTGTACTACAACCAGGGGGACGGCAAGCGGTACCGGTCGCTCGGCTGCTGGCCCTGCACGTTCCCGATCGAGTCCGATGCGTCCACCGTGGACGAGATCATCGAGGAGCTGCGCAGCGGCAAGCTCAAGAACGTAGCCGAGCGCTCGGGCCGCGCCCAGGACAAGGACGACGGCGGCGGTCTCGAAACACTGCGGCGTGAGGGCTACATGTAGCGGCTGGCGGATCCCGGCGACGGATCGTCCCGGTGACAACCGGGAGCCGACAGCGTTCGTACGGAGTGGACCATGCCGAAAACCGACCAGATGAACATCGTGATCGTGGGCCACGTGGACCACGGCAAGTCCACGATCATCGGCCGGCTGCTCGCGGATACCGGTAGCCTGCCCGAAGGCAAGCTCGAGCAGATCCGGGACCTGTGTGAGCGGACCTCGCGGCCGTTCGAGTACGCGTTCCTGCTGGACGCCCTCAAGGACGAGCAGGCCCAGGGCATCACCATCGATGCGGCTCGGGTGTTCTTCAAGACGGCCAGGCGCCACTACATCATCATCGACGCGCCCGGCCACATCGAGTTCCTCAAGAACATGATCACCGGCGCCAGCCGGGCCGAGGCCGCGCTCCTGGTGATCGACGCCCACGAGGGCGTGCAGGAGAACTCCCGGCGCCACGGATACATGCTGTCCATGCTGGGGATCCAGCAGGTGGCCGTGCTGGTGAACAAGATGGACCTGGTGGACTACCGGCAGGACGTGTTCGAGCGCATCCGGGACGAGTACACCACATTCCTCGAGGGGATCGACCTGGAGGCCCGGGTGTACATTCCCGTGAGCGGCTTCCGGGGCGACAACGTGGCCCACCGGGGCGACCGGATGCCCTGGTACGACGGCCCCACCGTGCTGGACACCCTGGACGGGTTCGAAGCATCCGACGTGCGGGAGGACCTGCCGCTCAGGCTCCCGGTGCAGGACGTGTACAAGTTCACCCGCTTCGGCGACGACCGCCGCATCGTGGCCGGCACCGTGGCGTCGGGCACGCTGCGCAAGGGCGACCGGCTGGTGTTCTATCCCTCGGGCAAGAGCACCCGGGTGAAGAGCATCGAGGCGTTCCCCCCGCCCGGAGAAGGCCGGCCCGAGCCCACCGAGGCTCGAGCGGGCGAGCCGGTGGGGTTCACCATGACCGAGCAGATCTACGTGAGTCGCGGGGACCTGGCGGTGCGCGAGGGGGATCCGGCACCCCACGTGTCCACCCGGTTTCGGGCGAGCCTTTTCTGGCTGGGGCGCCAGCCCATGGTGCCCGGCAAGGAGTACCTGCTGCGGCTGGGCACGGCCAAGGTGCCGGCCCGCCTGGAGGAGATCCATCGCCTGATCGACGCCTCGACCCTGGAGGCCACCGAACATCCGCGGGCCATCGGCCGCCACGACGTGGCCGAGTGCGTGATCGCCTGCGACCAGCCCCTGGCGTTCGACCTGAGCCGGAATCTGGCCGAGACCGGTCGGTTCGTGATCATCGACAACTACGAGATCAGCGGGGGCGGCATCGTGCAGGAGGCCCTGCCCGACGAGCAGTCGTGGGTGCGCGAAAAGGTGGTGATCCGCAACCTCAAATGGGAGCAGAGCGCCATCACCCGGGAGGAGCGCGCCCAGCGTTACAGCCAGGAGCCCGCGCTCATCCTGGTGACGGGCGAGGCCGACTCGCGCAAGAAGGAGATCGCCAAGGCTCTGGAGGCCGGGCTGTTCGCCCAGGGACGGTTCGTGTACTACCTGGGGCTGGGGAGCCTGCTCTACGGGGTGGATGCCGACCTCAAGGCGCCGGGCGTGGACAGCCGGGTGGAGCACCGCAGCGAGCACCTGCGCCGGTTCGCCGAGGTGGCCCATCTGTTCCTGGACGCCGGAGTGATCCTGGTAGCCTCGGCCATCGAGCTCACCCACGCCGACCTGGACTTGGTGCGGACGATCCTGCCGCGGCACCGGGTTCTCGTGATCTGGGCCGGGGACCGGGTGACCACCGACATCCCGTTCGACCTGAGGGTGGACGACCACGAGTCCGTGGAACACGCCGTCTCCCGCGTGAAGGTGGCGCTCCAGGAGCGGGACGTGATTTTTAGGGCTTGAAGGCGGTGACGAGTGATCGGTGACGCGGTGACGGGGTGGCGCCCGGGGCTCGTCTCCGCTTACGGTCACGGCCTCGGCGGTAGTGCTCGGAGACGGTTGCCGTTCGCGTACACGAACGGCGGGTTTGGGAGACCGTGGCGTATGGCCTTCCGGCCGCTTGCGCGGATCCGGGCCCCCGGGCCGGTTGGGAGAGGCCCGTTCGATCCGTTGCCGCGGCGAGGTCGCATACGGCGTGTTCGCGCCCGCCCGAGCCAGGGGGCCCTCCCGAACCTCGGTGATGCCGCCCGGGGCCCGTGTCCGCTTGGGACCACGGCCTCGGTGGGGGTGCTCGGAGGCGTTCGTGCCGCTCGCGCGACTTCAAGCCCCTGGCGGTATAGGAACGGCCTGTGTGTGGTATCCGAAGGGGGTGGGCCCGGGCGGGAGACGGCGTGGCCAGCCCGGGGGCTCGTCTCCGCTCGCGGCCACGGCCTCGGCGGTGTTGCTCGGAGGCCGGTGTGCCGCTCGCGTGCGCGAACGGCGGACTCGGGAGGCGGTGGCGTTCGGCCTTCCGGCCGCCTTCGCGGATCCGAGCCCCCGGGCCGGGTGGGAGCGGCTCGTTCGATCCGCACGGGGCCGGGAGGGCTCCCTGGGAGGCGCGGGCGCGGCTCCTACGGTCGCCGCGGCCCTGGGGGTTCCGAGCGGCGTTGGCGTGCCCCGAGGATGCTCGCCGGGCGCGTCCGGGCGGCGGGTTGCCGCGGCGAGATCGCATACGGCGTGTTCGCGCCCGCCCGAGCCAGGGGGCCCTCCCGGAGCGTGGTGATGCCGCCCGGGGCCCGTTTCCGCTTCGTGGCCACGGCCTCGGTGATGGTGCTCGGAGGCGTTGGTGCCGCTCGCGTGCACGAACGACAGGCCCGGGAGGCGACAGCCGCTTGGCCTTCCGGCCCCTTCGCGGACCCGGCCCCCGGGCGGCGTGGCCACGAGTCTCGTTGCGACCGTTGCGATCGTGGCGCGAGACGAAAGGACGCCCGTTGCGCCGTGGCGAGGGGGCGAGGGACCCGGGGGCCTTCGGGGGACTCGCCCGGGCCCACGCCCCTCGGCTTCGCAAAGGAACGGCCCTGACGGGGGTCTCGGGGGTGTAGTTGGCGGGAGTACCGCCATCGCGGCCACGGCCTCGGTGGGAGTGCTCGGAGGCGTTGGTGCCGCTCGCGTGCACGGCCGGCGGGCTCAGGAGGCGACAACCGCCTGGCCTTCCGGCCGCCTTCGCGGATCCGACCCCCCG
>CAZBGL010000207.1:0-11813 GCA_964491375.1 uncultured Thermodesulfobacteriota bacterium | reverse complement strand
GGCACCGGTCCCCGAGGGGTTCCGCACCGTGCGCGCCCACTCCGGGGATGTTTCCCGGTGCTCGGACTGCCACGACCCCCTTTCCATGGAGCTCCGAGAAGGGGGGTATCCGGGCGTGTGTTTGGCGTGCCACGTGGTGGTCTCGTCCAATCCGGACAACCCCGCCGGACCGGAGGGGGATCCCCATTTCCGGAAGGCGGTGGCGCGGTGCGGACGGTGCCACCGCCCCCACGCCTCGGACGATCCCAAACTGCTCCGGGAGGACCGGGTAGCGGTGTGCACCCGGTGCCATGCCGGGCGGGGCTTGGAAAAGGGCCCCCATGTGACGGGGCAGGACCGCGGGTGTGCCGTCTGCCACGACCCCCACTACTCCGGCTATCCGAAGTCGCTGCTGGAGGAGCTTCCCGGGCTGTGTGGCCGGTGCCACGACGAGGGCCCGGGGGCGGGCCGATCCCACGCCCCGGTTCGTTCCGGGGATGCGTGTTCCACCTGCCATGACCCCCACGGGTCCGGTGGGGGCCTCCTGCGGGCGGACCCCACGGACCTGTGTTCCCGATGCCATCCCAGGGCGGCAAGGGAGGGGCACGGGGCCTCCCTGGGGGCGTGCACGGCGTGCCACGATCCCCACGGAGGGCCGGACCTCGTCAGAGGAGAGGCGGAAGCGCTGTGCCGCCGGTGTCACGAGGACGTGGGCCGGGGAAAGACGGTGCACCCGGCCCTGGAGGAGGGATGCCAGACCTGCCACGATCCCCACCGGGACGGGGACCGCGAGGCCGCCCGGGCCTCGTGCACGTCGTGTCACGACACGGCGCAGGGGGAGCTCGCGGGTCTCCATGGATACCTGGCGCTTCCCGTGGGGTCCTGCGCGGCGTGCCATCCTCCCCATGCCAGCCAGGAGCCCCGGCTGCTCACCGGAAGACTCCATCCGCCGCTGGCCCAGGGCAAGTGCACGGTGTGCCATGGCGGGGGGGCCGACCGGAGCTTGAGGGTCCTCGAGCCGGCCCGGCGATGCCGCATGTGCCACGCCTTCGAGCGCGGGCTCTCGGACCGCGGGGAGCGCCTCCACGAGCCCGTGGCCGAAGGGAGGTGCACCGCCTGCCACGATCCCCACCTGTCCACCCATCCGAAGCTGCTCCGGGCCGACCAGCCGAGCGTGTGCGGCCGGTGCCACGGGGAGGTTGCGGTGACCGGGGAAGGGGCGCGCCATCCCCCGGCCCGCAGGTGCACGGCGTGCCACGAGCCTCACCGGTCGGAGCGCACCTTCCTTCTGCGGAAGGCCGGCAACGCCCTGTGCCGGGAGTGCCACGACACGGCCAACCACCCGCACTCCCTGGACCGGGCGGGCGCGGCCCGGTTCCCTGAAGCGGCCCGTTTCCCGGCGGACGGCGGGGAGTTCGGGTGCACCGGCTGCCACGATCCCCACGGGGGGAAGCGGAAGGGGCTGTGGGTGCGCCCCAAGGAGGTGCTCTGCAAGGAGTGCCACGGGATATGATCTCCTGTGGGCGGAGATCCGGCATGGATAGGGAATGGGCCCCTCTCGTCCTGGCGTCCATGCGGTGCGGCGTGATCGCGGTGGACACCGCCGGTGCCGTGGTCCTGTGGAACAGGCCCGCGGCCGAGATCCTGGGCGTTGCTCCGGAGGACGCGTTGGGCAGGGACTGCCGTCAGGCCCTGGAGGTGTGCCCCGTCCTGGCGCGCCTGCTGCTGGAGGCCCTTTCCCGGAGCGCGCTCCCCGACCGCGCGGAGCTGGAGGTCCGGGTCCCCGGCCGGGGCGAGGTCAAGATCGGGTTCACCTTGTCCCGGGTGGTCGACCCGCAGGGCCGCGCAGCGGGGGCTGCCGTGTTCTTCAAGGACCTCAGGCTGGTGGAGGAGCAGAGGGAGCGGGAGGCCCTCAGGGACCGCTTGGCCGGCCTGGGCGAGACCACGGCGCGGATCGCGCACGAGCTGCGCAACCGCCTCGGCGGGATCCGCGCCTTCCTGGGGCTCGTCCGGAGGCGCCTCGCAGGGGATCCCCAGGGCTTGGGCTACCTGGAGCGGGCCGAGGCGGAACTGCTCGCCGCCAACGCCAAGATGGGGGAGGTGCTGGCCTTTGTCCGGCCGGTGGAACTCAAAACCGAGCCGGTGGACCCCGAAGCGGTGTGCCGGGAGGCGGCCGAGGCGGTGCGGGCGCGGGCGGCCGGCACGGCGCCGAGCCTGGAGTGGGACGTGGCGGGCCCGTGCCCGGCGGTGAAGGGAGACCGGGCCCGCCTGCGGGATGCCCTGGCGAACCTCCTGGCGAACGCCTTCGAGGCGGCGGGCCCGGGAGGACGGGTCCGGGTGCGACTGGGGATCCGGGAGGGACCGGCGTGGGTGGCTTCGGACGTGGCCGGTGCGGTGCCGGGCATGCGCGGGTTCGAGGCCCGGGCGGTCCGACGGGTGGTGATCGAGATCCAGGACGACGGGCCGGGCATGGATTCCCAGGTGTTGCGAAGGATCTTTCAGCCGTTTTTTACGACCAAGCGGGAGGGTTCCGGGCTGGGCATTCCGGTGGCCCAGAAGATCCTGGACGCCCACGGGGGTACCCTGGACGTGACGTCCGCACCCGGCCGGGGTACCACGGTCCGGGTGGAGCTACCGGCCTCGCCGGAGGGGTGAGATGGCACGGATCCTCCTGGTGGAAGACCACTCCGCGCTGCGCGACGCCCTGGCCATCGCCCTGGACGGGAGCGGCCACCGGGTGGTGGTGGCGGAGACCGCCTCCAGCGCCCGCAGGGCGCTGGAGGCGGGGCGGTTCGATCTGGTGATCACCGACATCCGGCTTCCCGAGGGGGACGGCTTCCAGGTTCTGGAAGCGGCTCGGGTGATCGACCCGGCCGTTCCGGTCATCGTGATGACCGCCTACGGGTCCATGGAGGCCGCGGTCCGGGCCCTCCGACTGGGCGCGGTGGACTTTGTGGAGAAGCCCTTTGACATCGACGAAATGGAGGCCCGCGTCCACAGGGCCCTGGACCAGGGGGATCTGGCCGAAACGGTGAGGGGGCTCCGGGCCGCGCTCCTGGAACCCTACCGGCCGGAAAACATCGTGGGCGAGAGCCCGGGCCTGCTCAGGGCCCTCGAGATCGCCCGGAAGGTGGCACCGGCCCGTACGAGCGTTCTGATCACCGGGGAGACGGGTACGGGCAAGGAGCTCGTGGCGGGGGCGATCCACGCCCTCTCGCCCAGGCGGGGCCGCGAGTTCGTGGCGGTCAACTGCGCGGCCATCCCCGAAGGGCTGTTGGAGAGCGAGTTGTTCGGCCACGAGCGGGGCGCCTTCACCGGGGCTACGCGGCGCCGCATCGGGCGGTTCGAGCGGGCCCACCGGGGCACCCTGTTTCTGGACGAGGTGGGGGACATGAGCCTGTCCACCCAGGCAAAGATCCTGCGGGTGCTCCAGGACGGCCGGCTCGAGCGGTTGGGGGGGGACGAACCCGTAGAGGTCGACGTGCGGGTGGTCGCGGCCACCCATCGGGACCTGGCCGGGGAGGTGCGGGCGGGCCGGTTCCGGGAGGACCTCTACTACCGGCTGGCGGTGGTCCGGATCCACCTGCCTCCCCTCCGGGAACGGGGGGAGGACGTGGTGCTCCTGGCCCGTCACTTCGCGCGGCTGTTGTGCGCGGATCTCAAGCGCCCCCCCCTCGGGTTCGCGGACGAGGCACTGGAGGCGCTGAGGCGCCACACCTGGCCCGGCAACGTCCGGGAACTTCGGAACGCGGTGGAGCGAGCGGTGCTCCTGGCCGAAGGGGACCGGATCACGGCCCGGGATCTGGGCCTGGAGGACGCGCCTCGCCATGCGCCGGAGCGCTGGGAGGGCGAGGCGTTCCGGTTCGAGTTTCCGGCCGAGGGGGTCCCCCTGGAGGTGGCCGAACGGGAGCTGGTGCTGGCCGCGCTGCGGAGGGCGGGCTGGGTGCAGAAGGACGCCGCCAGGCTCCTGGGGATCACCAAGCGCGCCATGCACTACAAGATCCGCAAGCACGGGATCACCCATCCCTCTTGGACCAAGAACCGGCCCCCGGCGTGAAAACCGGCTTGGACCGCGCCGGTCCCCCGGGTACAGTACGGTGTCGGGGCAGGGAGGAGCGCCATGTTCTTCGATCGGTACCGAAGGATGAACCACCGGGATCGAGCCCTCTTGGACGGCCGCCTGATCACCTATCACTTCTACGTAGGGGGGGTCACCCTGCTGGCGCTGGGGGCCATCGGCACGGCCCAGGGGGAGCCGTTCGCCTGGGTGGCGGTGGTGTTCGGGGTGGCGAGCCTGGTCATGGGGGTGGGCCTGCACCTGTTCCACCGGCGCATGATCCGTGGACCCCACCGCGACGCCTACCTGGCCACCGTCACGGCCGCGCTGGGTCGGCACCGGTTTCCCGTGCTCCCCAGCCTGCTCGGGATCCTCATCGTGTTCAGCGTGCTGGTGACCGTTCTATACCTCATGGTGGAGTGACACCGGTGGAGGGAAGCCAAGGGAGCCTCCGCGGCGAGTTCTTGCTGAAGGGCTCAGACGACTTCGTCCGGCTGGACAATCTGTGCCTGGATCTGCTGCGGGACTTTGCGCGCTGGCTCCGGGAGGAGGCCGGAGAATCCGCGGAGCGGGCGGGGGCGCTGGCCCGGGCGGCGGACCGTTACCTCAGGGACTTCGTGGTGGACTGCAAGGAGACCGGACCGGCCGACGAGGACCCCACGCTGGTTCGCCAGTACGTGGGCAACTGGTACGTCATCCACACCCTGTACCCCACCCACGAGGAGATCGACCTGATCCTGGAGGCGCTGCGGCGGCTGTACGCATATCTGGAGGTGCGGGGGATCCTCCCCTGCCGCACCCGCGAGGCGGTGCACCAGATGCTTTCGGACGGGGCGTTTTTCCACGAGCGGCTGGAGGCGTTCTGGGCGCTCACGCCCGAGGGCATCGACGCCTGGAGGGCCGTGGACGACTACCGGCCCCGCCGCCCGCGGGTGTGAGGCTACGGCAGCTTGATCTTGCCCCCGCCGGGCACGCCCGGTCCGCCCAGCCCTCCGTCCCCCAGTCCCAACCCGGCCTCGGCCGGAGTGACGATCCGGGTGGCCTCGCGGAGTTGGGCCTCCCGCACCTCCTGGATCAGCCGGTCCACGGCCCGGCGGATGGCTTCGGGGAAGCGCTCCCAGGCCTCCTCCAGGGTTTGCGCCGAGATCCGGGCCTGAACGGGCAACAGGCCGGCGGGCGTGAGGATCTGGGTCTCGCCCAGGAACAGGACCGGTCGCTCGGGATCCGGGCTGCCGTCGGGGCGTACGGGCGACAGCCGTCGGATGGTCGCAGCCTTCAGATCGGTGAACACCTCCTCCCGGAAGAGATTCGCGGTGTCCACAGAAACCTGCACAGGGCCGTGGGTCTCGGTGGGGCTCACGTCTGACTCCTTCGATGGTTGGGATCCAAGGGATGCGGCCTCGTCACGAAGCCGCCTCCACCGGATTCGTAAGGGCACCGATGCCCTCGATTTCCACGGTCACGGTGTCCCCGGGCTGAAGGAACAGGGGGGGCTCGCGCACGAAGCCCACGCCCGCGGGGGTTCCGGTCAGGATGACGGTGCCCGGCAGGAGCGTGGTGTCGCGGCTCAGGAAACTGATGATCCGCGCCACAGGGAAGACCATGTCGCGGGTCGATCCGTCCTGCACCGTGCGGCCGTTCAGCACGGTGCGCACGTTCAGGTCCTGCGGGTCGGGGATCTCCTCCCTCGTGACCAGCACGGGCCCCAGAGGGCAGAACGTGTCGAAGGACTTCCCCCGGATCCACTGGCCTCCGTTGTGCTTCTGCCACCGCCGGGCCGACACGTCGTTGGCTGCGGTGTAGCCCGACACGTACTCCAGGGCCTCCGCCTCCGAAACATCCCGGCACGGCCGGCCGATCACCACGGCGAGTTCGGCCTCGTAGTCCACCTCGGGGCCCATCCGGCAGCACGCCGGGATCCGGATGGGTTCTCCGGGACCGATCACGGCCGTGGTGGGCTTCATGAACACCACCGGGCTCTCCGGGAGGGGCAGCCCGGCCTCTGCCGCATGGTCCCGGTAGTTGAGCCCGATGCAGTAGACGTTCACCGGCTCCACCGGAGGGAGCCACCGGAGGGCTCGGGTCTTCAGGCCGGTGGGCCGCAACCCGTTCCACGGATCGCCCTCCAGCACCTCCACCTGGTCCCCGGCCCAGGGTCTTCCGTAGCGTTTCCCGCCGTCGGGATCCACGAAACGCACGATGCGCACGGCTCACCTCCTTGCGCACTGTATCGCCGGGGCGTTGCCGAGCGCAAGGCCTGGGGCTCAAGTCCCTTGGGGATGCGCCGAAACGAAAAGGGGCCGTGGGTGGGGTACGGCGGGTTCCAGAGCCGGAACCTCTGGGGCACCCGGCCAGACGGCACGGTCGGACAAGGAAGGGAATCCGGGTTTTTCGGGTCGACGTGTGGGAGGGCGGAACGTACGAGGAGGTGAGTATGCAAAAGCTCGAGTGGACCCCCAGCATGGAGACCGGCATCGACGTGGTGGACCGCCAGCACCAGGAGCTGGTGCGTCAAGTGAACCGGTTGGTGGAGGCCATGCGGGCCGGGAAGGGCCGGAAGATGGTGGGGGAGATCCTGGCGTTCCTCGGCCGGTATGCCGTGGAGCATTTCCAGACGGAAGAGAAGATCATGGAACAAGGCGGATACCCGGGGCTGGACAAGCATCGCCGGGTGCACGAGGCGTTCAAGAAGGACTTTGGAAAACTGGCCGCCGAATACGAGCGAACGCCAGCCAAGTTGTCCTTGACGATCGAGGTACAACGCCGGGTCATGGAGTGGTTGCGTAGTCACATCCTGGGCATGGATCAGGAAGCCGCGGCCTACCTGCGGGGCAGGGCGGCCGGATGATCCCGGTCTCGGGTAATCCGGGAGTTACACCACGGTTGGCGCGCATTGTTGTGGGGGGCTTTCGCGGCGGTGGCTGGGGCCCGGCCTCGGGCGGAGCTCAGGAATGTATCCGGAGATCGTGGAGGACCTGAACCGGGCGTTGAAGGATCTGCGGTTCGGCCCGCCCGTGGCCGTGGTGTACAATCCCCTGGTGTACGCCAGGGCCCCATACGATCTCTATTGGGAGCGCTACGGCCGCCCCCCCAAGCAGGTGCTCCTGGTGGGCATGAACCCGGGGCCCTGGGGCATGGCCCAGACCGGGATCCCCTTCGGCGAGGTCCGGGCCGTGCGTGAATGGATGGGCATCGAGGCCCCTGTGGGGCGGCCGGAGAGGGAGCACCCGGCCCGTCCCGTGCAGGGGTTCTCGTGCCCCCGCAGCGAAGTGAGCGGCCGGCGGCTGTGGGGGTGGGCCCGTGAACGGTTCGGGCCGCCGGAGGCGTTTTTCGCGCGGTTCTTCGTGGCGAACTACTGCCCCCTCCTCTTCCTCGAGGCGAGCGGACGGAACCGGACCCCGGACAAACTCCCGGCCGCGGACCGCCAGGCGCTGTTCGAGGCGTGCGACCGCGCCCTCCAGCGGATCGTCGAGTACCTGGAACCCGAAACCGTGTGCGGTGTGGGGCGGTTCGCGGCCGACCGGGTGCGCTCGGCCCTGGCGGGCTGGGACGTCCGGATCGGCCAGGTCACCCATCCGAGCCCGGCCAACCCCCGGGCCAACCGGGGCTGGGCGCGGATCGTGGAGGGGGAACTGCGGGCCCAGGGGGTTCGGCTGCCAGGGGAGGGGTGACGGGCCGCGGGGTCAGCGTCCGCCGTGGTCCCGCCAGGACCTGCGGCGGTGAAACGTCCACGGAGGTATGGGGTCGTCGTCGCGCCACAGGCCCTTGCGGAAGCGCCGGGCCCGGCGTTCCAGCCCGGCCAGCGAGGGATCCCGGTCGTACCCCGGCACCGCCCACGCGAGCCCCGCCTTGACCAGCTCGCGGTTCAGGATCCGGCGGTCCGGCAGGACCACGACGGCCTCCAGATGACCGTACCGGTTGTAGCCCTCCACCCGCACGGTCACGGTCTTTCCCTCCACCAGGCGCTGGGTGAACTTCCGCGCCTCGTCCCGGTAGGGCTGGCCCCGACCCGGGCAGTCCACCCCGGCCAGCACCACCCGCACGATGCGCCCGCTGGGCTTCTGGACCTTGATCGTGTCGCCGTGGAGCACGCGGGTGACCCGCCCCTGGAACTCGCCGCCCCACAGGCCGCACGCGGCCACCCACAGGGCTGTGGCCAGGACCACCCGCAAACGGGGGCTTCCGAATCCCATCGCTTCTCCTCGGCACGGCCTTCGTCCCTTATTTACGAACGGCCCCGGGCTGCGGATCTTGACACGGGACGTTCTCTTCAGGTCCTTTGTGGGGCGGGCGGGGTGCCGATGTCGGGGTTCCGTCGTCTGACGGGCGAGTCGGTGGTTCGAGGCGGGCTTCGGTTGGGTCATCGGGGCCACGCCCGGGAGGGTCCTGGGTTTTGCGGAAGAGGGAGGAGCAGCCGGATGCCGAGGAAGGACGAGGTCCCGGTCCCCGGCCGGAACGCCTGCCGGGCGCTGTTCACCCACCGGCCCGAAGCGATCCTTCGGGTTTTCGTGACCCGAGAGAGGGCGAGGGAGTTCGGAGATCTCCTGCGGCACTGCGCGGCCCGCCGGCTTCCCTACCGGGTGGTTCCGGCCGACCAGGTCGGGGCGGTGAGCCGCACCCGCCACCACGAAGGGATCTGCGTGGTCGCCCGGCCCCTGGAGCCGGTTCCGGTGGAGCGTCTGGGCTCGGCCCGGGGGCCGGCCTGCGTGCTCGGGCTGGTGGGGGTGGCGAACCCGCACAACGTGGGCGCCATCCTTCGCACGGCCGCCCACTTCGGCGCGGGCGGGATCCTATTGGCCGGGGGGCCGGCACGGCTTTCCGCGGCGGCCCTCCGCACGGCCGAGGGCGGGGCCGAGCGGGTTCCCTGGGCGCGGCCGGACGATCTCGGAGCCGCGCTGAAAAGTCTACGGGAAAGGGGATACGCCGTGTACGCCACGTCGGGCCGGGAGGGCCACGACCTCTTCCGGGCGGATCTTCCGGGCCGGGTCGTCTTACTCCTGGGATCCGAGGGCTCGGGGCTTCCGGACCGGGTGCTCCGGGGGGCGGACCGGGTGGTGCGGGTCCCGGGAACGGGATGGGTGGAAAGCCTCAACGTGGCCACGGCCGCAGGGGTGCTGCTGGCCGAATGGTGGCGCCGGAGCCGCCCGGGGCGGGCTCCGGCGCCCAGAGGAAAGGAGGAAGGAAGGTTCCGGAGGTGATCAGGAGAGCCGGGCCAAGGCCTTCAGCCGCTCCCAGTTGTGGTCCACCTGCTCCTGGATCCGGTCCAGGTCCTCGCGGGAGAGGTGCTTGAACCGGCCCTGGATGCGGAAGTACTCGTCCACGAGATAGCCCACGGGCTCGAGGTTGATGGTGTAGCGCTCGCCGTCCTCCACCTCGTACAGGGGAAAGATCCGGGTCTGAACGGCCAGCCGGGCCAGCTTCACGCTGATCTCGCTGGGCACCTTCCACCCCGTGGGGCACGGGGCGTAGATGTGCAGGAACTTGGTCCCGCGGATCGACACGGCCCTCTGGACCTTGCGCACCAGGTCCTCGGGATAGGCGATCGAGGCGGTGGCCGCGTAGGGAACCCGGTGGGCGGCCATGATCTGCATGATGTCCTTCTTGCGGGTGGGCTTGGGGCTTCCCGTGGGCGTGGTGGTGGTCCAGGCGCCCAAGGGGGTGGCGCCCGAGCTCTGCACACCCGTGTTCATGTACGCCTCGTTGTCGTAGCAAACGTACAGGATGTCCTCGTTGCGTTCGGCCGCTCCCGACAGGGCCTGCAGGCCGATATCGAAGGTGCCGCCGTCGCCGGCCCAGGTGACCACCTGGGTCTCGGTGTCGCCCCGGGCGTCCAGGGCCGCCCGGATCCCGCTGGCCACGGCACCCCCGGTCTCGAACGCGGTGTGCATGAGCGGCACCTTGAGCGCCGTGTACGGGAACGGCCCGGCGATGATGGACCAGCACGAGGCGGGGATGGCCAGCACGGCCTTGTCGCCCAGGCCCTTGAGCACGAACCGCATGGCGATGGCCGCACCGCAGCCCGGGCAGGCCAGGTGGCCCGAGTACATGCGTTCCTGGGCGGGGAGTTCGATGGGCATGGCCGGCTCCTCTCCGCAGCCTAGGCCTTCAGGTCCACCCACATCACGTCCTGGGGCGGCTCGTCGGACAGCGCCCGTTCCACCACCGTCGTGATCGTCCGGGGCGTGATGTCCCGGCCGCCGAGGCCGGCCACGAACGGGTACACCACGGGCCGTTCCGGCAGGTTGGCGAGCGCGGCGCGGATCTCCTGGGCGAAGACACCGCCCGCCCCGAACGAGATGTTCCGGTCGATCACGGCCACCCGCTCGTACGGCCCGAGGACCCGCCGGATCTCGTCCCTGGGGAACGGCCGGAACAGCTTGAGCTTCACCAGGTCCACGTCCAGGCCCTTTTCCCGCAGCGCGGGGAGCGTCTCCCGGGCCGTCCCGGTGACCGATCCCGTGGTCACGAGGGCCAGCGGGGCGCGTTCGCCCTCCCGGGCCGGGACGAGCTGGCACGCGCCGTACGAGCGGCCGAACCGGCGGCCGAACTCGGCGTCGATCTCCGCATAGGCCTCCAGGGCCTCGTCCATGGCCTGTTGGATCTTGTAGCGGAACTCCATGTAGTGCTCAGGGCTGGCCAGCTGGTTGAACGCCCGGGGGTTGGCCGGATCGAGCACGTCCCGGGGCCGCCAGGGCGGCAGGAACTCGTCCACCTCGGCCTGGTCGGGCACGTCCACGGGCTCGTAGGTGTGGGACAGGAAAAAGGCGTCCAGCACCACCATGGCCGGCAGGTTCACCCGCTCGGCCAGCTTGTACGCCACGAGGATCGTGTCGAGCACCTCCTGCACGTCCTCGCAGTAGAGCTGCATCCAGCCGGTGTCCCGCTGGGACAGGCTGTCGGTCTGGTCGGCCCAGATGTTCCACCCGGGCCCCATGGCCCGGTTCACCTCGGCCATGACGACGGGCAGCCGGGCGCCGGCCGCCCAGTGGAGCATCTCGTGCATCAGGGCCAGGCCGTGGCTGGAACTGGCGGTGAACGCCCGGGCCCCGGCCGAGGCCGCCCCGATCACCGCGGCCATGGCCGAGTGTTCGCTCTCCACCCGGATGAACCGGGCGTCGAGGACCCCGTCGGCCACGAGTTCGGCCAGGAGCTCCACGATGTGGGTCTGGGGCGTGATGGGGTAGGCGCTGATCACCTGGACCCGGGCCAGTTCCACCGCGTGGCTGACGGCATGGCTTCCCTCGAGCACCCGCTTCATCGGGGCTCCTCCTCCAGGACCATGGCGTTTCGGGGACACTCCACCACGCACACCCCGCACCCCTTGCAGTAGTCGTAGTCGATCCGCCGGGTCCCGGCCCGCAGGTCCCGCAGTACGGACACATCCGGGCAGAACAGGTAGCAGTTGTCGCAGTGGTCGCACTGGCCGCAGTGGAAACACCGTTCCGATTCCCTGATGGCCAGCGACGCCGAGATGCGCATGTGGACCTCGTCGAACCCGGTCCGTCGCTCCTCCAAGGTGATGCGGGGGCGCTCGCGCCGCTCCTGGAACCGGAAGTAGATCGTGTTCAGTTCGTCGAACCGCACCACGTGGTTCTGCTGGGCGGTGCGATCGCCCCCGGCCAAGCGGTTCATGGACACGGCCCCCTGGCGGCCCACCCGGATGGCGGGCCAGACGTCCTCCAGGCTCCGGCCCCGGAGCCGGGCGTCGATCACCACGGCCGCCTCCTTGCCCGAGGCGATGGCCGTGACCACGGTCTTGCGCTCGTTCACGAGGGCC
>CAZBGL010000206.1:0-3093 GCA_964491375.1 uncultured Thermodesulfobacteriota bacterium | reverse complement strand
GGCGTTCCGGTGCACGCAAGGGGACGAGTCCACGGCCGTGGTGCGTTACCCGTACCGGCTGTTCTTCCGCCGGGCCCCCACCGTGGAGGAACTGTTCGACAGGCCGTGGAAACCCGGCTCCGACGGGATCTTGCAGGTGGAGTTCCGGAAGGAGGGGGACCGGTGGATCCCGGTGTCCCGGCGCGAGGTTCTGGACCTGGAGGACCCCGGGACGCCCTCCGGGGGCCGGCCACCGCAACGCCCCACGGGCCCTCCCCGGTGAGTTCCCGTTTTTCTTCCTCATGCCGGTTCCTCTTCCTCCTACCCGGCGAGTGGGGCACACCCCTCTCTCCCATCGGAGGGACAAGGCAAGCGCATGCGTTTCCTCCCTCTCCCCCCATTTGGGGAGAGGGGCGGGGTGAGGAATCGTCGGGGATGTCACGCCCGGTGCGAAAAGGGTTCCGCGAAGGAGTTCATGGAGGTCCCGGCAGATCGCCGGGGGACTCGGATCCGCGCACGCGGTCGGAAGGCCAGGCGCCGTCGACTCAGGAGGGCACCGGTCGTACACGCGAGCGGCACGTCTGTTTCCGAGCGGCAACGCCGAGGCCGCGACCGCAAGCGGAGACGAGCCTCCGGCGACTGCACACCCTACCGCCCTCCCTATCCTTCCCGCTGGGAGAAAGCGCGGGGTGCGGGGGCGCCCTTCTGCCGCGATCCCAACCCCTCAGGTTTCCTCGCCGTTGTGGATCCGGCGCCACAGGGCGGCCAGGCGCTCGAGCTTCCGCATGACCTTGCCGTTCACGGTGCCCTCGGGGTAGTTGCCGTACGCATCCGGTTCGCCGGCCGGCAGCCCCGTCAGGAGCTCCATCCCCTCGTCCACGGTCTCGATGGGGTAGATGTGGAACCGCCCCTCCCGCACGGCCTCCACCACCTCGGGGTCCAGCATGAGGTTCTTCACGTTGGCCCGGGGGATGATCACGCCCTGGGTGCCGGTGAGCCCCTTGACCTTGCAGGTCTTGTAGAAACCCTCGATCTTCTCGTTCACGCCGCCCACGGCCTGGATCTGGCCCTGCTGGTTGACCGACCCGGTCACGGCCAGGTCCTGGCGCAGGGGGATCTCCGCCAGGGCCGAGATCAGGGCGAACAGTTCGGCCGACGAGGCGCTGTCGCCCTCCACCCCGGAGTAAGACTGCTCGAAACACAGGGTGGCCGCGAACGAGATGGGGAAGCGCCGGGCGTACCGCGAGCCGAAGTACCCCTGGAGGATGAGCACGCCCTTGTTGTGGATGCGGCCGCCCAGGTCGCTTTCGCGCTCGATGTTGACCAGGCCCTCCTTGCCCAGGAAGATCTTGGCGGTCACCCGCGAGGGCTTGGCGAACACGTAGTCCCCCAGGTCGTACACCGAGAGCCCGTTCACCTGGCCCACGGCCGTGCCCTCGGTGTCGATGAGGAGCGTGCCCTCCTCGATCATGCGCTGGATCAGTTCCTCCAGGTAGTTGCTCCGGGACACTTTTTCGGCGATGGCCTTTTCCACGTGGCGCGCCCGCACCACGGCCTCGCCCTCGGTGCGGGCCCAGTGGTGGGCCTCCCGCACCAGGTCCGTGATCTCCAGGTAGTGGGTGGCCAGGCGGTTCTGGTGCTCGGCCGACCGAAGCCCGTGTTCCACCACCCGGGCCACGGCGTCCCGGTGGAACGGCAGCAGCCCCTCCTCGTTGCAGTGGCTCGCGATGAGGAAGGCGTAGGCCATCTGGTTGTCTTCGTTCAGTTCCATGTCGTCGCTGAACTCGCCCTTCACCTTGAACAGCTTGGCGAAGTCCTCGTCGTAGCGCTGGAGCAGGTAGTAGATCCACGGGGTGCCGAGGAGCACCACCTTGAGCCGGGCCGGGATCGGCTCGGGTTTGAGGGTGGTGGTGGAGATCAGGCGGAACGGCTCGCCGATCTCCTCCATGCGGATCTCCTGGTCCTTGAGCACGCGCTTGAGCGCGTCGTAGGCGAACGGGTGGATCAACACGTCCCGGGCGTTCAGGATCAGGTATCCGCCGTTGGCCCGGTGGAACGCGCCCGCCTTGATCAGGGTGAAGTCCGTGACGAACGCGCCCAGTTGCACGTGGTGCTCGATGCGGCCCACCAGGTTGTGGTAGGTGGGGTTGGATTCGTACACCACGGGTGCGTGCTCCAGGCCCCGGTTGTTCACCAGCACGTTCACCTGGTACCGGCGCACGCGGGCCTCCAGGCCGGGGGCCCGGAACGGGAAGGGCAGGGGCGGGCCCTCCTGGCCGCCCGAGCGGAACTCCTCGAGGTTGTCGATCACGTCCCTCTCGATGGCCTTGAGGTGCTCCACCACCCGGGGATGGGCCTGGTACTTCTCCACCAGGGCCTCGATCTCCTGGCCCACGGCCGAGAGCGCGATGCGCCGTTCCAGTGCCCGGATCTCCTCTTTTGCGGCGCGGTCCACGGCCTTGACCCGTTCGATGGCCTCCCGCAGCTTCACCTGGAGGAACGCCCGGGCCTCCTGAACGGCCCTCTGTTCCTCCTCGGGGAGCTTCTCGAAGTCCTCCTGGCTCACGGGTGCCCCCTCGCGGGTGTACACCAGGGCCACGCCGTCGGCGCTGCGCTGGACCAGGAACCCCCGTTCGTTGGCCGCGGCCTCCAGTTCCCGGAAGGCCCGGGCCTTGTCCTCCTGCGCGCGCTTGAGCACGGAGGCCTTGCGCTTCTCGTAGTCCTCGCCCGAGAACGCCTTGGGGATCTCGGTACGCAGGCTCTGGATCAGGGCCTCCACGTCCTGCCGGAACGCCTCGCCCATGCCGGCCGGCAACTCGATCGCCCTGGGCCGTTCCTCGTTGTCGAAGTTGTACACGTACACCCAGTCGCCCGGGGGAGGGCGGGTGCGCGCCACCTCCTGCACCAGGGAGAGGGTGGTGGTCTGCTTGCCGGCGCCAGGCGGGCCCAGCACAAAGATGTTGTACCCGTGGCTCTCCACGCCCAGGCCGAACTCCAGAGCCTTCACCGCCCGATCCTGGCCCAGGGGCCTTCGCCGCGGGGGGAGTTCGGCCGTCGTCTCGAAGGGGAACGCCTCCGGGTCGATCCGGCGGCGCAGTCGTTCGGGTTCCAGGG
>CAZBGL010000205.1:0-9873 GCA_964491375.1 uncultured Thermodesulfobacteriota bacterium | reverse complement strand
GTGTGGCTCCTGGCCCACGGGCCGGACGGCGTCCGGCCCATCGCAGAGATCCGGGACCCGGAGGCCCTGCGACGTCTGAACGACCGGTACGGGTTCCTGGAGTCCCCGTTCGAGGCCCGGCTGCGGGAACGGATGGACCTGGAGCAGGGCGGGGAGGGCGGGGGAGAGCCGGACCCTGAGCCTTCCCCCGAGGAACGGCTGGCCGCGCTCCGCCGGCGGTCCCGCCCGGGGCGCCCGACCTGAACGGCGGCTTCCGGATGATGCCGAGGTTGCGACGACACCCTTCCCTGCGGGCGGTCCTCGGCGTGCTCGGGCTGGGGGTGTGGGCCCATCTGGGCCCTGCAACCCGGTGCCTGGCGCAAGAGGCCGTGCTTCCGGCGCTTCGGTTCGGGCTGGAGCGGGCCACCGGGCCCCAGGACGTGTCCCTCACCCTCCAGATCGTGTTCCTCCTCACGGTGCTCACCCTGGCACCGGCCATCCTCATCCTGCTCACTTCCTTCACCCGGATCGTCGTGGTCCTCTCGTTCCTCCGGAACGCCCTGGGCACCCAGGCCATGCCCCCCAACCAAGTGCTCGTGGGGCTCGCGTTGTTCCTGACCTTTTTCGTGATGGCCCCGACCTGGGACGAGGTCTACACCGGGGCCCTGCGCCCCTACCTGGACGGCCAGATCACGCAGGTCCAGGCCCTCGAGCGGGCCCGGCCCCCGGTCCAGAGGTTCCTTCTGCGGCACACCCGGGAAAAGGACATCGCCCTGTTCGTGAAGCTGGGCGGCGGGCCCCGTCCGGAGGGCCCCGAGGACGTTCCCTTTGCGGCGCTCGTGCCCGCGTTCGTGATCAGCGAGCTGCGCACGGCGTTCACGATCGGGTTCGTGCTCTACATCCCCTTCATCATCATCGACCTGGTGGTGGCCAGCGTGCTCATGAGCATGGGGATGTTCATGCTTCCGCCCATGATGGTGAGCCTGCCGTTCAAGATCATTTTCTTCGTGCTGGTGGACGGCTGGAACCTGGTGGTGGGCAGCCTCGCAAGGAGCATCCTGTCATGACCCCGGACGACGTGGTGGCCCTGGCCCGCCGGGCCCTGGAGATCACGCTCCTGCTCTCCGGCCCGCTGTTGATCACCTCCCTGGTGGTCGGGGTCGTGATCAGCCTGCTCCAGGCCGTGACCCAGATCCAGGAACAGACCCTTACGTTCGTGCCCAAGTTCCTGGCCATCGTGGTGGTGTTCCTGCTCATGCTCCCGTGGGCCATGGACCTGATGCTGCGCTACGCCACCGAGCTCTTTCTCAGCTTCCACCGGTTCGCGCCCTGAAGGAAGAGGGGCCCGGCATGGAGCCCTTCGGAATCCCGGAAACCCGTTTCTTCGCCTTCCTGCTCGTGCTCCTGCGCACGGCTTCCCTGTTCGCGTTCGCGCCCGTGTTTTCCAGCCCGTTCGTCCCGACGCGGGTGAAGGCCGCGCTGGTTTTGGGCCTGAGCGCGGGCCTCACCGCGCTCGGGGCCGCCCCCCCGGTACCGGTGCCGGGCACCCTGGGAGGGATGGCCGCCCTGGCCGCACAGGAGGTCCTGGTGGGTATCCTGATCGGTTTTGCCGCCCGCCTGGTGTTTGCGGCGGTCCAGTTCGGCGGCCAGATCGTGGGGTTCCAGATGGGTCTGGGCATCGTGAGCGTCATGGATCCCCAGTTTGAGACCCAGGTCTCGGTGGTGAGCCAGTTGGAGTTCCTGCTGGCGATGCTCCTGTTCGTTTCGGCCGGGGGGGATCGGATCCTGCTCGAGGCTTTTGCGCGCAACCTGGGAGCGCTGCCGCCGGGCCAGTGGTGGGCTCAGGGATCCGTGGTGAAGGTGCTCGTGGTGCTTTCCGGGGAGGTGTTCCGGCTGGGCCTGGCGCTCGCCGCCCCGGTGGTGGCGGCGCTCGTGTGCGCGCACATCGTGCTCGGGGTGTTCGCACGGGCCGTCCCCCAGATGAACATGCTCATCCTGGGCTTCCCGGTGCAGATCCTGGTGGGGTTCCTGGTGCTCGGGCTCTCCCTGTCCCACTGGGGCCTGGCCGTGCTCCGGGCGTTCGCCGACATGTTCCAGGCCCTGGACGGGCTCTGGCGCCTTCTGGGGTGATCCGTGGCTGCCGAGGATCAGGAGCGAACCGAGGCCGCAACCCCCAAGCGGCGGCGCGAGGCGCGGGAGGAGGGACAGGTCGCCCGCAGCCCCGAGGTGGTGACCCTGTTCGTGCTCGGGGCCGGTTTCCTGGGGCTGTGGGTGGGGGGGCGGCACCTGTTCGGGGAGCTCCAGCGGTTCACCCAGGACGTGATCCGGGACGGAGTGGTTCCGGCGTTCGGTCCCAACGAGATCGTGGTGCTGGCCCTGCGCGCGGCCCGGGTCCTGGTGCGGGCGGTGGCGCCTCTCTTCGTGGCGGCGATCCTCGGCGGCATCGCCGGCAACCTGGTGCAGGTGGGTTTCCTCGTCTCGTTCAAGGTGGTCACTCCCAATCCCGAGCGCCTAAACCCCGCGTCCGGGTTCAAGAACCTCTTCCAGTGGGCCAAGCTGGTGGACCTGGCGAAGAGCGCCCTCAAGGTGGTGGCCCTGGGTTGGGCCGCCTACGTGGCCGTGCGTTCCCGCCTGCCGGAGTTCCCGGCCCTGGCCGGGCTCCCGCCGGCCGTCCTGCTGGGGTTCGTGACCGACCTGGGTTTCCGGATCTTCCGGAACGTGCTGCTGGTGTACGCGGCCATCGCGGTGATCGACTACGCGTTCCAGCGGTGGCAGTTCGAGCAGCGGATCAAGATGACCAAGCAGGAAGTCAAAGAGGAATACAAGGAAACCGAGGGCGATCCCCTGATCCGCAGCCGGATCCGAGCCCTCCAGCGCGAGATGGCCCGGCGCCGCATGATGGCCGAGGTGCCCCGGTCCGACGTGGTGATCACCAACCCGGTCCACGTGGCCGTGGCCCTTCGGTACGATCCGTCCGAGATGGAGGCACCGGAGGTGACGGCCAAGGGGGCCGGGCGGGTGGCCGAGCGGATCGTGGAGGTGGCGCGGGAACACGGGGTGCCGGTGTACCAGGATCCGCCGGTGGCACGCACCCTGTTCCGCGAGACCGAGATCGGCGACCACGTCCCCGTGGACCTCTTCCAGGCGGTGGCCGAGATCCTGGCCCACGTGTACCGGGCCACCGGGCGGGTGCCGGGCGGGACGGGGGAACGGACGACCTGAACCGCTTCGCCGCCTCCGCAGGTGCATCTTTTCGGGCGCATCCGGTGCCGGAGGGTACCGCCGGCGTCCGGGGCCGGGTGCGGGAGGCCACCTTGCGGCGCCCACCAGCCCGGGGCCCGGAGCCGCGCCTGCGCCTCGCAGGGGCCCTCTCCCGAACCCGCGAGCCCGAACAGGCTCTTTCCACCCGGCTCGGGGGCTCGGGTCCGCGCACGCGGCCGGAAGGCCAGACGCGGTCGCCTCCCGAGCCCATTCAACGCACACGCGAGCGGCACACCGACGGCCGACCGGCGGCATCGAGGCCGTGGCCGCAAGCGGAGACGAGCCCCCGAGCGGCATCCCACACCCGCGCCCAAACCCGGGGGCCGCGCCACCTGCCGTCGCCCCGGCCCCCGGGCCCCTCGCCCCCTCACCACCGCGCAACGGGCGTTCCGTCGTGTCGCGCAAGGATCCCCACGGCCGCAGCGGGGACTCGGGTCGGCGCCGCCCGGGGCCCGGAGCTGCGCCCGCGCCTCGCAGGGGGCCCTCCCCTGAAACGAGTCACGCGGTGCCACGTTCTGCAAACAGGCCGCTCCCTGGCCCACGGCCGGCGTTCCCGCCGAAGGCACGGGTGCCGGAGCCGGCCCCGCGAGGCCATGGAAGGGTTTCGGGGCCCCGAAGTTCATCCCCGTGTGTCAAGTTCCTCCCAGCCCCTGCCGATCAAAGGGACGTGCGGCCCTGCAGCCGGCCTCGCGGGGGCGGCCGGGCCGCACAACGTGTATTCGCCGGAAGTCCGTGATCTCCAAAGAAGACCGGGAGGTGGACGTGATCCGGGTGCTCGTGGTGGACGATTCGGCGTTCATGCGCAAGGCACTGAGCCGGATGCTGGAGGCCGACCCGGAGATCCGGGTGGTGGGGACGGCCAGGGACGGGCTGGAGGCGCTCTCCAAGGTCGAGGAACTGGATCCCGATCTGGTGACCCTGGACGTGGAGATGCCGCGGATGGACGGGCTGGAGACCCTGTCCCGGTTGATGGAGACCCATCCCCGGCCCGTGCTCATGGTGTCGAGCCTGACCGAGGAAGGGGCAGAGGTCACGCTCAAGGCCCTGGACCTGGGCGCGTTGGACTACATCCCCAAGGGAATCAGCGAAAGCGTCCTGGATGTGGTCCGGATCGAACAGGTCCTCCGGGACAAGGTGAAAGCCCTGGCCCGGAGGAAGAGGCCCTCGGCGGTACGGGCCGCGGTTCGTCCCCGTCCCGTGCGGGAAGCTCCGGCCGCGCGGCTGGGGCCGGCCAGGTGGGTGGCCATCGGTGCATCCACCGGGGGGCCTCCGGCCCTCCAGAAGATCTTTGCACGGCTTCCCGAGGAGCTGGCCGCTCCGATCGTGGTGGTCCAGCACATGCCCGCGGCCTTCACCCCGGCGTTTGCCCGCCGCCTGGACGGGGTGGGGCCGCTCCGGGTGAAAGAGGCCCAGACCGGTGACCGGCTGGAGCCCGGCCATGCGTTCCTCGCCCCCGGCGGGAAACACCTGGTGGTTCACCGCGACGGCTCCCGCATGGTACTGGAGGTGACGGAGAGGCCGGCGGATACGCTCCACAAACCCAGCGTGGACGTGACGTTCCAGTCCGTGGCCCGGGAGGTGGGCGGACAGACCCTGGCCGTGATCCTCACGGGCATGGGCTCGGACGGCACCGAGGGCGTTCGGGCCATCAAGGCACGGGGCGGGTGGGCCGTGGCCCAGGACGCGGCGAGTTGTGTGGTGTACGGCATGCCGCGTTCGGTGGTGGAAGCGGGGCTCGCGGATGCGGTGGTTCCGCTCGACCGGATCGCGCCCCTGGTGGCGGAGGCCGTGGGGTGAGCCTGGAAGCGGTGGTGCGGCAGATCGAGTCCCGGGGGGACCTCCCCACCATCGGCGCGGTGGCAGCGCGGGTGGTGCGGCTCGCGGCAGACCCGGACATGGATTTCCGGGCCGTGGGCCGGATCATCGAGCAGGACCCGGCCCTGGCGGCCCGGGTGCTCCGGGTGGCCAACTCCCCCTATTACGGCGTGCCGGGCCGGGTGGGCACGGTCGAGCGGGCCGTGGCGCTCCTGGGGTTTTCCCAGATCCGGAACATCGCCCTGTCCCTTTCCCTGATCTCGGACCTGTCCCGGTGGGGAGACGGGGAGGAGGCGTTCCGGTGGGACCGGTTCTGGGAGCACTCCGTGGGCTGCGCGTACTTTTCCGAGGCGCTGGCGAGGCAGGCAGGGTTGCCGGCCTCCGGCGGCGAGTACGCCGGCGGGCTCCTGCACGACGTGGGCAAGATCCTCCTGGGCCACCACTTTCCCCGGGAGTTCCAAGAGGCCCTTCGGCTGGCGGCCCGGGAGCGCCAGGGCCTCCTGGAGGCGGAGCGCCGGGTGTTCGGTACAGACCACGCCGAGGTGGGGGGATGGTTGGCCGCGAAGTGGTCGTTTCCCCCGGACCTGTTGGCGTCCATCCGCCACCACCACGCCCCGGACGCCGCCGGCGAGTACACGACCGTCGCGCGCATCGTCCACGTGGCGGACCTGTTCACCAAGGCCAAGTGCATCGGGTTCGGGGGAGACGTGGTGGCCGTGTGCCTGGCCGAGGATCCGGCGTGGCAGCGGCTCGTGCGGGATCACCCGGGCCTCGGGGGGCTCGACGTAGAACGGTTCACCCTGCGGCTGGATCAGGAGGTCGAGTTGGCCCGGGATCTGGCCCGAACCGCGGAACGACAATGAACGGGCTCGTGGCAGCCGGGGCGTCCCGGGAGTTCCTGACCCGGGAGCAGTTCGAGGAACTGCGCGATCTGTTGTACCAGCGGAGTGGGCTGTACTTCGGGGACAACAAACGTTCCCTGCTGGAAATGAGGGTGGCCCGGTGCATCGAGCGGGCCGGCGTGGGATCGGTGGCGGAGTACCTGGCCCTGCTGCGCAGCCCCGGGCGGGGACACCGGGAGTGGGTGGAGCTGCTCGACGCGGTCACCACCCACGAGACCTCGTTTTTCCGCCACCGGGCCCAGTTGGAGGCGTTCCGCCGACTGGTGCTCCCGGAGGTGCTGTTGGGCCTCAAACGGCGCGGCCGCACGGCCCTCCGGATCTGGAGCGCGGCCTGCTCGTCTGGAGAAGAGCCGTACACGCTGGCCATCTTGCTCTTGGAGGCCCGGGGCGAGGGGTTGGGCGGGTGGGACGTGCGGATCCTCGGGACCGACGTGGCCCGGAGCGTGATCCACAAGGCCCGGCAGGGGGAGTACGGCCGGTACAGCTTCCGAGGGACGCCGGCGTACTACGTCCAGAGATACTTCGACATGCTGGGGCCGGACCGGTTCAGGGTGTCGGAGCGGATACGGGGGCTCGTGGAGTTCCGGATCCTGAACTTCGCGGACGACGCGGCCATGTCCCGCATGCGGGGATTCCAGGTGATCTTCTGCAGGAACGCCCTGTTGTACTTCGACAAGGCGGCCAAGCGGCGTTTCGTGGCCCACTTCTACCGGGCCCTCGATCCTGGCGGGTTCTTTTTCATCGGACACAGCGAGTCGCTCCACGGAGTGAGCGAGCAGTTCAAACTGATCCACTTCCCCGGAGCCATGGGTTACCGCAAGTCCCTCGAGCCGCAACGGAGCTGAGACCATGACTAAGGACACGATCGCCCCCGAGATGGCTGAACTGCTGCCCGACTACCTGGCCGACGCCAGGGAGTGCCTGGAGCGGATCTCCGAGATCCTGCTCGCGCTGGAGCGCGGGGAGGAGGACCCGGAGCTCATCCCGGATCTGTACCGCCAGATGCACATCATCAAGGGAGGGGCGGGCCTGATGGGGTTCCACACGGTGGAGGCCGTGGCCCATGCGGCCGAGGACGCCCTGGGGCCTGTCAAGCGAGGCGAGCGAGGGTTCGATCCCGCACTGGCCGGGGCCCTGCTCAAGGCCCACGACACGATCCGGGCCCTCTTGGACGAACTGGAGTCCAAGGGCGAGACCTCCACCGATCCCGAGCCGGCGGTGGAGGCCGTGCGGGCGGCGGCCGAAGGGCGCGGCGGCCCGACGGATTCGCCGCCCGACGGGGACGCGGCCCCTCCGGAAGAGGCTGCGGCGGCCGGGCCCGAGGGGGTCCCGGAGGAGACCGTGACCCAGCCGGAGGCCGGGGGGCAGGACGACGAGGTGCTCCAGGAGTTCTTCGTGGAGGCCTGGGAGATCATGGAGGAACTGGATCAAGACCTGGTCTCCCTGGAGGAGCACCCCGACGACGCCGAGCTCCTCAACAAGATCTTCCGGGCAGCCCACACCCTGAAGGGGTCCAGCTCGTTTCTGGGGTTTGACCGGATCAGCCGGGTCACCCACCGGGTGGAGGACATCTTCAACAAGCTGCGAAAGGGCGAGCTCACCCTGACCCCGGAGATCATGGACGTGGTGCTGGAGGCCATGGACCGGGTGCGCAGGCTCCTGGAGGCCGCCCAGGCAGGCGAGACCGGCCCGGACGTGGACGACATCCTCGGGGCGCTCTCCGAGGCCCTGGCCGGGGGGCGGCCCCGCAAGATCGGCGAGATCCTGGTGGAGGACGAGGGCATTCCGCCCGAGGCCGTGGAACAGGCGCTGCGGGAGAAAACGCCGGACAAGCCCCTGGGCGAGGTGCTGGTGGAGAAGAAGGTGGTCAGCCGGGAGGCCGTGGAGCGGAGCCTGGCCAAGCAGAAGAAGACCACGCGGAAGTTCAAGACCGAGCAGACCATCCGGGTGGACGTGGAAAGGCTGGACTCCCTGATGAACCTGGTGGGGGAGCTCGTCCTCGCCAAGAACCGACTGGCCCGGCTGCGCCACCAGATGGAGGAGCGCTGGACCACGGACCCGCTCGTGGAGGACCTCGGGGAGACGTCGGCTCAGATCGACCTGGTGGCCTCCGACCTCCAGATGGCCGTGATGAAGACCCGGCTCGTGCCCATCGGCAAGGTGTTCCGGAAGTTTCCCCGGATGGTCCGGGACCTGGCCCGGAGCCTGAACAAGGAGATCCGGCTGGAGACCGAAGGCGAGGCCACCGAACTGGACAAGTCGGTGGTGGAGGTGATCGGCGATCCCCTGGTGCACCTCATCCGGAACGCCGCCGATCACGGGATCGAGCCACCGGAGGAACGGGCGCGGGTGGGCAAGCCCCGGGAGGGGCTGATCCGGCTGGCCGCCTGGCACGAGGGGAACCACATCGTGGTGTGCATCGAAGACGACGGCCGGGGCATGGACCCGGAGAAGCTCAAGGCCAAGGCCGTGGAAAAGGGGCTGATCACGCCCCAGGAGGCGGCCAACCTCTCCAAGCGGGATGCGTTCAACCTGATCTTTGCCCCGGGGTTTTCGACAGCCGAGCGGGTCACCAACGTCAGCGGCCGGGGCGTGGGAATGGACGTGGTCCGCACGAACATCCAGCAGCTCAACGGGTTGATCGAGATCGACTCGTCCCCGGGCGAGGGGACGCGGGTGGAGGTCCGGATTCCCCTGACCCTGGCGATCATCCAGGCCCTGCTCGTCCAGTCGGGGGCCGAGGTGTACGCCGTTCCCTTGGTGAGCGTGGTGGAGACCGTGCGGGTGGACCCCGGACAGATCCAGACCCTGGACGGCTTCCCGGTCCTCAGGCTCCGGGACTTGGTGATCCCCCTGGTGCGCCTGGACGCCCTCTTGCAGGTCCCCGAGAAGAAATCCTCGGGCCGTGAGTACGTGGTCATCCTCGGCCTGGCCGAGAAGCGGATCGGCTTGGTGGTGGACGCCCTGCTGGGCCAGGAGGAGGTGGTCATCAAGAGCCTGGGCGGATATCTCTCGGACACCCCGGCTATTGCGGGCGCCACCATCCGCGGGGACGGCCGGGTCACCCTGATCCTCGACGTGACCCAGGTGCTGGACCTGGCGAACCGCTCCCGGGAGGTGCGCGAGGCGGCCTAGGCCCGGGCCGGGTCGACGAACCCTGCGAGCGCCCGTACCCGGGGGGCCCTACGGGGCGGCGGGCGCCGACGTTTCCGGGCGGCAACGACCCGCCCCGGAGGTGCTCGCCGGGCGCTTCCGAGCGGCGGGTTGCCGCGGCGAGGTTGTACATTGCGCGTTCGCGCCCGCCCGAGCCACGCGGTTCTCCCGGTGCGTAGGAACGTCTTCGGGGCCCGGGCCTCGGCGTTGGGATGTGGGTGTGCGCCCAGGAGGCAGCTCACGTGGAAGGAGTTTGCGGACGGTGCGGAAGGATGCCGTGAGAGCCGAAGCACGGAGGCGGCCGGCAGCCCCGTCGGGGGTTCCCGATCCGGTGGCGGTGTGCCCGGCGATGCGCGAGGTCCGGGAGGCTCTGACACGGGCGGCACCCACGGACGTAGCGGTGCTCCTGTACGGGGAAACGGGCGTGGGAAAGAGCCTGTGGGCCACTTACCTCCACGCCCTCAGCCCCCGTTCGGAGGGGCCGCTTGCGTTCGTGTGCGTGAGGACCCCAGAGGGACTCCGTGCCCTGGAGGAGCCCGGGGCACTCGATGCCTGGCGGGGGGGCACCGTGGTCCTGGAGGGATTGGATGAGGCCCCGCCGGACGTACAGACACGGGTCCTGGGGGTGGTGGAGGCGTGGGGCGCGGCTCCGGCGGACGGGGGGATGCCCCCGATCCGGTTCCTGGCCACCGCAGGCCAGGACCTCCACACCCTGGCGCAGCAGGGCAGGTTCCGGCGGGATCTCCTGTACTGGGTGGGCATG